>CAZGDE010000070.1:0-21653 GCA_964524315.1 uncultured bacterium
TTGCGTAGGGGCAGGTTTTGTCAAAGTGCTAAACCTGCCCCTACAGGCATTTGTTTTCTTAGAAATCTCTTTAATCCGAATCGAATGATCAATGACCAGGGACAGTCTTCTCCAGCTTTTTCACCAATCAAATAGGATTGCAACATTAATTGGCTAAATAAATTTCGCGATTGGCGGTTTCCTGTGCTTTCTGCATCGCTGTTGGGAGGGATTGTTCACCCAGCAGGGCACTAACAAATTGGTTGTTGAAGTTCACCCGAATTGTTGGTAAATTTTCTCCAGCTTGCCAGATCGTGGCGTAACGGATGCTGCGCGTAAAGGGCGCATATATTGGATTGCGATCGTACCCCATCTCGCTCAGTACCGACTTTCTTGCAGGTAGGGCTAAACCTTGAGTTGCCCAGGTTTTCATCCCCTGCTTTCCCGTCAGGTAAGCGATTAATTTCCAGGCAGCATCCTTATGTTTGCTCTGCCGATTCATGACATAGGCAACGGTAAATGCCATTGTGCCCCGTTTCCCATTTATGGTTGGTACTTCCGCCGTGGCAAAGGGTAGATCCGGGAAGGTTTCTTTGAAGTAGGGAATAGACCATAAACCCTCGATCACCATTGCCGTTTTGCCCTGTCCGAGCATTTCACTGCCCCAGGTCGCACCAACGTCAGTGGGTTGGGCAGAGGAGCGATCGCGCCGATACTGATCAACAACTAACTGCAAGCCTTGTAAACCTGCTGGGGTGGCAAAGCTGGCATAGCCATCAGCGTTTACTAACTGACCACCAAATGCCTGAATCACATAAACTTGACGGGCCAGTTCTGGTGCCAGACCAAAGCCATATCGCGCAATTTTGCCAGTCTGATCTTGGCGTGTGAGTTTCTTAGAAGCGATTACCAAATCATCCCAGGTTTGGGGTGGTTGACGAATGCCAGCTTCGGCAAAAGCCTGTTTGTTATAGATTAAAGCCAGAGTCGAAAAATCCTTAGGTAAACCGTAGAGTTTGCCCTGGTATTGGAAAGCGGCTAGTAGGGCCGGGATAAAATCCACCCGATTAAAGGCGGCAGTCATGTAGCGATCTAACGGTTCTAAAACACCCTGTTTCATTAACAATGGCGCTTCAAAGGAATCCAAATAAAAAACATCCGGCGCAACGTCCCCAATCAGGCGAGTTTTAATCACATCCATATACTCGCTATTGATGGTTTCGTATTTGACCTTAATCGTGGGATTTTGGGCTTCGAATTCTCGTAATACTTTCTCTAAAAGTTTTTTCTCATTCGGATTACTCTGCCAGCCACTTAACCGAATGGTGACGGTGGCTGGATCAGCAGAACTGGTTGATTGGCAGGCGGAGAGGGCGATCGCAGCGATCGTCAACAACCCCATCTTTAATTGTTTGACAAATCCAACCATCGGAAACAAGAGTATGGCGAGGGATGAATCTAAATTGTTGATCAACTATCTGGTGTGACGATCTGAATAGATCAGGGGATGCGATTTCACGCGATCGGACTATACGGTGATGGGTTGTAAGGGCGTAGCATTCGGCGGCAGTCTTTGCTCTGATAGATCAGGGGATGCGATTTCACGCGATCGGACTATACGGTGATGGGTTGTAAGGGCGTAGCATTCGGCGGCAGTCTTTGCTCTGATAGATCAGGGGATGCGATTTCACGCGATCGGAACTATACGGTGATGGGTTGTAAGGGCGTAGCATTCGGCGGCAGTCTTTGCTTTGAACCATAGATTTGATGCCGAATGCTACGCCCCTACGAGGGGGATTGTTTACAACGTTTACAACATGGTTCTGTGGTGGAAATGGTTATTCTCTCAAGGGCTTTAGAAACCGTAGATGGACTAGGAGAGGATGGGGGAAACTGGTATTATCAGAACTCTTGTCTGTCCACCAGCGGACATGCTGACCGTTTACGGTAACTTGTCCACTGATTCCCATCGCAGACTTATCTGGCTCAAATAACATGTTATCTAGTTCTCTCACCTGGTAGCCGTCAGGTATGAGCTATTGTCTCAACCCCGATTGCCGCAAGCCCCAGAACCCCGACAGCTTAGAGTGTTGCCGGAACTGTGGGGCAAAGTTGTTGCTGAAAGACCGTTACCGTCCCATTAAACCAATTGGACAGGGTGGTTTTGGCAGAACGTTTCTGGCGATCGACGAAGACAAGCCCTCCAAGCCCCGGTGTGTGGTCAAACAATTTTTGCCAGTTAGCCAGGGGAGCCGTCATCTCAAGAAAGCGGCTGACCTGTTTGAGCAGGAAGCAATTCGCCTGGAGGAGTTAGGTAGCCATCCCCAAATTCCGGCACTGCTGGCCCATTTTAATCAGGGTTCGCATCAGTATCTGGTACAGGAATTTATTAATGGTAGGACCCTGACTGAGGTGTTACAGGAACAGGGTGCCTTTACCGAGGCGCAGGTGCGCGAAGTGCTGGCAAGTTTATTACCCGTGCTGGAGTTTATCCACTCCCACCAGGTGATTCATCGCGATATCAAACCCAGTAACGTCATCCTGGTGTCGGGTAGTCGGGTTGGTAGTAGACAACGGCGGAACGGCCAACCGGATTGGGCTGGCTTGCTCCAGGCACTTGCGTTGGAAACTGCCCGTGGTTTTCAGGATTTTGTCGGCAACCGCTCCCAGTTTAGTGACCTGCTGAGTAAGGGCTTTGCCCACCCGCCAAAGGATCTGGCGATCGCCGTCTACCGGCGCTGGCAACAAATTGCCGATGGGTTTAGCCGCTATGCCGATCTGACCTTTGCCCAGCGGCAACTGCTGGTGGCCGATGCCAGTCGGTTACTGTACGAACTGCGTCGCCACTACGAACAAACAGGTGGGCAGGTTCCGGCTGGCCACCTCGTACTGGTTGATTTTGGTGCGGCGAAGTCAGCCATTGGTACGGCACTGTTGCACACGGGCACGACAATTGGCAGCCCGGAGTATATTCCCCCTGAACAGGCACGGGGTAAGGCGGTATTTGCCAGCGATTTGTACAGTTTGGGGGTGACCTGTGTGCATTTGCTGACGCAGCGATCGCCTTTTGACTTATTCGATCCGGGGCAGGATGCCTGGGTCTGGCGGCGGTATTTGCTCAGCCCCATTAGTGAGCGGTTGGGGCAAATTCTGGATCGGCTCCTGGAACCTGCCCTGAATCACCGTTATCCATCGGCAACGGCAGTCTTGCAAGATTTGGAACCGCAGCCCGTCCAATCCGTGCCCCAGGTTTCGGTCATTGGTGCCCCTCTGCCTGTGCAACCGCGCGCCCGCTCGCAGACAATTCCGCCCCTGGTACCCGTGGTGGCGGCGGTACCACCGGTCGTTGTGGCTGTCCCTCCAGAGGCGATGGCTGCACCTCCAGAGGCGGCGGTTGCCCCACCCAAGAAGCGGCGATCAGCGGCCAAAAACACAACTCAGCCAGAGAACTGGCAATGTGTGCATCGCTTGATGAGTATGGGGAAGGTGTATGCGATCGCCCTCAGCCCCACCGAACCGATCCTGGCAACGACCAGTGGTACCACCGTGAAACTGTGGGATGTGCAAACCGGTCAACCCCAGCGGACGTTACCCGGTCATCTCGATATTGTTTATTCGTTGGCAATCAGTCCCGATGGCAGGTTATTGCTTAGCGGTAGTGCAGACAAAACGATCCGAATGTGGGAATTGCATAGCGGCAGGCGGCTGCATTCGATTGTCGGTCATACGGATACGGTGCTGAGCATGGCCGTGACGCCGGATGGTCAAACCCTGGCCAGTAGCAGTCTATATGACCCCATCAAACTGCTGGATTTGGGTACCCAACAGGGACAGGGGGAACTACTGCGACAACAGGAGCTATCAGGCCAGCGACACCGCATTGATGCACTGGCATTTAGTCCGGTGGGCAACCTCCTGGTTAGCGGTCGGGGCGATGGGGCGATCGCCGTCTGGGAACCAGTCCCAGGCAAAGAACTAAAATTCTTCCAGGCGCACACGCAGGCAGTGTCCGTCCTGGCATTTAGCCCGGATGGCAAAACCCTCGCCAGCGGCAGTAACGATGGCACGGTTAAACTCTGGAGTGCCCAGAACTGGCGCGAAAAACGCACCCTCACCACTGAGCCGGGACGCATTAGTGCGCTGGCATTCAGCCCCGATGGCAAATTACTGGCCACCGGGGGGGATGTGATTAAGTTCTGGAACCCCCGGACGGCGAAGGAAATGGGTGTCCTCGCTGGACATACGGCCATTTCAGCGATCGCCTTCCATGCCGATACGAAAACCTTCGTCAGTGCCAGTTGGGATGGTACTGTCAGGGTTTGGCAAAACTGACGGTGTGGTTTAGGGGGGAGCGATGCCAGCTACCTGATTGAGACACCAGGAGCGGACTAAATCATTCACCTGATCAGGGATTTCATCATGGGGACAATGGCCCGCGCGCAGGTAGTATTCCGTCAAATGGGGATGGTAGCGCCGGAATTTGGCCCCCCGTTCCCTGGCATTGATCCAGGGGTCTGCCTCACCCCATAGCATCAGTAAGGGTGAGGTTAACTGTCCCAATAACACATCCACCTTCTCACCCTGGGGTGTCCGAAATACGGACGCAAACACCCGTGCTGCACCAGGGTCGCAGGAGGGACGGTAAATATCTTCAATCAATTCTTCTGTGACCACACTCTGATCTAGATAGACCTGTTCTAGCGTGCGGCGAATGATGGGCTTCTGCCGCACATATTGAAATAGCAGAAAGCTGGCCCAGTCTTGCCGAAAGAGTGTCTGGACGAATTTACCCATGACTTCTCGCACCGGATCGGGCTTGGTCGTGCCCTGAATATCGGTAAATGGGCCGGCACTATTAATCAGAACAACACCAGCGGCAGCCTCTGGCCGTTGCGCGCCGACACACAGAGACGCATAGCCACCCAATGAGTTACCAATTAATACCGCTGGTTGCCCAATGACCTCGGTAATAAAGTCATGGAGTTGATCGCGCCAGAGATTGCCACTGTATTGCCAGTCAGGTTTTGCCGATCGCCCAAACCCCAGCAAGTCGATTGCCCATACCTGGAACTCGGTCTGTAACCCGGCAATGTTTTTCCGCCAGTGGTCTGTTGATGCCCCAAACCCATGAATGAATAGCAACGGTGGACGTTGGGGATGATAGGTGCCGGCTTTGACGTAGTAAATTTGTTGTTGCCGCCACTGCCAATATTGGCCGGGAACCGCTGCTGTTGTCGAAGCTACCTGCATGTCTTTAAAGAGCTACCAAAAAGCTAACCAAACCACCTCTGTTATTGTAACGGTTGCCGTTGGGACACCAGGGTAGTCCCCCGTGACGAAATCGTAGTGAACAATACAACCCCTGGGCGATGTTTGATTGTATACAGTAGGCGCAGATATTTAGTTGAGTGAGTAGCGGCCCGTCACATCGGGAATGAGAGACGTAGAGAGGATCCGAACTCTGGATGAATTCTTCCTGAAATGGCTGTTCCCGACCCGACCCGACCGTCTTATGGGCAGATTTTACGGTCAGATTCGACGCGCAGCCCCCCACCAGGGGAAGTATTGGTTGGTACACCGCTGATATAAAGAGTACTGGTATGAAGACTACTGGTAGCGAAATCTAGCATTGCAATACCCACATGGCAGTTTAAGTTCAGGAACAGATTGATGAGCGTTCTTCTAACATCGGCACCGATAACCATTCCCGTGATTGACTTCGGGCCATTTATTTCGGGCACTACCGCCCAGCAGCAGCAGGTTGCCCAGGAAATTTATCAAGCCTGTCATCACGTTGGGTTTATGTACCTCAAACAGCATGGAGTACCCCGTGACCTGCTCGATCGCGTCTTTGGTCAAAGTCAACGCTTTTTTGCCAGACCGTTGGCAGAGAAGGAACAACTAGCCTGGTCGAGTGAGTTTAGCAACCGGGGTTATGTTGGTATGTTACGCGAACGGCTCGATCCCAACCAGCCCGGTGATTTGAAGGAATGTTTTAATGCCGGTGTCGAAGGTGCGACTGCCAGCTCACCCGATACCACGAATCCGGCCTTAACCCAGAACAAATGGCTTCCCCATGACGATGCATTTCGGCAGACAGTGCTAGAGTTTTTTGATGCCTGTACTGTTACCGCCAACCATGTCTTCCGGGCTTTTTCACTGGCCTTGCAACTGCCCGATTCCTTCATTAGCGATCGCCACCAGAAGCGGGAACACGTGTTACGTCTGCTCCATTACCCACCCATGTCACAGATACCTGAGCCAGGTCAAATTCGGGCCGGGGCCCATTCTGACTATGGATCGATTACCCTTCTGTTTCAGGATGATGTGGGTGGTTTAGAAGTGCAAACCACTGATGGTCAGTGGTTGCTTGCTCCCTGTATTCCCGATACAGTACTGGTCAATACAGGTGATCTCATCCAACGCTGGAGTAATGATGTTTTCCGCTCCACCAAACACCGGGTCGGAATTCCTACCGGCGATCGGGCCCACAAATCCCGTTATTCGATAGCGTTCTTTTGCCAACCTGACTGTGATGCCGAAATCGCCTGCATTGATAGTTGCCAGAGCCCGGACAATCCTCCCAAATATCCCCCGATTCTGTCAGGCGACTACCTGGTCAGCCTGTTACAGGCAACCTACTAAAATTTCTCGCTAGGATTTTTCCTTTTCGCTGCGCCTCTTTCGTTCCCTAACTCCAAACAACATGACCATCCACCGTTTCCCTCGCCTATCAGGACTCCTACTCACTGCTCCATTGGTTGCCCTGGTTGCCTGTACGGCACCGACGACAACGCAGTCACCCGCACCGACGACACCGACCAGTCCGGCCAACTCTGCGGCAGAGGGGAAAGGCGAAAAGTTTGCTTTGATCATTAATGGGCCGCCGACTGATAAGTCCTGGAACCAGCGGGCATTCGAAGCGGCCCAGGCAATGAAAGCAAAAGGGATGGACGTGATCGTTTCTGAATCAGTCTCCAATGCCGATATCGAAAAGGTGCTGCGGCAACATGCGGAAGCAGGCTACACCACCATCGTGGCGCATTCGTTTAATTATGGAGACGCAGTATTTAAGGTCGCCAAAGAGTTTCCCAATGTCAACTTTGCCTGGGCGGGTGGTATTGGCAAAACGGGATCTAACGTGGCCGATTATGACCAACCCTTTTATGAGGGAGCCTATCTGGTGGGGTTGGTGGCAGGCAAGTTGAGTAAAGCTGGCAAACTGGGGGCATTGTACGGGTTTGATATTCCCGTGTGTCACTCCATGGGAGAAGCCATGCTGGCAGGCGCAAAAACAATTAAGCCAGATGCCACCCTGAAAAGTGCGGCGGTTGGGAACTGGGATGATGTGGCGAAGGCAAAGGAGGCTGCCCTTTCCCAGGCTGAAACCGGGGTGGACTTTTGGATTGGCTGTGGACAGGGCCCGACCATTGGTCAGATTGAGGCGGCAAAAACGAAAGGTGGCTATGCCACTAGCTATGTGGGAGATATGTCGTCTCTGGGCGATACGGTCGTGGTCTCTAACCTGCTATGGGAGATGGAGCCGCTGTTTACCCGCATGGTAGATGACACAAAAACCGGCAAGTTCGCCAACCAGTACTACAAGATGGGTGTGGCAGACAAGGTAATCAAAGTTGAAATCAATCCAGCCTTTAAGGAAAAAGTTGGTAACGACACGATCAAATTGCTGGAAGACACGACTGCTAAAATTGCGTCGGGTCAGCTAAAGGTGCCGTTTGTACCTAAGTAGGACGGGTTGATGACCACGGAAGCAATCACTTCAAAGGCTGTGGTAGCCGTCTCCATGCAGGGAATCAGCAAACGCTTTCCGGGCATTATTGCCAATCAGGCGGTTGATTTCACGGTTCGTGCGGGTGAAATTCACGCTCTGCTAGGGGAAAATGGGGCGGGCAAGACCACGCTGATGAATCTGCTCTGTGGTTTGTATGAACCAGATGCCGGCGAAATTTACCTGTTTGGAGAGCGGGTTCGGTTCCGTGCTGCCAGAGATGCGATCGCCGCTGGCATTGGCATGGTGCATCAACACTTCATGCTGGTGGAAAACTTTACCGTTGCAGACAATATTGTGCTGGGCCAGGGCGATCGCCCCTGGCTGCGCGAGTCTCCCCAACGGTTGTACCAGCGGTTACGAATGCTGGCCGACCAGTACGGTTTAAATATTGACCCGGCGGCATTAGTCTGGCAACTGTCGGTGGGCCAACAGCAACGGGTCGAAATCCTGAAGGCTCTATACCGCAAGGCGAATGTATTGATTCTGGATGAACCAACCGCTGTATTAACGCCAGCCGAGGCCACAGAATTACTCGCCACGTTACGGCAACTGGCCAACCAGGGAACCGCGATCGTTCTCATTACCCACAAGTTGAACGAAGTGATGGCTGCCAGCGATCGCGTCACCGTGTTACGGGATGGGCAAACCGTTGGTACTTTCAACACTGCAGAATGTACGGCACAAACCCTCGCCAGACTGATGGTCGGGCGGGATGTTAACCTGCAACGACCCGCAGCGGCATGGACGGGCGATCGCACCCCTGGGGCAACGGCTACCCCGGCCCTGCAGTTAAAGAACCTGTGGGTCATGGGTAACCATCAGCGTCCCGCGCTCCGGGGGGTGGATCTGGCTGTCTCCCCCGGTGAGATTGTGGGTATTGCTGGGGTGGATGGCAATGGCCAGCGAGAGTTGGAAGAAGTCATCAGTGGGTTACGTTCGCCTCTTGAGGGTAATCTGCAACTGACTGGAAAACTTGCCCATGTGCCCTCTGACCGTTACGCAATGGGGTTGTTAACGGAGTTTTCCGTTGCCGAAAATCTTGCCTTAAAGGACATTGACCGACCCCCCTTCTGCTGGCGAGGGTTGTTACGTCCTGCGGCAATACACAAGGCGGCGATCGCCCTGGTGGAGCAGTTTTTGATTCGGACACCCTCGGTCAATACTGCCGCTGGTAAACTGTCGGGTGGCAATGCCCAGAAGGTGATCTTTGCCAGGGAACTGAGTCGTGACCATCAGGTGTTATTGGCGGCACAACCAACCCGTGGCTTAGACATTGGTGCGACCGAATTTGTCCATGCCCAACTGCGGGCCCGCCGCGATGCGGGAGTTGCCATTCTCCTCATTTCCACGGAACTGGAGGAGATTCTCAGCCTGAGCGATCGCATTGCCGTGTTGTATGAAGGGGCGATCGTGGGTTGGCTGGATGGCAAGACAGCCGATGTCCACCATCTTGGTTTGCTGATGGCAGGCAAACAGCAAACAGCAACGGATAATTACCCATGACCGCGCTGCAATGGCCAAGACTGAAACCCCTCGCGCCCCTGGCCGGTGTCATCCTGGCGTTGCTCCTGGGTGGGGTGTTGATTCAATTGAGTGGGGCGAATCCCTTGCAGGCATACGGTGTCATGCTGGCTGGGGCCTGGGGTGGTACGCGCCAGTTAACTGAGACGCTGTTGAAAGCCACGCCCCTGCTCATTATTGGTTTGGGGCTGACCGTCGCTTTCCGTGCCAAAGTCTGGAATATTGGGGCCGAAGGGCAATATTTCATGGGGGCTTTATGCAGTAGCGTCGTGGCCTTGACCCTGCCCAACTTACCAGCCGGATTCCTGATGCCGCTGATGCTGGTGGCCGGTATCGTTGGTGGAGCTTTCTGGAGTGGCATCGCCGGACTCCTCTATATTCGGCGGGGGATGAACCTGATTATTTGTACCTTGATGCTGAACTACATTGCCATACTGCTGGTTCAGTACGCTGCCCGCCTACCACTGCAACAACCAGATGGCTTTTTGCCCGAATCGGCCCAGTTCAGTAGCAATGCTCAGATTCCAACCCTGTTGGGTTCCCGACTACACATCGGCGTATTGATGGCTTTTTTGCTGGTTGGTGTCATTTACGTATTTCTCTGGCGGACACCCTGGGGCTTTAAACTACGGGCTGTTGGTGCCAGTAGTAGTGTTGCCCGTAGTGCTGGCATCAATACCAGCCTGAGCATTCTGGTGGCATTAATGATGAGCGGTGGTCTGGCCGGACTGGCCGGCATGATCGAAGTCAGTTACACCTATACTCGCTTGAAAGGCGACATTTCCGACAGTTATGGCTTTACCGGCATTCTCGTTGCCCTGCTGGGGCAGTTGCACCCCGTTGGTGTCATGGTCGCCGCCCTCCTCTTTGCGGCACTGATGGTGGGTGCCCAATCTTTGAATGTGGTGCTGCAAGTCCCGGCTGCCGTTGCCCAGGTGCTGCAGGCACTCGTTGTCTTACTGGTGTTAGCTGGTAGTGCGATCGCCCAGCGCCAAAACCAACCCTGACTTTAACTCAACCCCCATGCCCTTCAACGAACTCCTCACCTGGACTTTTCTCGTTGCCCTGCTGACTGCTGGTATTCGGCTGGCAGTGCCCGTGTTGCTGGCAGTCCTAGGTGAAATCATTACTGAACGGGCGGGAGTGATGAATTTGGGCCTGGAAGGCATTATGCTCGTCGGTGGTTTGTCCGGGTTTGTGGTGGCTTACAGTGTGGAACAGGCCACTGGTATGGGGAGTCTGGCTGCCTGGGTGGGACTGGTCGCCGGATTACTGGCAGGAGCCGTCATGGGGCTAATCATGGCCGTGTTGACCGTCAGTTTGAAAACTGACCAGGTGGTAACTGGTGTCACGTTAGTCTTGTTGGGGCAGGGACTGACGGCGTTCCTGTATCGCCGCCAATTTGGCTCGATGGGGGCACGGGTCACCGGCCTGGAAGCGATTCCCATCCCGCTACTGTCCCAAATTCCGGTGGTGGGCGAAGTCCTGTTTAACCACAATGGCATGGTCTATCTCACGGCTTTGCTGGTCTTTCTCTGCTGGTTTCTGCTATTTCGCACCACCTGGGGCATGGAACTACGGGCGGTTGGCGAAAATCCCGCTGCCGCCGACACATCAGGGTTGAACGTCACTCGTATTCGCTACATCTGTGTGTTGATAGGTGCCGCGATGGCAGGACTGGCGGGGGCCTTTCTAACGGTAGTGCAACTGAAGTTATTTATTGAAGGGGTCACTGCTGGACGGGGCTGGATTGCGATCGCCCTCGTGGTTTTTTCCCGTTGGCAACCCATTTGGGCACTGGTGGGGGCATTGTTGTTTGGGGTGGCGGACGCCCTGCAATACCGGATTCAGGCAATGGGGGTGAAAGATCTACCCTATGAATTTCTGCTGATGCTTCCCTACGTCTTGACTCTGCTGGTGTTGATGCAAACCAAGGGCCGGAGCGATGCGCCTGCGGCATTGGGCACGCCCTATCTGAAAGGCGAGCGGTAGGGGGCAGGTGGGTTTATAGAATGGGGATAAATGCGGAACAAGCTGGTTGAACGTGTACCAGTTGATATTGGCCCTATCGCCCCAGTTGACATTGCCCCCAGAAAGTCATGACAGAGCAAACTGAAACGAATGGTTTACCGGATGCAATCCCGGCGGTTACCTACGCCGATATTGTGGCGGCGTCTGAACGGTTGCTGGGCGTTGCCCACCGTACCCCGGTGCTGACCTCGACCACGCTCGATCAGTTGACCCGTAGCCAGGTGTGGTTGAAGTGCGAAAACTTTCAACGGATGGGCGCTTTCAAGTTTCGGGGGGCGTACAATGCTCTCGCCCAGTTGTCACCCGAACAGCGGCAACGGGGTGTAATTGCCTATTCCTCAGGTAACCATGCCCAGGCGATCGCCCTGGCTGGACAGTTGCTTCAAATTCCAACCACCATTCTCATGCCGGATGATGCTCCCGCTGTGAAACTGGCCGCAACGCGGGGTTATGGTGCCGAGGTATTGCTATACAAACCCCAGTTCCAATCACGGGAAGAATTGACCCGCACCCTGGCAACGGAACGGGGATTGACCCTGATTCCACCCTACGACCATCCCCAGGTGATTGCAGGACAGGGCACAACTGCGAAAGAACTGTTAGCAGACGTTGGCAGCGTCGATTTTTTGCTGGTTCCCTGTGGTGGGGGTGGCTTGCTCTCCGGCTGTGCGATCGCCGCCAGTACCCTATCACCCTACTGCCAGGTGATTGGGGTCGAACCCAAACTGGCCGATGATGCAACGAGATCGTTTCACACCCGCACCTTGCAAACGGTTCACCATCCCAACACCATTGCCGATGGGGCCCGAACACCGTCCCTCGGTCAGTACACCTTTCCACTGGTATTGGAGTATGTGGATGATATGGTGACCGTGTCCGAGGCCGCCATTCTACGGGCAATGTTCTTTCTTTGGGAACGGTTGAAAATCGTTGTGGAACCCACTGGGGCACTGGCGATCGCCGCTCTCCTGGAGGGTGTCGTTGCGCAACCGGGTGCCCGCATTGGGGTTGTCATCAGTGGGGGCAATGTGGATTTGAAACAGGCGGGTAAATTGTTTGCCAAAGTCAATAAACCGGCGAAACCGGAGCTATCTTTACCCTGGGCACGGGAATTAAGCTAGTCTTTCCACCGGGAACTGTGCCCCTGCCTAAATTTGCAATTCTTGTACAAATTAATGACAAACAGGCCAGCTCTGGTAGGGACGGGTTTTGCCAGGATCTATCGGTTTTACCGATACTTCATCTGCTAAACCCGCCTCTACAAACCGTTGTATCTGCACAAGGTACTCGTTAAATTGGTATCACAATTCAAATTGGGATGATTGATGACACACCTTAACGTAACCCCAGATAGCCAGCGCCACGATATTTCAGGCTGACAATCGCATCGGGTAGGGGAGTTTCCCGGCGGGCTTTGAAGGTGGTCGTTGCACCACGATAATGTCCGGTGATTTCACCTTCAGTGGTTTCGATGGATGTGGGGGCTTGTTCGTAAGGGATACCGCGATAAGAGAGTTTCATAATTCCGTTCCTAAATGGGGCTTACAAGATAATCATGTTGGTTTTTTTCTTCCGGTCTGGTGATATAACACACCCGCGTCCGGTGACATTCACTGCGAGAACATGTGATAGAGGTATTGCCTACAGGTGACCAATCCAGATTGGATCAGGTGATGCTGGGAAGCGTTGCTGATGACCTGTATCACTCCAGGGGCGGCTTCAGCGTAGGATCAGCGTAGGATTGACCTACCAGAATTTAATCTGCCTGAAGGTACAGGCTGACCCCCACCGGAATGGTGCCTGCCATACAATAGGCGATGTTGCGTTTCATGCCCCTTCCGCGTTTATCTCTGCCCCTATCTCTGGTCAAAATTTGTGTTAACTATTGCCAATCTGACCAAAACCTACGGTAAGCAGCCTGTGTTGCAAGACCTGAGCTTCGCGATCGCCCCCGGCGAAGTGTATGGTTTACTGGGCCCTAATGGGGCTGGTAAAACCACCACGATCAATATCCTCTGTAACTTGTTGCAGGCCGATCGGGGAACGGTGTTAATCAACGGTCAACCCATCTCCGCGCAGACTAAACGGCTGATTGGGGTTGCACCACAGGAGACCTTGCTGTATCGCAGCCTGACCTGTACCGAAAATCTCCAATTCTTTGCCAACCTGTACGGTGTGCGCGGGAAACGCCAACGTCACCAAATTCAAATCTGTCTCACGGCCGTTGGGTTGACAGAACAGGCAAATCATCCCGCCGAAACCCTCAGTGGTGGGATGCAACGACGCCTCAGTCTGGCGATCGCCCTGATTCACCAGCCCAAATTCGTCATTCTGGATGAACCCACTACAGGGTTGGATATTGAAGCTCGCTATGAGTTATGGGAACTTATCCGCCAGTTGCAACAACAGGGCATTACCATTCTGCTGACAACCCATCTCCTCGACGAGGCAGAACGACTTTGCCAGCGCATTGGCATTCTCAAGCAGGGCCGCATTCTGGCCGAAGGAACCTTACCGGAACTCCGCCGACTCATCCCTGCCGAAGAAATTATTGTGGTGCAAACCTCTCAGCCCGACCAGGCGATCGCCCGTGCCCAGGAGTTGGGTCTTCCCCATCGTCACTATGGTCATGACCTGGCGTTCTGGCAACCCAAAACCCTCGATTTGAAAGACATCCTGACCCAGTTTGAGGGCATCCCGATCGATGCAATCTCACGTCAACCCGTGCGCCTGGAACATATCTATCTGGAAGTCACCCGCCAGCATAACCCCCTGGCCTAAGTTTGATTTGCTGCCCCCGCCTGCTAGCTTTTCTCGGCGGTAGCCAGGGTGGGACAGGCGTTGGGAGGCAGGCGGAGGTAACGCAAGCATTCGTCCGGTTGGAGTTGCCGATGGCTGCGATCGCGGGCCAGTGCCAGTAACCCATCCCAGGTTGTGACCCAAACGTACAACTGCCCACTCCGGCTGAGTGTAGCCACGTGTCGCCCCGTGGGACTAAAGAATGCCTGTTGGAAGGGATCATCAGTGTCCTGTAATGGGCGCAGGGTGGCCTGTTCCGTACCTGTGGTGGCATCCCAAAGGCGGGCTGTACCATCAACGCTGGCAGTGACTAAGGTATGCCCATCGGGGCTAAATTCTGCGCCCAAAACTGCCCCCTGATGGCCCGTCAGAATAACCTGAAGCTCACCAGTACGGGCATCTAAGATCCTCGCGGTACCATCCCAACTAGCGGTTACGAGCAGGTTGCCATTGGGACTAAACCGGGCGCTACTAACTGGTTCGCGATGGGAGAGGGTATGAATCAATTTGCCCGATGTAACTTCCCAGATGCGAACTGTGCGATCGCGGCTGGCACTGACAAGCCATTGCCCATTCGGACTGAAATTTGCCTGTTCGACATTCCCCGTGTGGCCCTGCAACTGTTGCATGATTTTGCCCGATGCCACATCCCATAGATAAATGGTTGCCTGACTGACACCTACCAGGGTTTGACCTGTGGCGTTGAATGCCAGGTGGCGCACAATTTTAATGCCCGCCCCGGTGGTGAACATCACAGCATCCGTGGGTGCGGCTGGTTTTTCTAACTGCTGTCTCCGGGTGAAATTCCCATCGGGTTCTTCCTGCCAAATTTCTAGTTCACCGAAATCCGTGGCGATCGCGATCGACCGGGTAGCCGGACTGAAAGCCACACTGGTCAAATGGGTGGCGATAGGCAGGTGTTGGGGGAGACTGCCCTGTGGTAGAGGCATCTTGGCATTGGTCGGGTTCGCACGTATTGCTGCAGCGGGCGCTGAGGTATTACTGACTTCTCCCAAAGGTTTGGGTATCGCGGCTGCCAGACGCTGCCAATTACCCACAGGTGCTGGTTGGACGGGCGGCTGCAACCGTTTAACAAACGCCCCCATCGTGTCTGTTAATAAGGTCAGGAAATTATTACCCATTGACGGGTTGCTTACTGCCATTGCCGTCTGATCTACCAGGGGCATCTGACCGGGTTTAACAGGTACTGGGTTGGTTGACTGCTCGATTTGTTGGGGAATGTGCCAGTTTTGCAAGGTGCCATCAATGGCAACCGTCATGATCCGTTCTGCCCCACTCATGTCTACCGGGGTTGGCTGGTTGAGAGTGGAAGTGGCACGGGCGATCGCCCCATTGTCTATGCCCGTACTACCATTACCGTCCCCCTGGAATGCGACCCACCGAATTTGCTCCTTGGGCAGTTTGAAGCTGGGCAATTCGCTACCCATTTCGGCGCTCCACAGGCGCGTTGTGCCATTAGAACTGGCGGTCGCTAATAGGGTGCCATCCGGGCTAAACTGCATGGCCTGAATCAATCCGGGTTGTCCCTGTAACGTGTTGAGCAATTGCCCGGTATGGGTATGCCATATTTCGATGCTTGAGGGAGAACGGCGATCTCGACTGGGGGCGTGGATGGCGATGACCTGTCCGTTGGGGCTAAATGCCATCATGCTACCTGCCAGCGTTGTATTTTGCTCGGATCGAGCCAGGGTGAGGGCCGGTTCACCGGAACCAGTCCGCCATAGACGGATACCGTGCCGTTGATCGGGGGTCACAAATAATTGGCCGTCTGGACTAAAGAGTACTGGTTGTAACAGTGTCGGGTGTAGTTGCTGCGTCTGGGATGGCAGACTGTAGCGTAACCGTCCAGTTTTGGTATGCCAGACCCGCACCCGCCCATCGCGGCCCCGCGTGACGACGACATGACCACTGGGGCTGAACCCGGCAGCCACAACCGGGGTGGGGTGGCGTAAGATCTGTGTTGGTTGTTTGCTGCTTACTTGCCAGAGTGCGACGATAGAACCACTGGCAACCATTAATGACTGGCTATTAGGGCTGAAACTCATGCTCCGGATATTAGCCTTGACGGGAACCTGGCGATAAAGTTGGCCGTTGCTTGCCCGCCAGATTTGCACTGTGTGATTAGCACTGGCCGTCGCAATCCAATGTCCATTGGGGCTGAATGCCAATCCGGTAACGGTACGCCCGCTTCCCCTTAGCTGGAATTGCTGTACGCCCGATACCATTGACCAGATCTGGATGAGGGGCGTATTGGCCGCGATCGCCGCCAGTTGGCTACCGTCGTGATTAAAGGCAATGGTGGTGATGGCAGGAGTCGCAGTCCCTGGTGCGTTTGCGGTTGGCGGGGCAGACTGGGTGGGTTGCCATTGCCAGAGGTGTTGCAATGTATAGGTTTTGAGCGACCAAATCCGAATTGTGCCGTCTACTCCCGCAGTTGCCAATTGCTCTCGATTGGGACTAAATGCCAGCTGGTTGACTGCCCCGGTATGACCGACCAGATCCGTCTGGAGTTGCAATTTTTGTAGTGCTGCCCGCAGGCTGGCCTGGGCTTCGTAGGTACGCCCTCCATTTTCGGCGGCCAGACGGCTGATTAACAATGCCGTTGTGGGGTCACCATCGGGTTCCTGCAAGATGGTTTGGGCGATCGCCGCCTGCTGACGAGAGGTGGCAATTTGCAACTGGTGGTCTTTCTCGGCCTGACTGCTCATCGCCGCATAGTACTGGTTAAACGTCACTCCCAAGGCCACAACTAAGGTGCCGGGAACTACCAGTTGGAGCAGGCGTAACTCTTTTTGTGTCCGGTTGCTTTCTTCCTGGCTGAGGGCAATAAAGTGTTGGGCCAGGGCGGATAGTTCGTGGGGATAGGACTTTAAGAAATCGGTTGCATCAACCAGACGTTCGCCATGCAGCAAATATTCCGGTGATTTGGGCTGGTTGGCATTCTGCCATTCCCGTGCCGTGTGTTCAAGCCGTCGTTGCCGCCGCAACATTTCCCGATTGTCATCCAGCCAGCTACGAAGCAAATCCCAGTTACGGATCAGGGTTTCATGGGCCACATCAATGGTTTCTTGATGGGCGGCAGCGGCCCCAGGGGATGGTTTGGGGCCAGCGAGTTGAGCGGTAGAGCGGTGTGTAATCCGATTAATGAGATGGTGGTCTTCGTTGGGATAGCCAGTATTGAGACAGCCAGTATTGAGAGAAGCGGTTTGTTGCTTTGCCGCCAGTTCCTGACTGCCCATGTCCGGTGCTGGGAGATGGTGGGGAAACTTGCCCTGCCGCATCTGTGCCAACCGTAGGGCGGTAGAAACGTTAGCGAAGCCCTGTTCTCGTTCCTGTACCTGATGGTGAGGGGTGATCCGATTGGTGACAACCAGTTTCGCTGTGACCAATTTTTCCAGGACTCGCTCAACCAGTTCTGCTGGAAACCGGGGACTGATCAGTTCCGACTTCAAAATCCGGCGACGGGTATCTTCGGTGCCGTCACCCAACTGAGTCAGCGCAATAAAAATGCGCCGGGCGATCGCCTGCTCATCAGGGGCGAGGCTGTAAAAGATTTCATTGGCCCGTTTTTGGAGGGTGCCCCGGACACCACCTAAGGCCGTGTAGGCATCTAGGGTCAGGCGTGACGGGCCACCATTAGGATCGGGTAATCGTTGTTGCCATAGTTCGAGCAGGGCATATTGCAATAAAGGCAATTCCCCCGGTGCGCCCACCACATCCAGCAAAATGTTGTAGACCAGATTGGGGTCGCAGATCAGACCAGCCTTTTGCGCCGGTTTCACAACGGATGATTTGATCTGTTCGTAGGTAAGGGGGGTAACCGTGACCAGATTTTGCTCAATCTGCTCGGCCAGGCCGTTGTAGAGGGAACATTTGGCAAAAAAGTCTGCCCGCAGCACAATCACGATACTGAGGCAGTCCTGGGCTTCCCGCAGGGCTGTGAGCAGGGAGTTGAAGAAGCGGTGGCGATCGCGCTCCGCATTGGGCCCCTGACCCAGGGTAAACACTTCCTCAAACTGGTCAATGATCAGCAACAGGCGGGAATTTCTGCCGTATTTAGATGAAATCAAACTGGCCCGTACCAGATGGGCCAGCCCATTGCCACCGTCCCGTAATAAGGTTTCGGCCCGCCGGAGATGTTCGGCCCGGTCAACCGTGGGGGCTTTGGAGTTAACGAAGGCAGCTGCCAGACTTTTGAGTGGTTGATCCGTCGGTGTAATCAGTTGAATGCGCCAGCGATCGCTGCCCGAAAACTTTTGGCCCTGGCGCAATTGGTGGATTAATCCGGCTCTAACCAGTGATGATTTGCCACTTCCCGATGCGCCGACTACGGCAACAAAGTTGCGTGTCTTTAACTTTTCTAATAACTGGTCGGTGAGGTCTTCCCGCCCGAAGAAGTATTCGGCATGGGCTTCATCAAAGCATTCCAGCCCCCGGTAGGGACAGATCTCTGGTTGCAACTCGGTTTTGATTGGTGTTGGGCAACCCTGGTTACGGGTTAGCACAATTTCGCTACCCGAATTTTCAAACAGCGGTTGCTGCATTTCACCTTTCAGGGCATTGCTGACCCAGTCCGTCAGGGCGTAGTTCGTCACCAGGCCAGTGGGTAAACGATTGGGGTCAAGTCCCTCCAAGAGCGCCTGGGTGAAAACGCTATATTGGCCGGTCAACGACTCGTAGGCAGCTTCATACTCGCGCGATGCGGCCATAAACAGGCGATCCGTTCCCGCATGGGCACCGGGGTCTGCTTCCAGATAGTTGAGTAATTCGCCACTATGGCAACAGTCAAGCAAAATGATCCGTTGCCGCACGGGGCTTTCCTGCAAAAGTCGCCGCAGCCAGAACAGGGACAGACCATAGAAACCAGCATTCGGATTGGCATCACTCGTTGCCAGGTAGCCCTCCCGAATCCCCGCATCCTTCTGTAAACCATGCCCGGAAAAGTAAAACAGAGCGGTCTGGGGAACGTTGTTACCCTTCGGCTTAAATAGGCGTACCAGGGCGGCTTCGAGTTCCGCCAGGGTGACGGGTGTTTTGACACCAACGGTGGGTTGTCCTGCCTGAATGACTTCTGGCATGCGAACTACCCGAAATTCCCCGACAGACTGTAACCGTTGGGCGATCGCCGCTGCATCGGTACCGGGCGCATTCAGTCCAGGTAACCATTGATACGTGTTAATTCCTACAACCAAAGCATCTCGCGACATTGCCACTGTTCCTCGAACACACCCTAAAAACTTTGCCGACCTTCAGAACAACAACTACCAATAACGAAACTTTGGTAGCAGTTGGCGAGTTTTATCTGAGAATTTTCAGGGAATACCCATTTTATTTAGTAATAGGGCGAGGCTCTTGATTTAAGAAGTAAACCATCACCAGAGCAACTCACCATTTCAACTCAAACAATTAAAAACAGATAAACCAATTCGCTCTTTGATATCAGTCAATTGCCGAAAATACTATCAGCCAACTAGCGTAGATGCGAAGTCCGATACTTCCACTAACCCTGTGCCGACCAAATCTCAATTGACTTCAATCACACTAAAAATCAACGCTGAGAGGCAATCCTTCTTATTTAAATTAAAGGCAAATTCATACTTTGTAAAAGGGGGTATCACCCCTGAGAAGGATATTTTTAAGAAATTAAATTAGTTCTTCAGCGCCATAAGGAAGTAGATGTTTGCCTCAATTAAATGCTTGCCTACTAAGGCGATTCTCCAGAAAAATGTATCTGATAACGGGACGGATAGTTTGTTTTCTGGAAAACTCTTGAATTGAATTATCCTAATTAAACGGGACTGGAATTAACACTTTCATGTAGATATAAGTGTTAATAGGTAACTGTGAAAGTACGCATTTTGACCTCTCAATCAAAACTCTTCAATCAAAACTTGAGCGGGTTGCGTGAATTTACTGGGATTATTTCTTGAAATTAGTTGAACTTACGCCTTGCTGCGTTCATTTGCGGTTAGCGTTTAAGTACCTGTGAGTACTGGTGTCCTGACACAGCATGAACCGTACACGACGAATTGGTACATTTTTGCTGGGGTTAGCCCTGGCATTGGGGTTGGCATGGTTTTGTCCCGTGTTTGCGCGATCGCCCGGTTGGGCTACGGCTCGTTTGCCGTTGTTACCTGCTTCGCAAATAGATGCTGTGAGGGGCCGTTCAACCAGCTCCCCCCTTCCTGTGCCGCCGCCGCTGGTACCCGGGCTACAGGCGGTAGTACCAGCAAGCACTGCTGATTTTGATCAGGCGGTTCAGGGGATGCAACGACTGGATGGGTTGTTGACGCTCTACCGCGATCGTGCCAAAGGTAAACTCTATGCCGAAATCAAATCGAATCAGTTAAATACCAACTACCTCTGTACCATCACGCTGGAATCGGGCATTGGGGAACGGGGCATTTATAGTGGGTTGCCACTGGCCGATTACTTGTTTAACTTCCGGCGGGTTGATCAAAAAATTCAATTTGTGGTGCCCAATGTTTACTTTCGTACCCTGCCTAATGACCCACTGCGGACATCGGTGCAACGCTCATTTAGTAGTTCGGTGTTGCAAATGTTGCCGATTCGGGCGTACCACCCCAAACGCCAAAGTTACCTGGTTGACTTGAGTGTGTTGTTTCTGGGTGACTTTCCCGGACTCACTCCTATCCTGGAGCTATTTTTGGGTTCATCCTATACGCTAGATCCCAACAAAACCCATTTTGGCTTAGCGAAAGCGTTTCCCCTAAATGTCGAACTGGAGTCAATTTACGGGTTTTCCGGCAGTAACCCGAACGAATTACCCGTCTTTCTAGAAACGGTTCCCGATAGCCGTTCCTTCAATTTAAGAGTTCGCTACAGTTTGTCCCAACTACCGGTCAATAATGGCTACCGCCCCCGATTGGCCGACAATCGCGTTGGGTATTTCATTACGGCTTATCAGAACCTTTCCGATGATTCACCCCGATCGCCGTTCGTTCGCTATATCAACCGCTGGCATCTCGAAAAACAAGACCCTGCGGCTGCCCTCTCACCACCCAAGAAACCCATTGTTTTCTGGCTGGAAAATACGATACCCGTAGAGTATCGGCAGGCGGTGCGGGAGGGTGTTCTCTTATGGAATAAAGCCTTTGAAGCGGCGGGTTTTCAGAACGCCATTCAGGTACAGCAAATGCCCAAAAATGCGAGTTGGGATCCGGCAGACATTCGCTACAACACCATCCGCTGGTTTACCTCCTTTGACGATGCCTTTTTGGGTATGGGGCCAGCACGGGTCAATCCACTTACGGGCGAGATTTTAGATACGGATATTTTGATTGATGCCAACTTTGCCCGGTATCTCAAACAGCAGTATCACAGTCTGGTGCCGCAGAGGCAGGCCCGTGGCATATCGGGGTTAGCGAAGCTAGCCGGTAACCCTGATATCTGCAGTTATGGCATGGTACCCCAGCAGCGGCAACAGGCTGTGCCCGCTGGGCTTAATCCCCGGTTGACGCTGCAATTATTGGGCCAATACGACCTGTGC
>CAZGDE010000071.1:0-7351 GCA_964524315.1 uncultured bacterium
GGTTAAGATTTTGAATTTGTCAATTGACAACCTAACATTAATGGATTTATTGGAACGGCTAGAGCAGGGAGTTGTTTTTACACCCAATGTTGACCACCTGATGAAATTGCAGAAAGATGCAGAATTTCACCGGGTCTACAACATGGCTGACTATAAGGTGTGTGATAGTCAGGTATTAGTCTATGCTTCACGTTTCTTGGGTACACCGTTTAAGGAAAAGATTTCCGGTTCAGATCTCTTTCCAAACTTCTGCAAATTTCACCAAACCAATCCGGACATTACGATCTTTTTGTTAGGTGCTAAGGCTGGAGTTGCCGATCACGCCAGAACTCGAATCAATCAAAAGATTGGTCGTGAAATTGTAATTGATGCCTATTCGCCATCCTTTGGGTTTGAGCGCAACGAACAAGAATGTTTGGAAATTATTGACCGGATCAATCAGTCTAGAGCAACAGTACTAGCAGTTGGTGTGGGTGCCCCCAAACAGGAAAAGTGGATTTATGCTTACAAAGACCAATTACCCCACGTCAAAATTTTTCTGGCAGTTGGGGCAACAATAGATTTTGAAGCGGGGGTTGTACAACGTTCACCTAAATGGATTAGCCGTTTAGGGTTGGAATGGCTGTTCAGAATTGCTTGCGATCCAAAGCGGTTATGGAGACGTTATCTGGTTGATGACCTGCCGTTCTTCCTATTGCTATTGAAGCAAAAGTTAGGATTGTATGTTGCTCCTTTTCCGGTGACGATCGCCCCAAAGAATCTGCCCCTCCGCCCCTCTGAGACACCACCCCGCCCAAAGCTTGCTTCGTTTTCAAGGGTAATCTCGCAGAGAGATCAGTAGCTACAAGAATCTAGTCAATACTGCGAATTGTGCAAGTCTTCGTGCTACAGGCCAAGACTTGCACAACTTAGACGTGTACAACTTAATTTACTGGAGTTTAGACTAATTCAAGAAATGCCTACCTTTAGGCGAAGCGAATGGTCAATTTGCCTTTCCAAACAGCGGCAACCTGCGTTTAGTCAACACTCCAGGTTTTCTAAAAATCTCCTTAATTCGGTTTCTGTGACTACCTACTGCATCAATGTGATGGCTAACGAGATCATCACAAGTACAGCAAAGACGAATAGCACAATCCAGATAGAATACTTTTCCACAAAGCTTGCAGGCAGTAATCGCTTTTCCAGCCGGACACAGGGAATCCACGTGCCAGATTCACTCCAGAAACCAGTTTTACGGGAGTGGCCATACCCCTGCGATTGATAAAATTGTACTGCCGTTAAGGATGACAAAACCCAAAGAAGCGGTTGCCGTTGTTGGATCGCAATGATTTCCATTGCTGCCAGCAATTGTTTACCAATACCCTGACGCGCCAATTCAGGTTTGACGTAGACAGCGGTAATTTGCGGCTGGTGTGTAGCTACCCCAGCGAAACCAACTAGCTGCCCACAATGTTCAGCAACGAATAGAACTTCCTGCACCTGCCGCCAACGGGCCTGCTCGGTTAGCAATGCCTGCATCTGAGGGGGAGTGTAGTCTCTGGAACACAGCCCCTGTAATGCCTCGGTCTGAATCTGAATGATAGCGTTCAGATCGTCAGACGTTGCCTGTCGAATTGCAATATCCATGCTTCCCGCAATGCAACCATGCGAACAGTTCTACAACTTAGCAGGCGCAAGGCGCGGTTGGGCTGACGGTGGTGCGATAGGCCGTTCAACCACTGACTCTTCCGTCAAAAGAAACTCTCGAATTAAGCGCGCGATCGCCCGTTGCGCTAAACCGCCCGCAATCTGTTGGCCCATCTTCTGAACCTCTGGCTTAAATAGCAGGCGCGGGATGAGTGGGAGGATCTGGGTTGGGTCAAACCCCTGAGTTTCCTGCAGAATTCCCCAAATTCGCTTAATGTGATCTAGCGTTTGCTGACTATCGGTGGTCAGGGGAGATGGATTAATTGATAGCCCAAACTGTTCACTAACAGCAAAACTCAGTCGATTAAAGGTTGTCACTGCCAGCGCATCGACCCCTTTGACAATTTCTGACACAATGTTTTGCCGAATTAATTCACCACGTTCGGAAAAAAGGTAATCGACCGTTTGATCAACCACCTGCCCCAGGTTGTAATCACTACTATCACGGGCATTACGTAGCAAATTCTCCAACCGGTTCCAACGGAAACTACCATCCTTAAACAGCAAATCTTTCAGAGATGCCCGCAGTTCGGGTGATGGATCCGTCAGTAACCGTTTCGCTACATAGGGATATGCCTTGCTCAAGACCTTAAAGTTAGGGTCAACATTGATGGCAATGCCTTCCAAAGTAACCAGTGAACGAATAATCAACGCATAATAA
The DNA here is from genome assembly GCA_964524315.1 of uncultured bacterium. GTDB lineage: Bacteria > Cyanobacteriota > Cyanobacteriia > Leptolyngbyales > Leptolyngbyaceae > CAZGDE01. The sequence continues at coordinate 2,348 of CAZGDE010000071.1, forward strand.
GCAGGCACCTGAAAGGGGTATTCGTACATCAAGGCTGAAAGCTGATCAGTAATACTCTTAATATTAATCTCAGCGACACTTGCCCCCAAGGCATTACTGAATACTGCCGCAAATGCCGGAATAATGGGAGTTAAGTCCGTATCAGGGCTCAGAAATTCCAGTTTCACATAGTCGTTCGCCAGACCTTCAAAGTCACGGTTTACCAGATGCACGATCGCCTCGATCAACCCGTACCGTTGCGGTGGCTTGACCTCGCTCATCATGCCAAAGTCGAGGTATGCCAACTTACCATTCGGGGTTGCCAGCAAATTGCCGGGATGGGGGTCAGCATGGAAGAAACCATACTCCAGCAATTGCCGTAACGAACATTGCACACCTACTTCAATTAAGTAACTGGCATCTACCCCCTGGGCCCGGATCGCTTCTGGTTGGGTTAGCTTGGTGCCCGTAATCCACTCCATGGTCAACACCCGCCGCCCCGTGTACTTCCAGTAGATACGAGGTACGTAGACATCCGTCATGCTGCCATAGAGACTGGCAAACCGCTCAGCATTACGCCCTTCCTGGGTGTAATCCATTTCTTCAAAAATACGGGTAGCAAACTCATCCATGATGGCGACGAGATCACTCCGTATCCATTTCACATTCTTTTTGACGAATCCTGCCAGCGATCGCAGTATGTACATATCCAGGGCAATACCCTCGGCCAAACCTGGACGCTGCACTTTAACCGCGACCTCCTCTCCACTCCAGAGCTTACCCCGGTAGACCTGGCCCAGAGACGCCGCTGCGATCGGTTCTGATGTCAGTTCCGCATAGATCTCAGCAGGAGGGCGGCCCAGTTCTTCCTCGATAAATTGGTAGGCGATCGCATTATCAAACGGTGGTAACTGATCTTGTAGTCGCGCCAGTTCTTCCATGTAGGTGGGATGCACCAGGTCAGGACGAGTGGATAATGCCTGCCCAACCTTAATAAAAGCGGGGCCGAGCCAGGTAATCATTTCGCGTAACCGGATTGCCAATCGCCGTTGCTTCGCCTCGGTTACACCCGTTTGCCGATTCCACCACCAGGACAACCCGTAACTTAGAAACGGCAGAAAAATTTGTAACATCCGCCCCAGGACTTGAAAGGGCCGTCGCTGGTAGTAGGCGGAGATCGCCACTGCATCATACCTAACAGCCCCATTGCCATTGGCTGGCAATGCCTGCGTATCCTCAAGTTCTGGCTCTTCAAGCGTCGTCGGCAACTCTTCTATCATCGTCAGCACCGGACTGGTAACAGCCCCATTGCTTCCATACAACGATTCAGCGACCTCGCCATTAACTCGCTCAGATGTCAGTGGAATCGTTTCAACAGTCGCCGTTTTTATGCTCATGGATAAAGAACCAGATTAGGAGCGGTATGTAAACTATTGTAACAACAAGTTTAGACTCTCCTTCAAGTTAACCATTACCGTTTCCCCTTTGCTCTACTAAAGGGTTGGATAGGAGGAGGATTTTCCCTACTTTTACTAGCCAAATGTCCGAACTTATAACAAACAGCGCTACCAAGACTTACTTTGTGGTTCTGACATTTCCCATAATGCTGCTACGACCCGATCAATCACACCGGCCCAATTACCAGGCTCATCCTGGCGCAACAACCGCATTGTTGGGTACCAGGGACTGTCCTCTCGATCAAGCAACCAGCGCCAATCAGCCGCATAGGGTAGTAACACCCAAACCGGTTTGCCCATTGCCCCCGCCAGGTGGGCCACCGCCGTATCTACTGATATCACCAGATCCAGGCAGGAAATGATCGCCGCCGTATCCGCAAAATCTGTAATCAGCGGCGTGAGATCATGTATCCACTGGTTAAATTCAGATTCAGCCAGTACCGTCGCCTGTCCTCCCAACTGCAGGCTGTAGAACTCGATTTCAGGAACTGACTGCAGCGGCAAAAATAACTGTAGAGGGATACTCTTACGGCTCCAGTAAGACTTGATGAGTCTATAGTTCACCAAAGCATTGCTCGCCCAAACAAGACCAACTTTGAACTTAGGAGTCGTGGGAATAGCCAGCGTAGGCATCAGGGACATTAAATAAGGAACCTGGTTGGGCAGAGTAGCCAGTTGGTGCTTCAGCACCAGCGGCAGGCTCATGAGTGGCACGTGTAGATCACTCTCCGGTAACCCCTCATCCATGGAGAGCAATCGCGTAATACCGGGAACCGTCGTCAATAAACGCAGCAATTCGGGGCGGCAAACAACTGTGACCCTGGCTCCCATGTGGGCCAGTAAAGGCGCATACCGAATAAACTGAATTGTGTCGCCAAAGCCCTGTTCGGCGTATAGCAGTAACGTTTTACCACGACAGTCAGAACCATCCCAGCGACTACCAGGCAACTTGGGGATCTGGAACACAGGCAGGTGAAACCGCCATTCGTACTCAGCGAAACCTTGCTCAAAGTCTCCCATTGTCAGCAGGGCTAGACTGCAATTCAAGTGTGCTTCTGGAACTTGAGGGGCAAGCTTGAAAGCATGCTGGTATTGCGCGATCGCCCCTTCCAGATCATGTAATTCATGGAATGCCGTTCCTAGATTGATATAGGTTTGGGGATCGTCTGGTTGGAGTGCGATCGCCCGTTGAAAGTGTGCAATTGCCAGATGGCCCTGTCCACTTTCCCGCAAAGCCAGTCCCAGGTTGTTGTGTACCTCTGCCCGCTCCAAGCCATACATCAGCGCCTTGTCATAGGCGCTAATAGCAGATTCAAGTTGGTTCAGCGTGATCAGGGCATTGCCCAGATTAAAGTGAACCTCGCCACGAGTCGGTTCAAATAGGAGAGATTTCTGGTACTGGACAATGGCGGCACCCACCTGGCCCTGTTCTAACAGAATGTTTCCCAGATCACTGTAGGCACTGGCATTGGTTGGAGCCAGCGTAATCACCTGTTCATAGTGGGCAATCGCCGTATCTAACTGTCCCTGTTGCCGCAGGGCATGGGCCAGGTTGTGGTGTGCTTTGACATAACCAGGGTCAAGCTGAACTGCCTGCTGGTAATGGGAGATCGCCGCCTCGATCTCGCCCTGCTGCAACCGCAAGTTGCCCAGATTAAAGTGGGTTGGCGCATGACGAGGGTTCAGGGCCAGCGATTGCTGAAAATGGTGGATGGCAGTTTGCCAGTCTCCCTGCCTGTGGAGGGCTACCGCCAGATTGCTGTGGGCTTCAAAATGATTGGGGTTCAGGCTGATGACTTGCCGGTAATAGGCGATCGCCGATTCTAATCGACCGGTTTGAAAAGCCAGTGCCCCCAGTAAATTGAGGGCTGGAGTTGATGTGGGCTGGGCACGCACAATTTCTTGACAGATCCATTCTGCTTCCACCCAGTTACCCGCCCGAAAGGCTTGGAGGGCGTGGGTGAATTGTGCTAAGGGGGCAGACATGGAGAAGGGGAGGCTAGAGATCTACACTGATATATGGTTGAAACGATGGCTGACACCTTTGGATTAGCACTAATTCCTCACCAGGGAGAATGAGTACTAAAGAGAATGAGTTGGAGAGAATGGAAGATAAAAGGGTAAAAGATATAAGGTGAAGTAAATAAGACAGAGAAAGGCAGGTAATTTTGTACTATTCAATATGAATAAGATCGACTTCCGTATTTTACTCTAACAGCATAATTTTTAAATAGCCTCATTCCCACCTCCCATCCGTCCCCTTTCTCCTCCTCCCCCGCTTGTCCCATGCTCCTTGCTCTTCAGATTGAAAACTTTGCCCTCGTCGATCGCCTGATGCTGGAAATGGGTGCCGGATTGACCGTACTGACGGGTGAAACCGGCGCAGGTAAATCCATCATCCTGGATGCGATCGATGCGGTATTGGGCGGCAAGGTAACGAGTCGGGCCGTGCGTACTGGTGCCGAGCGGGCACTCGTAGAAGCCACCTTCCGACTGAACGACACCCTGTTAGAGTGGCTGAAGGCACATCAAATTGAGTCGACGGGTAATATGTTTGTTTGTACCCGCGAGATCACGATCAGTCAGAATAGTCAACGCAGCCGTTCCCGGATTAATGGGGTGCAGGTCAACAAACAACAAATGGAGGAACTGCGCGATCGCCTGGTGGAAATTACGGCCCAGGGACAAACCGTGCAAATTGGGCAACCCCCCTTACAGCGAGAATGGCTCGATAGCTACGGTGGTGAATCACTGCTGCAACAACGGGAAAAGGTCACAACCGCCTTTAATATCTATCAGCAAGCTCTCCGGGCGCTAGAACGACGGCGCAAGTCCGAGCAGGAACGATTACAACAGTTAGACCTGTTTGAGTATCAATTGCGGGAGCTTAACGCCGCCCATCTCAACGATCCTGACGAATTAGACCAGCTAGAGCTAGAGCGGAAGCGCCTCAGCCATAGTGTGGAACTGCAACAGTCCAGCTATCAGGTCTACCAGATTCTCTATGAAAATGATGCCGGTGTCGAAGCCTGCTCTGACCTGTTGGGGCGGGCAGAAGATACCCTTCGGGGCATGGTGGAATACGACGAAGAACTGCAATCCATTTTGGATCTGGTCAGCAATGCCCTGGCCCAAGTCGAACAGGCTGGTCGGGAAATTAATTTTTACGGCGAAAGTATTGAAGCTGATCCCCAACGGCTGCAAGAGGTGCAGGAACGCATCGTTGAGTTGAAGCAAGTATGCCGCAAGTATGGCCCTACATTGGCAGATGCGATCGCCCTGCATCAACGTCTCCAGGCTGACATGTTGGAAATGACAGGGGGCAGTCAATCCCTGGAAGAACTGGAACAGGCCGTCCAGCAGGGGCAGAACGAACTGACCGAAGCCTGTGCCAAACTTACCCACTTACGCCAAACGGCGGCTAAATCCCTGGAAGAACGACTCATTGCCGAACTAAAACCCCTAGCAATGGAGAAAGTCAAGTTTCAAGTCGATATCACCCCCTGTCCACCGTCAGCGTTAGGAGCCGACCAGGTCACATTCCTGTTCAGTCCCAATCCGGGAGAAC
>CAZGDE010000071.1:7361-21601 GCA_964524315.1 uncultured bacterium
GCTCCAGCCTCTGACAGAAATAGCGTCCGGCGGGGAAATGAGTCGCTTTCTGCTGGCTCTACAGGCAAGTTTTACCCAGATTGATCCCGTTGGTACACTCGTTTTTGATGAAATCGATGTTGGCGTGTCGGGACGGGTGGCCCAGGCGATCGCCGAAAAACTCTATCACCTGAGCCAACGCCATCAGGTTCTCTGCGTGACCCACCAGGCGATTGTGGCCGCCATGGCAGACCACCACCTGCGCGTTAGTAAACAAGTTATCGGCGAAGCGGGATCGCTCAATGGCAAAGGGACAAAGCGGCAAAGGAACGCTGCTGTCACCAACGCGGTGGATGTACGTACCGTCGTTCGAGTCGCCCCCCTGGATCCCCAGCAACGTCGTGAGGAACTGGCCCAATTGGCCGGTGGGCAGTCTGACCAGGAGGCGATCGCCTTTGCCGACTCGCTCTTAACTCAGGCCGCAAACTTACGACAGGGACAAATCCAGGGACAATCAGTAAATAGCAATGGGGGATCAGAATCCTCAGCCTCCCAAACCACCCAACGTTCCCCCAAAACAAATTCGCCAAAATCCGCGACAAAAGCGAAGATTTCTCGAAAGTCTTGATCCCATTTGAATCAGGGTTGACAATATTAGGTTTCTAGCAAAATAGAATTTTCGCAGAATCCGGCGCATTGCCCCTGTACCGTTGTAACTTTTCTGGCACACTCTAACGGTAAAGTGTGAGGACATCCACCTTTGTTCCTGAGAGGATAGGTAGCGTGCATCCACCCAATAGATTTGACAAAATTCCCCGCAAAATTCCCTTAAATTGGCCAACAAAGTTGCAAATACAATTTTGCCGGTGGGCATTCTGATTGAAGTAAGGCATTCTGCACGTCTGCGTAGTATCACCAATGGTAAGCGTCAGTACACACAATTTCATCCCACAGTGCCAAAATCGTCCTAGATTCGGAGTAGACACCTCCGTCAGCCAGAACTCCTCGCCCTCCAGGCGGTATGTGAAAGGCTTGTCCTGGATGTGTCTCATCAGGTCAGCGGTTCGATGCCCTAACCACTAGCCTTAGAATGAACTCATCCCCTGGCTGCGGCACCAGCGGACAGACCTTTTGGGGAGCATGACCAGTCACATCTGTTAACATCTAGCGATTATTTAGAACTTTATGACTACATCGCCGCGTCCATCCAAGAAAGATCTGAGTGATGTCACTATCGATATAGTCGCTCGTACTGAAATTGTTCAGCCTGAGGTTGTTCAATCCGAGGTCGCACCGGTTGATATCGAAGTTGTCCCAGTTCAGAGCGAAGCGGATGCCAGTGAACGGGTAGTTGATCAGCGTGCCCGGAACGAGGAGAAAGCCTCCCGCCGCGCTGATGGATTAGTAGCGTCCCCACCGGATCAGAATGGGCAGGCCCGTCCCCCAGGGGGAGCGCTGGCAACAACCCAGGGCACCTTTCGGTCGTTCCTGGCCCCATTGACGCAGGAAAAGTTTAAAGAAGTCGTTACAGACGTTGAACAGAAGCTTCAGATTGTTAATCAAACCCTGATGATGTTGGATATGCAGGGGTTTGATTCGGTTCTGGAAGAAATGCTCAGTTCCATTACTGCAAAGACAGGGGAACTGTTGAATGCCGATCGCACCACCATTTTCCTGCTCGACCATGAGAAAAATGAGCTTTACACCACGGTTGCTAAAGAAGGTGGTGGCACCGTCGAGATCCGTGTTCCTACTGATAAAGGTATTGCTGGCGAGGTTGCCACTTTTAAGAAGGTCGTCAATATTCCCTTTGACTTTTTCGATGATCCCCGCTCCGGTCAAGCAAAAATTCAGTTTAAGAATACGGGCTACCGCACCTATACGATGTTGGCCCTGCCATTATTGAGCGAATCGGGTGACCTGGTTGCGGTTGTGCAGCTCATTAACAAGTTGAAACAGAAGAGTAATCCGTCGTTGCCACTGAAAGAACGGATTGACCTGGAAGGGTTTACAGCTCACGACGAAGAGGTATTCCACGAATTTGCGCCATCGATCCGCCTCACGCTGGAATCATCCCATTCCTTCTATCTGGCAACTCAGAAACAGCGTGCTGCGAATGCACTGATCCAGGCAACCCAATCCCTCAGTAAGAGTAGCCTCGATTTGGAGTCCACCCTGAAAAATGTGATGGACGAAGCGAAGAAGCTGATGAATGCTGATCGCAGTACCCTCTGGCTGATCGATCAGGAAAAAGACCAGCTCTGGACTAAAATCCAGGTTGCCGATGGTTCCCTGCGCGAAATTCGGATTCCCAGGGGAGCTGGTTTTGCCGGACAGGTCGCCACCTCCGGTGAACCCCTGCTGATCCCCTTTGACCTGTACGACCAACCCAATGCCGAAACGGCAAAGGCCACGGACAAGCAAACGGGCTATCGAACATGCAGCATGCTCTGTATGCCAGTCTTCAATGCGGATGGCATGTTGATTGGGGTGACCCAACTGGTGAACAAAATGCGTCAGGGTGACTACCCACCGTATGATCCCGCCAATTACCCCGATGCGCCCGAATGCTGGAAGGCTAGTTTTAATCGCACCGACCAGGAGTTCATGGAGACATTTAACATCCAGGCGGGTGTGGCGCTGCAAAATGCCAAGTTGTTTGAAACGGTGCGCCAGCAGGAACAAATGCAGCGAGACATTTTGCGATCGCTCAGTAATGGGGTTATTTCTACAGACAAACAGGGCAATATTATTGCCGCCAACGAAAGTGCGAAACAGTTATTGGGGTTGGTCGCCGAAGATGTAATTGAGGGTCGCTCGGTCGAAGACCTGATCAAAATTGAAAAGGGTGACTTTTCGAAATGGTTCATGTCAGCACTGGTTGGCAAAGACGAAAAGAGCCGGAGCCAGTACTATCCTGACCAGACACTCCAACCGTCCTGTGGTGAAGAACAGCACAGCATCAACCTGTCGATTAATACGATCGCTGATGCCAATGACAGTACCCGTGTATCGGGGGCGCTGGTGGTCATGGAAGACATCAGCGATGAAAAACGGCTGAAGAGTACCATGTATCGTTACATGACTCAGGAACTGGCAGAACAGTTGTTAGAAAACCCTGATGCTGCCAAGATGGGGGGCGATCGCAAAGATGTTACAGTCCTCTTCTCCGACATCCGCAGTTACACCACTCTGACGGAAAGCCTCAAAGCTGAGGAAGTGGTGGAAATGCTCAACGATTACTTTGAGCAAATGGTGGATGCCGTCTTCGAGTACAAGGGTACCCTCGATAAGTACATTGGTGATGCCATCATGGCTGTCTATGGATCTCCCCTACCACTGGATGATCATGAATGGATGGCAGTCCAGACAGCAGTCGAAATGCGCAAACGGCTCATGGCATTCAACGAAAAACGTCTTGGGAAGAGCCAGCCACCCATTCGGATTGGGATTGGCATCAACTCGGATACGGTCATCAGTGGTAACATCGGCTCCAGTAAGCGGATGGAATTTACCGCCATTGGTGATGGGGTCAACCTTGGTTCCCGCCTGGAAGCTGCCAGCAAACAGTATGGTACCGATATCGTGATTAGCGAGAATACTTACAAACCTTGCGCAGAAAGGATCTGGGCCAGAGAGCTAGACTATGTCAAGGTCAAAGGTAAGGATAACCCTGTCAAAGTTTACGAACTCGTTGGGTTGCGATCAGAGCCATTGACATCCGAACAAGAGCAAATCATTGAGCTTTATGGAGAAGGGCGAGACTACTACCTGAACCGTGATTTCCCATTGGCAATGGCATCCTTTGGGCAGGTATTGAAGCTCAACCGTAATGATAAGTCTGCCAGTCTTCACCTGGAACGATGCCAGTATTGGCTCAAAACCCCTCCTGCTGATGATTGGGATGGTTCATGGACCATGACAGAAAAGTAGATTAAGCAGCTATAGTGATCCTATTTGGATTGTGAAAGGACTTTCCAGCCAGGGAAAAACTTTCACAACCCTCCTTGTTCACCAGCAATTTAGAACGGCTATCAGCAGTTCTTAGGCAAGTGAGGTGTGGTTTGTGAAGCTAGCAGTGGTCATTTGTCATCGGTTGAAGCAAACGAATGACGAGTGACTAAGGCCAAAGCCCGAGCAACTGTACTCCTCTGAAAGAAGAATCGCTATAAACTTGGACACAGCAAATTTTGCCAAAGTCAGTTAACATTCGTTGCGTCAGGGAATATTAAAACTACTACGAGTGGTTGGTTCTGCGATCGCTCATTTAAACACTTCTATATCGGCTTCAAGCTCCCATGCACCGATCAATGGCTGAGTTATCCCAGACCACTAATGTTTCAGATATTTCAGGCTCTGTGGCAGTGGAAGTATTGCCCGCTTCTCTAGTCATCCTGCAACAGGTGATCGACCATCTTCCGGGGGCAGTCAGTTGGCAAGATCGAAACCTCATCTTCCAGGGCTGCAACCGGGCTTTTGCCCAGGCGGTCGGCCTTAACGACCCTAGTGAAATTGTGGGTAAATCACAGCAAGAGATCCGATGGGCAAACTGTTCGTCGGATTTTTTGCAGGTAGGCGATCGCTCCCTGCTGGAACAGCACCAGACCACCTATCGCACCACCCTTTCTCTGCCCTCCCCAAACGGCCATTCCCTCTGGTTAGACATTCACAAAACCCCCCTATACGATGCGGCTGGAACCGTTATTGGGGTGATTTCAAGCATTACTGACATTACGACTGAACAAACCCTCAAGCGCACTGCCGATCAGGCAGTTATGGCGCATCAGCAGGCAACAACCGCCCTCAGCCAGACAGAAACTCGGTTCCAAACCTTGCTGGCCAATGTACCAGGGATGCTGTTTCAGTTCATCCGCCATCCCAAAGGTATCGTGGCGTTTCCCTTCGTTAGTCCCGGTTGCCTGGATGTATTTGAGCTGTCACCTGCCCAGATTGAAGCAGATGCCAACTTGCTGTTTGACCTGGTACAGACGAGCGATCGCCGTACTCTGGAACGCAGCATCGCTGTATCGGCAAAAACACTGCAACCCTGGTACTGGGAGGGTTGGTTCACTCTGCCATCGGGCAAATCTATCTTTGTTAAAGGCAGTGCCCGTCCCGAACAACAGACAGATGGGGCCATCCTCTGGAGTGGTTTTTTACTGGAAGCCACTCGCCGTAAACGTGCAGAAGACTCCCTCCAACGGGCATATGACGAACTGGAACAACGGGTCGAGCAACGCACGGCAGAACTGGCCCAAATTAACCAGGCACTTCAGGCCGAGATTCGGGAACATCAACAGGCGGACATGGCTCTGCAGGCCAGTGAAGCGCGCTTGCGGGCTCTGGTGGAAAATTTGCCGTTTGATTTCTGGGCAAATGATGCCGATGGTTACTACATCATGCAGAACCGGATCGACATGGAGAACTGGGGCAATCTCCTGGGCAAACGGTTAGAAGATTTGGATCTGCCACCAGCGGTCATGCAACAGTGGCAACAGCAGAATGCGCGCCTGTTTGCCGGTGAAGTGCTACATCTGGAGAACAGCTACGAAATTGATGGCCAACTGCGAACCTTCTCGAAAATTATGGCTCCCGTCTGGGATGGCAACGAAATTTGTGGCACTTTGGGAGCCAACATCGAAATTACTGAGCAAAAGCGGGCCGAAGCCGCTGTCCGCCAGAACGAAGAACGGTTGCGGTTGGTGTTAGAAAGTATGCCCGTGATGATGGATGCCTTTGATGAAAATGGCAACATCATCATGTGGAACAGCGAATGTGAGCGTGTTACCGGCTACAGTGCCAGCGAAATCATTGGCAATCCGCAAGCGCTGGAATTGCTATATCCCGACCCGGACTACCGCTCCCAAATGGTCGTTGAGTGGGCCCGCCTCGGTAACAATTTCCGGAATTGGGAATGGCAAATTGGCTGTAAGGATGGCAGTAGCAAAACGATTCTGTGGTCAAACCTGTCTGAACAGTTCCCCATTCCCGGTTGGGCGGGGTGGGGCATTGGCATTGATATCAGCGATCGCAAACGGGTAGAAGACGAACAGCACCGCACCGCAACCCAGTTACGGGAGTCACAACAGATCTTGCAACTCGTTATTAATACCATTCCCCAGGCAATTTTCTGGAAAGACCGCAACCTGGTTTACCTCGGCTGCAACCGTAACTTTGCCCATGCTGCTGGGCTACAGCATCCCGACGCGATCATTGGCAAGACAGATTATGACCTGCCCTGGAAAGAGGAAGAAGCCAACTTCTACCGCCAGAACGATCAGGTGATTATGACAACAAACACCCCGCAGTACCATGTCATCAAACCGCAATTGCAAGCAGATGGGCGCGAGATCTGGTGTGATACGAACAAAATGCCGTTACACGATGCCGATGGGAACGTAGTTGGCATTCTAGGTACCTTCGCCGACATTACCGAGCGGCAGGAAGCAGAGGCCGCTTTGCGACGCTCGGAACAACAATTGCGTGAACAGGCCCAGGCCCTTGAACAAGCACTCCAGGAGTTGAAACGAACCCAAACTCAGATGATCCAGAGCGAAAAAATGTCGAGCCTGGGTCAACTAGTAGCGGGAGTCGCCCACGAAATCAACAACCCGGTTAACTTCATCTATGGCAACCTCAACCATGCCAGTGACTACATTCAGGATTTGTTGAACCTGATTGAACTGTACCAGCAACACTATCCCCATCCCTCAACCGCAGTACAGGCAGAAGCCGATGCGATCGACCTACCGTTTCTGATGGAAGATTTGCCTAAACTCCTGGCATCAATGCGGGTGGGTACAGAACGAATTCGCCAAATTGTGCTATCGCTGCGCAACTTTTCGCGGATGGACGAAGCCGAGATGAAAACGGTGGACATCCATGAGGGCATCGACAGTACGTTGATGATTCTGCAAAATCGGCTGAAAGCAAAGGGTTCCCAGGCCGCCATTGAAGTGGCGAAAACCTACGGCAATTTGCCGTTGGTAGAGTGCTACCCCGGTCAACTCAACCAGGTGTTCATGAACATTCTATCGAATGCGATCGATGCCCTGGAAGAAGCATGGGACGATGATATGTTGGCAACAACGGGTAATACTGCAACTGATAGCACTGCCCCACCCCAGCATGGCCCGATGATTCGCGTTAGCACAGGTTTAGCAGCAACCGATCGCGTTCATATCATCATTGCCGACAATGGTTTAGGAATTCCGGAGACAAAGCTGCAGCAACTCTTTGACCCGTTCTTTACGACGAAACCCGTCGGCAAAGGGACAGGTCTGGGTTTATCCATCAGTTATCAAATCATCACTGAAAAGCATAAGGGAGAACTATGGTGCGTCTCCACTCCGGGGCAAGGAGCAGAGTTTCACATTAAAATTCCCATTCAGCAGTAGGAGCAACGGCAGACAGATTTGGGTAGGGGCGAGTTTTGCGGTTAATCGTTGCCGGGTACAGATTGGTCTGCTAAATCCGCCCCTGCATCGAGTTCTTTATCATTATGTGTGAGAGAAAAGTGTGGGAGAAAAGGTTTATTGATTGCAAAGACCCCGTTACAATCGATGCGGGCTTAGTATTCTTTATGTTTTTTTCAAGTTCCTTTTGTCTCTTGACGCGGAGTAATTTTAGCCTTCCGCAAACCTTTGACTAACCTGCTAAGTTTAACCCCACGGCCATTTTTACCGTTGGTTTCGAGCTGGTCGCTAATTGTCCGTTGAACTGATTCTGAGGGGTTAAGTAACCTATGTCCTGTCTGGACGCTTCAACACCATTCCTCTTCTCGTTAGGGGTCAATAATTTCACGCTCAATTTAGTGCGGCTACAGCGTTGGCTGTTTTTAACCGGGATGCTAGTTGTCCTGGGAGGTTGTGGCACATCGCCGCGAGATGGGGCCGAGGCACAGTCCCAACCTGGAGGACAGGGGGGCGCACAGGGGCCGACAGCAGTCGATGTCGCGATCGCCCAAACTGCTGCTATCCGCTCTCCCAGAGAGTATACAGGTACAACCCAACCCCTCCGCGAAGTGTCACTCCGTTCCCAGCTTGAGGGGCAATTGTTAAAGCTGAATGTGGACGTGGGCGATCGCGTGGATCAGGAACAGATATTGGCTCAGGTCGATGATGTCTTATTACGAGCAGCAGTCACCAATGCAGAAGCCGAACTGGCCGCTCGACAGGCAGAAGTTTCCCGGTTAAGAACCCAGGTAAGTGAGGCCAAAACACGGGTTGAGCAAGCCCGTCTGCAACTTCAACAGGCTGATGCTGATGCTAATCGTCTGGAGCGTTTAGCCCTGGCAGGAGCCGTTACCCAGCAACAGGCAGAACAGGCACGCACGAACGCGAAAACTGCCGTTCAGATTTTGCGATCGGCAACTGAACAGGTACGCAACCAGGAAGAATCTATTGTTGCTGCCGAACGACGGGTAACGGCCCAACGGGCACTACTGGCCCAGGCTCAGGAACGGCGCTCCTATGCAGTGTTAACCTCCCCCATTACAGGTTTGGTAATGGCGCGATCAACCGAGGTGGGTAATTTGCTGCAACCGGGTACGGAAATTGTCAAGCTGGGCGATTTCAGTAAAGCAAAAGTCACGGTGCAGGTATCGGAATTAGAACTGGCAAATGTTCGTTTGGGGGGACGGGCGATCGTGCGCCTGGATGCTATCCCCAAGCAGCAATTTAGTGGAACAGTAACGCGGGTTTCTCCCGCTGCAGATCCCACCTCTCGCCTGGTACCCATCGAAGTCACAATTCCCAACCCAGCTAGAAAGGTTGGTAGTGGATTGCTGGCACGGGTCAGCTTTGAACGACCGGAGGTTGCCCGCATTGTGGTGCCATTAACCGCATTGCAGGAAGATCGGGGTGCTAAACGCCCCCGTTCCGAGTCAACCAAAGTAGCGAATGCCAGCAAGCAGGCAAAGCCCCGCAAAACTGAAGGCGTGCTATTTGTTGTGGCTAACCAGGGAGAACAACCCGCTGTAAGTGCTAGAAAGGTACGACTGGGGGAACAGACAGATGGACGGGTAGAGATCCTATCTGGTTTGAAACCGGGAGAACGCTACGTCATTCGTACTGGCAAACCCCTCAAAGAAGGGGAAACGGTGCGCTTAAGTATCTTGTCTGAGAAATAACCTTTGCCAGCTCACTTCTGACGAATCACTTCTGACAGCTCAGTTATCGGAACAGTCAACGTTCAGCCCTCACCTACGTCATGCAAAACTTCCAACCTGCTGGCTTCAGTTTCAGTCGCCTCTCGATTCGCCGCCATATTGGGGTTCTCATGTTGACCCTGACGGTGTTGATTCTAGGTATTTTCTTCATTGCCCGGTTGCCCGTGGATTTGTTGCCAACGATTACCTATCCCCGTATTGGGGTGCGGTTAGATGCACCAGGTATTTCCCCGGCAGTGGCTGTTGACGAAATTACCAAACCCCTGGAACAGGCGTTATCGACAACGGATGGGGTTGTGCAGATTTATTCTCAAACTCGCGAAGGACAGGTCAGTTTAGACCTGTTTTTTGAAGCAGGCAGTAACATTGATCAGGCATTGAACGATACGACAGCGACCTTTAACCGTTACCGCAATCGTTTACCGGATGAGATCGAATCACCCCGAATTTTCAAATTTGACCCGACACAACTGCCTGTCTATGAATTTGCCCTAACCTCCCCCAGTTTGGCAGGAGTTGATTTGCGGGTATTTGCCGATGAAGAACTGGCCCGTGAATTGACGGTAGTACCAGGTGTGGCATCAGCCGATGTATCAGGCAGTGTGCAGGAAGAAGTGAGGGTCAAGATTGACCTGAATCGTTTGCAATCGCTGGGGTTAGGTATTAAGGATGTTTTGGATGAATTGACCCAACGCAACCGCGACATTTCCGGAGGGCGAATTTTGGGGCAGACATCGGAACCATTGACCCGAACCGCCGGACGTTTCACCGATGCCAGCGAAATTCAGGACGTGCAATTTGAGGTCGGTCGCCCCCAAACAGGTGCATCTGCCTCAGGATTACCGCCGGAAACGTCCCAACGGGTGTACCTGCGTGACTTTGCCGAAGTGATTGATGGTACGGAAGATGAGCGAGTTCTGGTCAGCTTAAACCAGCAGCCAGCCGTCAAAATCAGTATTCAAAAACAACCAGAAGCGAATACGGTTGAAGTGGTGGATGGGGTCAAGCAACGGCTTGAGGAGTTACGCAAAGCAGGTGTAATTCCACCAGAGATGATAATTACGGCGACATTAGATGAGTCACGCTTCATCAAAAATTCGATCGCCAATGTGACCAGTGCGGGTCTATCGGGCGCAGTACTGGCAGCGATCGCTGTTTTTCTGTTTCTGGGTTCCTTACGGCAAACTCTCATCATCGTGGTGGCAATTCCCCTGGCGAGTTTGACAGCCGTGATTCTGATGGGGCTATTTGGGCTGTCATTGAATATTTTTAGTTTGGGTGGATTGGCACTGGGTGTGGGTATTGTGGTGGATAACTCGATCGTGATGTTAGAAAACATTGCCAAACGAGTCAGCCAGCATACTGTCACAGGTCATGCGGAATTGGCAACGAATGGCAACGGCAATAGTAATGGTAACGGCAATGGTCATGATAATGGGGCCCTGTCCAAGACTCAAATCCTGAGAACTGCTGAAACCAGCGGGCAGGAAGTAGAATCTGCCCTGGTTGCTTCCACCGCTACCAACTTGGTAGCGGTATTACCGTTTTTGCTGCTGGGTGGATTCGTTTCCCTTTTGTTTAACGAGTTAATTCTGACGATTAGCTTTGCGGTTGCTGCGTCGCTCCTGATCGCCTTAACCGTCGTGCCGATGATGGCTTCCCGCCTGCTAACCATCCGTTGGTCAAGTGGCACAGGTCAGCTCTGGTTATTACGGTGGTTTGATGAGCGGTTTAATGCTATTTCCCTGGCCTATGGAAGATTTCTATCTCGGTTACTGCGTCGGAAAACGCTCGTCATTCTGGCGGCGATCGTCATTTTGGGTGGCAGTAGCTTCTTGATGGTGGGTCAGATTCCACAGGAAGTCATACCCCGGATTAATACAGGACAGGCAAACTTGTTTGCTCAGTTTCCACCGGGAACATCCCTCGAAACAAACCGGAAAGTCATGGCAGCAGTCGATGAAGTCCTCCGGAAACAACCCGAAACAGAGTACGTGTTTACCACAAAAGGCGGTTCACTCTTCGCCAGTTTTGTGTCTGCCAATCCAACCCGTAGTTCGGCTAATATCACGCTGAAACCAGGTAGCAATGTCGTTGCCTACACACAACGGGTTAGCCGTGAACTGAACAAGCTCAACCTGGCAGGGATTCGTCTGCGGGTGGTACCTGGTGTAGTGCGGGGCTTAAACCTGAATAACTCCCCCATTCGTAACGCCGACCTGGATGTGGGATTACAGGGGCAAGATCCGGATATACTGCGTCAGGTGGGTCGACAAGTCTTAGAGGTATTGGATGAAAAGGTAACTCTGGCTAACTTCCGTCCCGATGGCGAAGATCGCCAACCGGAGGTTCAAATTCGGCCTGATTGGGAACGGATCGCCGCTCTGGGCCTGACCGCTCAAGATATTGGCAATACCGTACAAACGGCGATCGAGGGATCCGTTCCTACCCAATTGCAACGAAAGGAACGATTAGTTGACGTGCGCGTGCAATTGGATCAAAACCTGGTAGAGAAGCCCTCCCAACTGAGTCAGTTACCCCTCTTTACCGACAAGAATGCCCTGGTGCAGCTAGGTGATGTCGCCCGGATTGAGGAAGGGCAGGCTCCGGGTGAAATTCAACGCATCAATCAACGTCCCGTGTTTTTGATTGCCGGCAACCTGGACCGGGGAGCCAGCTTGGGGGCAGCGTTAGAGCAGATACAGGCAGCCCTGGCAACGGTCGAGTTACCCGAAGGAGTTTCCCTGTTACCTGGCTATGCCGCTGAAACAAGTCGGCAGTTACAATCCTCACTGGCTGTATTGGGCGCACTGGCAGCCTTTCTGGTGTTCGTCGTCATGGCGGTACAGTACAACTCCCTGGTTGACCCCCTGGTGATCATGCTGACGGTACCGTTGGCCCTGGCCGGTGGCATTCTGGGTCTATTTGTGACGCAGACGGCAATCGGCATCACGGTGCTGGTGGGGGCCGTCTTGCTGGTGGGGATTGTGGTTAACAACGCCATCATCATGGTGGAAATGGCCAACCAGATCCGGGAAGAGGAAGGGTGCGATCGCCCAACCGCTATTCTCAAAGCGGCTCCCGCACGGCTGCGGCCCATTATGATGACGACAATCACCACCGTACTAGGCTTGTTCCCCTTGGCTTTAGGAATTGGTGAAGGGGCAGAATTTCTGCAACCCCTAGGTGTAGTGGTCTTTTCGGGCCTATCACTGGCAACGTTGCTGACCCTATTTATCATTCCCTGCTTCTACGTCCTGCTACATGAGGTGATTGGCAAAATTGGAGATAAACCAATCTTTCCCAGGGGGCGATTGCTTCAACTCCCAACTGCCAAACCCCTTAAATAGCAGTTTTCACCACATAAATTCGCTGACTCGCCTCATTCCGCTAGAATGACCTGAATGGTTCGCTCTCGCTCTCCCCATGAATTGGACTCAACTTAACAGTGCTTTCACGCTTTTTCTCAGTTTGCTGGTCGAAGCAGTTCCCTTTTTGCTTCTGGGCGTACTGTTCTCTGGCTTGCTACTGTTTTTCGTCGACGAACGAAAGCTAGTGAAACTGATGCCACAAAATCCCCTACTGGGTGCTTTTGTGGGTAGCTGTGTCGGTTTTCTGTTTCCCGTTTGTGAGTGTGGCAACGTTCCAGTCGCCCGGCGACTGTTGATGCAGGGAGTGCCTTCACCCGTGGCGATCGGTTTTCTGCTGGCGGCTCCTACTATTAATCCTGTAGTATTCTGGGCAACCTGGACGGCCTTCCGTGACCAACCAGAAATTGTGTTTATGCGGGTTGGCTTTTCCCTATTCATCGCGACGATTATTGGTTGGGTATTCAGTACACAGAAAGATTTGCGACCTCTATTGCAACCCTCTGTGGCGCTATCCATTCCCGCACTACGGCCTAAAAGTAAGGAAGCAGGCAGTAAAGCTGCTGAGACATCGCCCCTGTTGCAATCGGGTACCTACTTTCTGGGACAATCCGATCGCGTGATCGACCCGGTAGAATTGCAAGCATCGATGGCAGCAGCCAACACGGCAGGCAAACCCCTGGCGTATAAATTTAATCTACTGCTGGAAAATACTGTCCAGGAAATGCGGGAGTTGGGTGGCGTGCTGGTTCTGGGTAGTGCGATCGCGGCCATCATCCAGGTATTTGTGCCCCGTGAGATCATTCTCAGCCTGGGTCAGGGCCCTGTCACGTCGATTCTGGCGATGATGCTACTGGCGGCAGTGGTTTCCATCTGCTCGACCGTTGATTCCTTCTTTGCCCTTTCCTTTGCCTCAACTTTTACCACCGGATCGCTGCTGTCTTTCCTGGTCTTTGGGCCCATGATTGACCTGAAGGGCATTGGCTTAATGCTATCCATCTTCAAGCCACGCGCTATCTTTTACCTGTTTGCTTTAGCAGGACAATTGACGTTCTTGTTGACTCTATTTGTCAATCTATATGTCAGTTAGCTAGTGATTCTCTGCAACTGCGAATGGAGAACCTTCTAGAAAAGAGGCAAGCTGATCAAATGACTCCTGATAAAATTGCTGAACGGGATCAGTGCAGAGCGTTAGTTCGAATTTTTACCCATATCAACGCGATGCTTGATGCACAAAGGCTAATTAATGATGAACCCGAACAGTTGCCGTTAGTTCTAAAGCTTCTATTTCGGAGTAGATTAACATTTTTGACCTGGTAGAAATTTGGGTTGCTACTTGTGAATAGATTAATTTTATCAAAACAGAAACATTAGAAATCATCATCTATTATAGTTTCTATCCAGTTGTTGCTTGATTGCGTACTGAGCCACAAAGGGCTAACTGTAGATTGATAGTCCTCCATCTATTTAGTTCATAAGAAAAACCAAGTATTGATTTGTAATACTGCGTCCGAAACATGGTTAAAATCCTTACAAATAAGGATTTGAGCCGTGTGGTTTTTGTGCTTTTTAATGCACCCAGTGTAGTTAGATCGCGAGAAATTGGTCATAGATTTTGACAGTAGTTCTCCATCTATTAGAAACAATACTTCTTGTATTGCTATTCACTGTGCAACGCAGTCTGGTCACGGTTTTAGTCAGGGAAATCCAATACATCCTAATGG
>CAZGDE010000072.1:0-21587 GCA_964524315.1 uncultured bacterium
CCGGTTGGCTTGCCGGGCAGGCGATCGCCAAAGAAACAGCGGCATGATCCCATCCTGCACAATGTCCTAATTTAGACACAGAAACCAGCCAAACCACTTGTAGGGGCGTTCGGTTGAACGCCCCATACAGCCGAGGGCGATGTCACATTTATTTCGTGAACGGGACAAACCACCGTATAGCCTGCGGCAATAATCATTTGTCGAATGCGACGCACCTGAGGATTCATTACAGGAATCCTTCCCGTTCCAGGTCTTCGATCATTTGTAAACCGCGCGGGTCGCCCAGCTTCAACAATGCGCCTCTGGCATCCTCTCGCACGCCCAACTCCTGATCTTCGACAAAGGTTTCTAACAGGGCATCAACAGCCGTGCCATAGACCACATTCGACGGGAGTTCGCGACAGAGTTGACCTAACGACCAGGCACAGTTACTCCGCACTGCCGCTACTGGGTCGTGGCGCATCGCTTCGATTAAAGGCGGAATGGCCGCAATAACCGCTTCATAACCAACGGCAGCCATTTGGGCAAAGGCACTGGCAGCCCACAAACGCACTGCTGAAATATCCGTTTTGAGGGCATCGATCAGGGTGGGAAGGGTGCGGCGATCGCGACAATTGCCTAATGCCCAGACCACGCCTTTCCGGACATAACCATTCCAGTCTTCGTATTGGGCAATCAGTGGAGCAACGGCATCCGGACTGGGGTTACGTCCTAACGCATAAGCCGCGCTTACCCGCACTAGCGGACACGGATCAGTAAGTAGCCGGATCAGATGGGGCACCGCCCGTTCGTCCTGAAGTTCACAGAAGGAACGTGCCGCCAGCATGCGCTGATTCGTGTCGGGTGATTCCAACAGCGGCAACATTTCTTCCGGGTCAGGCTTTGCCTCCGCTGACTCGGCTCCAATTGGTTCTATTTTGTCGAGGGGACTTTCGAGGTCGTTCTCGACGTCGAGTACGCTCAGATCATCATCATCATACATACCCTAACTTTACAGCACTGTGAGCGCACCGTCAGGTCATCCGGCAAAGGTCGATACCATCGACCTTTAGACCTCGGAGGTCTTTAAGACCTCGAAGGTCTGGGTGCAAAACGTTTCAATCTTTAGCAGATCTTTAAACTTCACCCGCCGGGGTGACTGAGTGCCATCCGGACAAAGGCCGAAATTGAGTGATGGGATCAGTAAATCTATTAATTCATCATCTCTGCAAACGGTTCCCTTATTAAGTGGATTAACGATGTCAATCCTGAATGGAAATTCCCATCCGCAACCAACGATTGGACATATTGCCAGTGGCATTCTGGCATCGGGACGAATTACCCGGGCGGATGAACGATTTTTTCTTCATGCCACGATCGCTGAAACGCCGCTCAGCCCTAACGAGATGGCAATGGTGGTGAAGATTCAGAACCGTTTGCGAATGGGGTTGATCAAAGTTGCTGATTAATAACCAACAATTACTTGCCACATTAATGAACCAATCGCAAAGGCGGCAATATGTTGTGGTAAGAGATTAAGCCAGGATTGACGGCCAATCTTTTGCGTGAGAAAAACACCAAACCAGAAGGTAAAAATTAACGTCATCGCCTGTAAAAACGCAATCACGGCTGGATGGGCTACTGCTACAGGTAAATTAACCGTTCCGGGCAATGTTGCAGTCCCCCAACCAAAGGTAGCAGCCGTCACGGGCAACACCCGACCCATTTCGGTTAAGCCCAGGCGTAAGAAATGCGCCAGATTGCCACCCAATACCAGCGGCAAGTAACCATAGGCGAGTTCCAGAAATGGACGAGGTTTGGTCGTGCGGTTAAGCAGTTGCATCAGGGCATTGGCAAATAGGGCGATCGCCGCTGGCACCAGTAAGACCAGCACTGACAAACCGGCATGAATGGCAAAATTATCCAAATGCAAATTCCAGCCCCACTCAGCTTCAATTTCGGGCAGGCGATGGAGCAATACCGCACCAAATAGCAAAAATAACAGGCACACCTCTGGATAGGTGGGTTTGTGCGTTGTCCATAGTTCAATGCCCGGTGGACGGAGATTGAACTCTACGGAGCGATGGGGACAGGCTTTCAAACAGGTCATGCACAGAACACAATCCCGGTTGTCCTGCAGTTGGGCCGGGTGGGAGTAGAGGGGGCACCCATTCGTTTCCATGCCTTCACCTTTTTGGGGGCCACCTTTGTAGCACTGGTAGGTCGTACAGCTTGCGGAACAAATGCCCTGCTGTGCCCGCAGTTCCGTGACCGCTAGCTTGGCGAACATACCATTCATCCCACCAATGGGACAGAGATAACGACACCAGAACCGGCGCTCAAAGAGTAGAGAAAAGATCACAGCGCCAGCGGTAATCAGTAGCAGCAGACAGGCGGACAGGTAGGCCGTATTTTCCAGATCCCACAATTCCTCCCATAGAAGAATCAGGCTAAACAGACCGAACAGAAACCAGCCGCCAACTTTTTCCGCTAGTTGCCGATTCCAGGGGAGTAACTGCCGGGGGTAGAGCCAGAGCGAAAGTTTTTGTGCGACTTCGCCATAGATCATGAATGGACAGAAGGCACACCAGATCCGTCCCAGAAACGGAAAGGCAACCAGTATCAGTAACCACCACCAGGCCCAGAAAAGATTCAGGGCAATGTTGTGTTGGCGATCCTGAGGGCCAAAGATCAGAATGGCAACGACAATGGCAAAAGCAGTCAGGGTAAAGCCCGTGTTGATGCGATCGGGGTACCAGGGACTCCGTAGAAACCTCCGCAGATCAGGCATTGCATTGAGCAGATTCAAGCGAAACCGGCGATTTTTGGCACTGACGGACCAGAATACTTCTTCGGTTAACTCAACTGCTCCATTTGCCTGAATGAGTGCCCGTTCAACCAGACTCTCTAACTCGGTCAAATTACCGGGAAAGTCGTAACCTTGTAAGCTGCGCAATGCTTCGGGTGTCACCTGGGGACGGGTGATGCCCCGGAAACGGCAGAACAAAGCCAGGTAATAGTCTACCTGGGCGGCAATGTCCGCTTTCCGTACCCGTAACGGGGGCACCTTAATCACATGCCCAACCAGCCCTTTCCGATCCAGCACCGGTAACACCTTTTCTGATGTCATCATGATGCGGGCATGGCAGCGACGCGGTGTTGGCGGCGGTTCCCCTTCCCGTTCAACGGGGGTGTATTCGCCTGTTTCCAGGACGGTTGCCAATTTTTTTTGCAGCTCGGGCGTTAATTCCTGGATGTTGTTTAGTAGCAGGGTGCCTTCTCCCACCCATTCGATCAGCCCCAGTTTACCCCCCGATCGCCCGAATAGTTCCGCCCCACTGCTCTGAAGTGTGTCACAGTTCACCTTGATCATGGGTTCATGGCGGTAACGGGAACCGAAATGAACCAGGGCAGTGGCATTGTCCTTTTCTAAGCCCGGTTCACCAAAGATGAGTACGGAACGGTGATCCTGTGCGGCTTTACGAATTTCCTGGCGCAACCGTATCGCATAGCGGCTGTTACCAATAATGCCCCGTTTTACTTTTGGTACCAGATAGGGACGGAGAGCCGCTTGACGTTCGCGTTCATATGCCAGTTGAGCGGATACCTGGTCTAAATCGCTGGCTAATTTCCGGGAAAAGAGCTGATTAATTTCGGGATATTGCTGGGCGATCGCGAGGAAATCTGCGCGATCGACGACCCACAACACGGCATCGGTCAGGGTAATCACCGTTTGGGCAGTGGGCTGATCCAGCAGTAATTCCTTCAAGTGGAGAATGCTACCGGGTAGTAAACTGGCGGCTTCGGCTGGCCCCGTTTTACTGGTGTGGTAACTCTCTAGACGCCCCGATTGCAGCAAATACAATGCCTCTGGATGGGTATCTTCCAGCACCAACCGCCGATTGGCGGGTACTGTTTCTAGACGCATGACGGCTGCGATCGCGCCCAACACTTCATCTGATAACGGGGTTGGGCTTGTATTTTGGCGCAACCAGGCGATGCGTTCTGCCAGTTCCATTGCAGCGAGTCCTTTAGGGATGTGCCACGATTCTCGCTTAAATGAGGGTGGACTGCTATATATTTGCTACAGCATATTTACGACCGCATAATTGCGCTTGCATAGTTGCTAAATGCATTACGGAGAGTAATTTTGTCAGTGATAGACCCACCCGGCGGACAGGTCCGCCAAACGCTCAATTTACCAGATCTACAACTTTCCTATCGGGAATGGCATCCGGGTGGGGAACCGGTGTTGCTATTACATGGGTTAGCCGATCATAGTGGCGTGTGGACGCATCTGGCGGCATCCTTGGGCGATCGCTACCATTGCCTTGCCCCTGACCTGCGGGGACATGGTGACAGTAGCAAACCGGCAAAGAGTTACGCCTGTGATGACATCATTGCTGATTTGACAGCGTTAATGGATCATGCCGGTTGGGAAGCGGCCCATGTCATTTCCCATTCCTGGTCAGCGAAGGTAGCAGCCGTCTGGGCCAAGCAACAACCGCAACGATTTCGCAGTCTGGTGCTGGTTGACCCGTTTTTTATCAATCGTTTGCCGACCTGGATGAGGTTAACGTTTCCGATTCTGTATAAAACCCTGCCGTTTCTCAAGGTCATGGGGCCATTCCCCAACTATGAGGTTGCGGTTGAGCAGGCACAGAAGCTAAAACAGTACCGGGGCTGGAGTGCTTTTCAACAGGAGGTTTTTCAAGCGGCAATGACCCAAACTGCCAGTGGTCAGTGGTGCAGTAAGTTTGTCATACAAGCACGGGATGAGGTTTTTGAGGATCTGCTGCATGTTGCTGGTTTAACCGCACCATTGCCAATGCCCACCTTATTTATTCAGCCAGAGCAAGGGTTGAACCGGACGGCATGGCAATTGCAACCATACCGCACCTACCTGACCAATTTGCAAATTCAGGTTGTACCGGGTAATCACTGGTGTTTTCTGGTGGAACCAGAGGCATTCAATCGAGCGATCGCCAATTTTTTAACCTCACTCCAGGCATCACCGCAGTCAATCAAGCAGGTTTAGCAGTAGATGGGTAATGGTCGTTCTCACAACGTTGTCCAGTTTTTTTGCTAAATTGATCTATAGCTATCCAGTTATTCTATTGATTTAAATTCAGTTGGGTTCAGAGCACTACCCAATTTTCATGGTTATTGCTGCACATAACGCAGGATGATAAGTGAAAGTTGTGTGGGTAAACTGTGTGCGTCGTTTTCATCCGCCACTGTTACCGTTTCCCTAATGAATCAGTTAGTCTGTTTTAGCCACTCTCTAACATCTTTCAAGCCTAATGGAATCAGCCAACGCTGCCCCACCGGATCAGAACACCTTAGCGGCTGTAGCCGACTATTTCAAAGTGTTGTCGGAAGTAAGCCGATTGCAGATTTTGCACTGTTTGCGATCGCGATCCATGAACGTGATGGAACTCTGTGAAGCAACCGGATTGGGACAGGCCAACCTCTCTAAGCACCTCAAAGTATTGACCCAGGCGGGTATTTTGTCACGACAACCTAAGGGTACCAGTGCCTACTACGAAATTGCTGACCCCATTGTGTTTGAGTTCTGTACGCTGGCGTGCGATCGCATTAGTGAACAACTCCGCCAGCAAGCCGAACGGTTCGTTCAATTTCGGGCACCAGAGTCCGATCCAGCTTTGCTCAAATAGATAGTCTATTCAATCAAAATAGATCGTCTGTTTCCCTGTATAGGATCGATCACCGCATGATCGATCACCTGCTATATGATAGAAACCTATGGAAACAGAAGTTGTTACTTTACTCTCAAAGCGAGAAATCGCAAAAATGCGTCGGGCCGGGCATCTGGCAGCAGAACTACTGCACCACCTGGGGAAATTGGTTCAACCTGGGGTGACAACCCTAGAATTGAATGATGAAGCGGAACGTTGGACACAGGCCCACGGGGCGAAAAGTGCGCCCTTAGGCTATAAGGGTTACCCCAAATCTATTTGTACCAGTGTCAATGAGGTAGTGTGTCATGGCATCCCCAATGCGAAACAGGCGTTGAAGGATGGTGACATTATTAATATCGATGTGACGCTAATTGTGGACGGTTATCATGGCGATACGTCCAAAACCTTTTTTGTGGGTACACCATCACCTGTTGCGAAACATCTGGTAGAAGTGACCGAGGAATGTCGTCGCCGGGGAATTGCTGCTGTTAAACCGGGAGCCAAAATTGGCGATATTGGTGCTGCCATCCAGGAGTATGCCGAATCGCAAGGTTTCTCAGTTGTGCGAGATTTCGTTGGTCACGGCATTAGCAACATTTTCCATACGGCTCCGCAGGTACCCCATTATGGGGAACGCGGTAAGGGGAAACGGCTACGGGCTGGCATGGTCTTCACCATTGAACC
This sequence comes from uncultured bacterium, assembly GCA_964524315.1. Lineage (GTDB taxonomy): Bacteria > Cyanobacteriota > Cyanobacteriia > Leptolyngbyales > Leptolyngbyaceae > CAZGDE01. The sequence goes on from CAZGDE010000072.1 coordinate 6,366, forward strand.
CATGATTAATGAGGGCACCTGGGAAGTGGAAGTCCTGGCAGATAAATGGACGGCCGTCACCTTAGATCGCAAACTATCTGCCCAATGTGAACATACCCTGGCCGTCACCGAGGATGGGGTAGAAGTTTTGACCCCTTATCCTGGTGAGGATTAATTCCCAGGCAGCTTACCAGCGGCGGTAGTAGGGGTGTGAGAAGAAAATGCGATCGCGATCGTAAATGTGAATGCGTCCGTATCCTAAGAACTGACCGTGCGCTTTTTCACCGGCGGGATAGGCGGTGATTCCGTACAGGTAAACGCCGCCCGTGTCAGGGTTGCGATCGGCATATAACTCGATTGTGATGGTCTTACCGGCAGGTACGGGTGGGTCAAACGTCACCGTGACACCTCTGTTTTCCGGGGTGATCGTCACGTCGCGTATGGGTAATTTCGCTCCGGAGCGACGGCGGGTGCCTTCATATGCCTGCGTTTCGCTCAGGTCAAAATAGGCACGGGATACATTCACCTCTGGTGCAATCATGACCTTTTGCAGGGGTTCACCCGCAGTCTCTGGCACAGTCAGGGTAAAGAAGTACGAGGCACCACCGAAATAGGCTGCATTTTGTGACACAGAGGCCCCTTCCAGGCGGGGTGGCGATGCAAAGAAAACCGTACCATCGGTCAACTGAATTGCCCTGGCGGTCAGACTAACTGTTCCCCACAAACCAAGCGATAAAGCCAGGGCCGTACCAATCCGTGACCAATGCATGGGTGACCTACTGATGTTTATCAGATGTTTCCATATGCCGTCATTCTAGGCGAAGATTACGGCTTTTATCGGGTTTATGTCGTTATTTAATCAGACATGAAATTGTATTAAATGGTATTTTCACCATCATGTTCCAGTGTTAATTTAAAAACATGGATACGAAAGAGCGCACCAATCTCTTCCAAACCTGCTTCTGGGACTGTATCCACCTTCCCGAAGCAACCCTGTACGAGTCGGTAGTGTGAGCGCGTTATATTGTTCAGTAAAACCGTGTTTCGCTACTTTCTGCGTACCTCGCGTAACGCATTATAACTGACCTTTTGTCAGTTGGCTTTTACCAGTACTCTCCACAGAAGAAAGGAGGAGCGTGTCTTTGCCTATTAGCTGGCGAGTGCAGGGTTGATCCAGTCCACTCTAGTAGTAAGTCTAGTCAATTTATTGTCGATTTAGTTCTTAATTTCACTACGTTATAACCTGGCAATTCCGATTGCCAGGTTTTTAGATTTTAAGGCAGTACTTTATATCAGTAATTGCTAGCAGTTCTCTTTGGTATAGTGATTTCCCTCTTAGGGAGGTACAGGGCCTTGAGCTTCGTCATTGATCGTTGATGATCGTTGGTTTAATCAACGATGTAGATGAATTAACTTTTTTACTTTTGGTCAGCAGAGTAGTAGAAAACCTTTCCAGTCTCCGTTCTTTTGCAGGAAAAGGGATTGTCAAGTATTTATACTCAGCATCCTTATTGATTGACAAATCTTTGTAAAGGCGGTTTTAGCAGCATTTTCAACGTCGCAGAGACAGTCTTTGAGCAAAACCCGCCGCTACATGAGGGTATCGGTACTATCAGATTTTTGTCAGTCAATCAGCTCATCATTTTCGTTTCTCTAGCAAATCTATCCCTACAACAATTTTGATGAACTAGGTTGATTGAATTATTTTTCATCAATCTAAAGATTGAGAACATTTCTATTTATTTCACGATCGCACCATAAACCATTCGTTAAGCTGAAAATATAAGAATCGAGGGAAATAGGGGGAAACCAATGTCACTAATTTCAGGGACTTATTTCAAACGACCAATGTGGCAATTTGTTGTGATGGTTGCCCTAGCATTCTGGTTGAGTGGTAGTGTCATTTTAGACACGGTAATTATGCCTACTCTCTATACATCTGGAATGATGAATGAACCCGGTTTTGCGATTGCCGGTTATAGCATTTTTTGGGTATTTAATCGCGTGGAATTATTCTGTGCTGCATTAGTTTTGACGGGTAGCCTGGTGCTGTGTCGGACGGTGGAAAGCCCCACTAAGCCAGATCGGCGCATTGTTTTTCTGGCGGCATTATTGTTGCTGGTGACATTGGTTTGTACCTATGGTTTAGCACCTCAAATGGGCACTCTGGGGCTGCAACTGAACCTGTTCAACCCAGTCACGGAAACGCCAGCGTTAATGAACTCACTCCATCTGGGTTACTGGTTGCTGGATGTATTAAAGGTTGTTGCTGGAGGATTGTTACTCAAACTCTGCCTGCGATCGCCTGCCCCGGTTGTCTAAATCGGCACGTGAAGGTTGGTGAATATCATCTCATCAGGCTCTAATCAAACGGTGAATCCATGAGCGATCCCCCCTGTTCCCCGCCATCATAGGGATGAAAGGGGGGATTTTGTTGGAAAAATTGGGTTTGGTTAAGACCTAACGGTTAGATCATGGGGCATGATAAAGATCAGCGGTTATTTGTAGTCAATTCGGATTCACTCTAGCTCCATGTCTATTCCCCAAAGCGGCGCTCAAATTCGGCAGGCATTTCTTGATTTTTATGCCAGCAGAGGCCACAAGGTTCTGCCCAGTGCCTCGTTGGTGCCAGAAGATCCTACCGTGCTGTTGACCATTGCCGGTATGTTACCGTTTAAGCCCATCTTTCTGGGACAGCGAGCGGCTGAATTTCCCCGCGCTACAACCTCGCAAAAATGTATCCGCACCAATGACATTGAGAACGTGGGGCGGACAGCACGCCACCATACATTTTTCGAGATGTTGGGCAACTTCAGCTTTGGGGACTACTTTAAGTCGCAGGCGATCGCCTGGGCCTGGGAACTGTCTACGAAAGTCTATCAACTACCACCGGAACGCCTGGTCGTTAGCGTCTTTGAGGAAGATGATGAGGCATTTGCCATCTGGCGGGACGAAATTGGCATTCCGGCACACCGTATTCAGCGGATGGGCGAAAAGGATAACTTCTGGGTATCCGGCCCAACCGGGCCGTGTGGGCCATGCTCGGAAATTTATTACGACTTCAAACCCGAATTGGGGGATGAACTGATTGATCTGGAAGATGATACTCGCTTCATCGAGTTCTACAACCTGGTGTTCATGCAGTACAACCGGGATCTGGAAGGAAATCTGACCCCGCTGAAAAACAAGAACATTGACACGGGATTGGGACTGGAACGGATGGCCCAAATCCTGCAAAAAGTGCCGAACAACTACGAGACTGATTTGATCTTCCCAATCGTGCAGAAAGCTGCCGAAATTGCCGGAATTGACTACGCGACGGCTGATGAAACGACGAAAGTTGCCCTGAAAATTATTGGGGATCACACCCGTGCCGTGGTTCACATGCTGACCGATGGGGTCATTGCCTCCAACGAAGGACGGGGATATGTACTCCGGCGGTTGATCCGACGCGTGATTCGCTATGGACGATTGATTGGCATTGCCAAGGAGTTCACCCCCTGGGTAGCAGAGACGGCGATCGCCCTGTCGGAATCGGCCTATCCCCAGGTACGTGCCATGGAACGCACGATCAAAGTTGCCCTGCAACGGGAGGAGGTCAGTTTCCTGAAGACTCTGGACCGGGGTGAAAGCCTGTTGGCCGAAATCATTGGCCAACTGGGAGCGGGGGGGCAGGTGAATGGTGCCGATGCCTTCAAGCTGTATGACACCTATGGCTTCCCGCTGGAATTGACGCAGGAAATTGCCGCTGAGAAAGGTTTGACTGTTGATGTGGACGAATTTGAAGCGGAACTGGAGAAACAACGTCGCCGCTCCCGTCAGGCACTCGAAACCATTGACCTGACCGCTCAGGGAACGCTCGATCAGTTAGCGGAGCACATCAACCAGACCGAATTTTTAGGCTACACCCAGGTGACCAGTCAATCGGGGGTGCAGGTGCTGATGGCAAACGGTAAGTCAGCCGCAACGGCGGTAGCAGGTACCGAAGTGCAGATTGTCCTCGACCAAACGCCGTTCTATGCCGAGTCGGGTGGTCAAATTGGCGATCGCGGCTACCTGTCAGGCGACGATGTGCTGGTTCGGGTTGAGGATGTTAAGAAGGAGTCTGCCTTCTTTGTCCACTACGGCCGCATTGAGCGGGGTACCCTGCACATTGGCGATACGGTGACAGCCCAAATCGACCTTGCCTGTCGTCGTCGCGTCCAGGCACACCATACGGCGACTCACCTATTGCAAGCGGCCCTGAAACGAATTGTGGATGACAACATCTCCCAGGCTGGTTCTCTGGTGGCATTTGACCGATTGCGGTTTGACTTCCACTGTCCCCGTGCCCTGTCCCCGGAGGAGGTGCAGCAGGTAGAGGAGCAGGTCAATACCTGGATTGCGGAAGCCCACGCGGCTCAAACCTCTGTCCTACCACTAGCGGAAGCGAAGGCGCGAGGTGCGATCGCCATGTTTGGGGAAAAGTATGGCAGTGAGGTGCGCGTGCTGGATGTGCCCGGTGTGTCGATGGAATTGTGCGGTGGCACCCATGTCAATAACACTGCCGAGATCGGCCTGTTCAAGATCGTGGCTGAAGTTGGGGTTGCGTCTGGTATTCGCCGGATTGAGGCTGTCGCAGGGCCAGCGGTGTTGGAATACCTGAATGTGCGAGATGCGGTGGTGAAGGATCTGAGCGATCGCTTCAAGGTTAAACCGGAAGAGATCCCCGACCGGATTACCACCCTCCAGAACGAACTGAAAACCACCCAGAAGCAACTGGATGCCGTCAAAGGAGAACTGGCTCTGGCTAAAGCCAATGAGTTACTGTCACAGGCAGAGGCGGTGGGCCCGTTCAATATTCTGGTCGCCCAGGTAGATGGTGTTGACCCCAACTCGCTGATGACCGCTGCGGAACAACTGCAACAAAAGCTGAAGTCGGGTGCGGTCGTTCTGGGCTCAGTTCCAGAAGCGGGCAAAGTGAGCCTGGTGGCAGCCTTCAGTCCAGAGGTCAATCAGAAAGGGTTGCAGGCGGGTAAGTTCATCGGAGCGATCGCCAAACTCTGTGGTGGTGGCGGCGGTGGTCGTCCGAACCTGGCCCAGGCAGGCGGACGCGACGCCAGCAAACTACCCGATGCGTTGACGGCAGCCAAACAACAACTGACATCGGGCCTCGGTTAAGGGCTATGGTTAATTGACATGTCAGCCTACTTATCGTGTCAGCCCACTTATCGCTACCTCTTGCAATTCAGCCGTGACCCAGTCCTTTCCGCCGCTCAATATTTCTGCTGCCCTGGCTACTGCTACTGCTCACCACCAGGCCGGTCGGTTAGTACAGGCAGAGCAACTGTACCGGCAAATTTTGCAACAGCAACCCCAGCATGTTGAGGCGCTCAATTTGCTGGGTGTAGTTGCCTGTCAAAATGGCAAATATGGCGAAGGGATCGCTCTTTATCGGCAGGCGTTAGAGCTGAAACCCAGTTATACGGGAGCGCGGGAGAATCTGTGTCTGGCCCTCTGGAAGTGGGGCACCCAGTTAATTGAAGAATCGATCAATACCTATAGCCAGATTGTGACGTTTGAGCCGCAAAATATCCAGGCTTACGATAATTTGGGCAACATTCTGCACGATCAGAATAAATTAGATGAGGCACTGTCCTATTACCAGCAAGCCTTAGGCGTACAACCTGATAATGCCCGTATCCTGAATGGGATGGGTATTATTCTGCAACAACAGGGTAAAACGAAACGGTCGATTTATTACCATCAACGGGCGGTCACGCTGCAACCGAACTACGTGGAGGCGCATATTGGGATGGGTACGGCTCTCCAGGCTGAAGGTCGATTTGCTGAGGCCGCAGCCTGTTTAGATCGGGCATTGGGGCTGGCTCCCAACCATTCTAATGCGCGTTATAACCGGGCAATTCTGCACCTCATTGAGGGTGAGTACAAGACGGGTTTCACCTATTACGAAGATCGGTTTAAGGCCGGTGAATTTCCCCAGTGCCCCTTTACGCAACCGATGTGGGATGGTTCTGACCTGAACGGTCGGACGCTGTTGCTCCACGCGGAACAGGGCATGGGAGATACGCTCCAATTTATCCGTTATGCCGCGATCGCAGCCCAGAAGGGTGGTCGCCTCATTCTCACCTGTCATAAACCATTGATGCGATTAATCGGTGCCAGTTTTCCGGCGATCGAGCGTATGGTACCGCTGGGGTTTCCAGTCGGTGATTTCCAGACGTACACCCCCCTGTTGAGTTTGCCCCACATTTTGGGTACAACCCTGGAAACCGTACCCAATCAGGTTCCCTACCTGCATCCACCGCAGGACTCTACCATCAAACTGACCGCACCCGCAGGTACCCGGTTAAAAGTTGGGATCGTTTGGTCGGGGGGGCATCTCTATAAACATAACCACAGTCGTTCCTGTCCCTTGCAGTATTTTGAGCCGTTGTTACGTATACCCCATGTCGCCTATTACAGTCTGCAAAAGGGAATTCCTGAGCTGGATCTGCAAGAATTGGGCTGGCAGGCACAGGTGCAAGACCTGAGTAACCAGTTGCGTGATATGGCCGAAACCGCAGCGGCGATCGCCCAACTGGATCTGGTCATTACTGTGGATACATCCGTTGCCCATCTCGCCGGTGCCCTTGGTAAACCCGTCTGGACTCTGTTGTCGTTTTTGCCGGACTGGCGATGGATGCGCCAGCGGGAGGATACTCCCTGGTATCCCACCATGCGTCTCTTTCGGCAGGAGAAGTTAGATAACTGGGTGGGTGTAATGGAACGGGTAGAACAGGCACTCCGGGAAATGGTGGCTTAGTACCTCTATTTGTTGGGGCGTTCGGCGGAACGCCCCAACAAATAGAGGGGACGGGCGGATTGCCCTTTTTCAGGGAAACTGGAGTTTAGACTCATTCAAAAAATACGCTACCTGTAGGAGGGGCGAACGGTCGTATAGCCTGCGGCATGGCTGCGCTTTTCTTGTATGCCCATCAGGCTTTACGCCCTTACCCATAGGGGAAAATTACGTTGGTCTAAACTTCAGGGAAAGTGATCATGTCAATTACTGGCTCTGGATTTGAACAGAACGGGCGAGTAGAACAGACTGCGGCAAAGTAACCATAACAGGCGGAGTTCTCCCGGTGCTGCCTGTCGTTGCCATTGGCCTGGAGTGCAGTACAGCGTTTCTAGCAGGCGACGATGTTGGTCGGAGGGTAGTGGTTCAAACCCAACGGCAACAAAACGTTGGTGGCGATCGCCCCAAATCCCTGTTACCACCGCCTTTAAACTTAACCCGGCATCGGGGATCTGCAATGTCAGGGCTGTACCCACCCCAGGCAGGATTTTACCCTGAGTGGATTGCGGTAAAGCAATTTCTGCCCCAATCTCGGCAAGGCGAGTCGTCACGCCTACGATCGCCCCGTCTGCCAGTTCCACTTGCACCCTGCGCCGTTGAGCGATCCAGTGATAGCAATTCAGGGTTGGCAGATCAATGAAACTGAGAATGGCCAGACTGAGAATCACCAGATTATAAACTTGCCAGACAAATCCCAACTTTAAGTACTGGAGTGAGTCTTGATTCACTGCCCAATCTGGCCGCACGGTAATGATGTAGCTTGTCCAGGCTGCACAACTCAGGGTAAGCACCCACAGCACCATCAAGGGTAAGGCCAGTTGCCAGTGGAAGGTCACGCGGGTGCTGGTTGTGCCTTTTGGGGTAACCCAGAAACCTTGAGAAAATGGGCGAATCAGTGTTTGCAAAATGGTGATGGTAAGAGGGAAACATTGGATCACGGCATATAAATCGGAGATTAGCGCCGATCGCGATCGATGGTTTAACCAGGCAAAGGTCGAAAATTGGAGCAAATAAAATGGCAGGAAAAAGTACAACCAGTCTGACATGGGGGCGATCGCTGGCGTAATACCCAGACCAATGGCGACAATGGGGAGGATCAAAAATCCCACCCGACATAAACTGTTAAACCACTGGCAGATGCCTTCTAAGTGGGCGATTCGTTGCCGGAGGGAAAGACCTGGTAACGTTGCCGGATTCGCTTTGATAAAAAAGGCTTGTAATGTCCCACGGGCCCAGCGTTGGCGTTGTCCCACATGGGATGGCATATCTTCTGCGACCAGACCCGCACTCAAATTTTCATCCAGATAAATAACCTGATAACCCTTTGCCGAAATCCGCACGCCGGTAAAATAGTCTTCCGAGAGAGTGTCGGCAACGAAGCCACCTGCTGCCCGGAGCGCCGCGCGCCGCACCACAAACGAACTACCGTAACAGAGGGAACTGTTGGCACCATCACGAATTAATTGATAATGACGCGAAAATACTTCTACTTCGTGGGTCAGTTCTGCTTCTAACCCCAAGTTACGCGCAATAGGATCGGCATTGTAAAAGCATTGATGTGTCTGCAATAGACCAATCTGCCGATTCTGAAAAAAACCAATCGTGCGAGTTAAAAAATTACGTGTTGGAATGAAATCAGCATCAAACACGGCAATTAATTCGCTACGAGTTTGCGTCAGAGCATAGTTTAAATTACCGGCTTTGGCATGGCGGTGATCTGGTCGGGCAATGTAGTGACAGCCCAGTTCTGCTGCCAGTTCCCGAATGTCTGCCCGATCGCCATCATCCAGCAAATAGACCTGCTTGTTGGGATAATCGAGGGCCTGACAACCAACAATAGTACGCCGCAGAACAATCGCCGGTTCGTTGTAAGTGGGAATTAGCACATCGACTGCCGGGACAAATTCGCCAGAGGTGACGGCCACGGCGTAGCGATCCGCCTCCTGCTGGCGATCGCGCTCCCGTACAGCCAGGAACAATTGCACGGCGTAACCCGCCATGACGACTAATTCCATCACCAATAACGCCAGACTAAATGTGGCATTGAGCGGTGTTGATAGGTTGATAGTGGTGAGCGATCGCCACAGGACGTAGCGCACGGTCAATGCCAGTAGAAGGGCAATGATCAGCAGCCGTGACCAAACCCTGGGTTGGGGCGAGATTGTCATGATCACCTGTGTGATCACAAGCAGAATACCCGCCAGTAGCCAACCAGCCCAGGCAGACGGGGCCTGAAACCAGGGTGCGATATCCTGTTGCCAGTGGTGCAAGTCCCACCAGCACGGACTGAATTGACCAAGGTTAATCAACCCACCTACTGCGATCGCCACCAAACAGGCGGCAATTCCCATTAACCAAAGAACAGTCCCCTGGGGGTAGCGGCTCAGACGATACAAAAAGGGCTTAGAACGGCGAACGAATCTGATAGTCACTGAAATTCACCCCAGTGAAACGGCAAGAAATGGAAGTGCAAACACTTGATATCAGCGGACTTGTCGCTAGCAGACTTGTCGTGTGGGCAAAATCGTGTGGGCAAAACAGTGACGTGTTGGAATTGTTTCGTGGTTGGGGCAGCCTAAATTAGCCTGTAATCCCTGGAAATCAACCCATCACCACTGCTCTAGCCAAATTGTGTGAGGCAATAGGGAACTTTACGGGAACACTTGCCCAGAACTGGTCTTTCAATAGACGGTTCCACTTGGAACAGATAGTGAAACTTCCCATATTGGTTGGCTCCAGATTGGTTTTCAGGACAACTAGCAAAGGTATGACTGATTCTGGGAACAAGCTACGTGTTTGCTGAATTGGCACGTTGTTTCAATTCAGGCGGTCATTTAGCACCACCGTAGAAAACTGGGGCACGCACCTTTGATTGCAACTAATGGGTAATACGTAACGGTCGGCAATTTGGATGATCTGTTTACACATCTTAATAGATTTATTCCGGGCTATCGCATGCCTCTGTGTAGGCGTGATCAGCGCTATTTGATGCCAGCAGTGAAAATAAACTGGGTAATGGGTGACATTGAGATGATTACAGCAAAAACGAATTTTTCTAGCGGTTGTCGCTCTGCTGCTAATTGTCATCTGTCAGTATGGACACAGTTGTTTCGCGACTCATGCTATGACTGCCTCCCATCAGCCACTTGTCTACCCCCCCAGCCAGCAGGTTGATCAAGTCGATGCTTACCACGGAATTGAGATTTCTGACCCCTATCGCTGGTTAGAAAACCCCGATACGCCCGAAACCAAAGCGTGGATTGAGGCACAAAACCGGCTTACCTTTGGTTATTTGCAAACGATCCCGGCCCGCGATCGCCTCCAGCAACGCCTGACCCAGTTGTGGAACTACGAGAAGTATGGCATTCCGTTTAAGCAGGGGGAACGATATTTCTATTTCAAAAATGACGGCCTTCAGAATCAGAGTGTCCTTTACACGCTGCAATCCCTCGTTGACCAACCGCACGTTCTCCTTGACCCCAATACCCTGTCGGAGGATGGAACGGTGGCCCTATCCGGCATGACTGTCAGCGAAGACGGTAAACTCATGGCCTACGGGCTGTCTACCGCTGGTTCCGACTGGCAGGAATGGCATGTGCGGGATGTGGCGACGGGCCAAGACCTGGTCGATCGCATCCAGTGGGTAAAATTCTCTGGTGCGTCCTGGACGCATGACAGCCAGGGTTTTTTCTACTCTCGCTATGACGAACCCAATGAAAAGACCAAGTTGGAAGATGTTAATTACTATCAAAAACTCTTCTATCATCGACTGGGTACGCCCCAATCCGACGATGTGCTGATCTACGAACGCCCTGATAAGAAGGACTGGGGCTTTAGTGGCGGAGTCACTGAAGACGGACGGTATTTAATTGTCTCGGTCTGGTTGGGCACTGACACCCGCAGCCTGGTGTTTTACAAAGATCTGACGGTGGCTGATGCCCCGTAGTCGAACTTATTCCCACCTTTGAGGCCGAGTTTTCGTTTATTGATAATGACGGCACCATATTCTGGTTTCGCACTAACCTGGAGGCACCCAAAGGACGATTGATTGCGATCGACGTTGCTAAACCCGATCGCGCTAACTGGCAGGAGCTTATTCCGCAAACGGCTGATACCCTCGAAGGTGTTAGCGTTCTGAACAATCAATTTGTGACGACCTATCTCAAAGATGCCTATAACCAGATCAAAATCTTTGAGCTGGGTGGTCAGTTTGTGCGATCGGTCGAGTTACCTGGCATTGGTTCGGTTGGCGGATTTGGTGGCAAACGGCATGATACAGAAACCTTCTACGCTTTCACCAGTTTCACCACCCCGAACACCATCTACCGTTATGACATGGTGACGGGTGCCAGTACGGTTTTTCGCCAACCGCAAGTTGACTTTAACCCCACCGACTACGAAACACAGCAAATCTTTTACCACAGCAAAGATGGGACGAAGGTGCCCATGTTCATCATCCACAAAAAAGGGCTGGTACTGGATGGTAACAACCCTACCTATCTCTACGGCTATGGGGGCTTTAACGTGTCGCTGACGCCCAGCTTTTCGGTCAGCTTGCTGGTTTGGATGGAGATGGGGGGCGTGTATGCGGTTCCCAGCCTGCGGGGTGGTGGCGAGTATGGGGAAGATTGGCACCAGGCAGGGATGAAACTGGACAAACAGAATGTGTTTGATGACTTTATCGCCGCTGCTGAATGGTTAATTGCCAATCGTTATACCTCACCCCAAAAACTGGCGATTGGCGGTGGTAGCAATGGTGGGTTACTGGTGGGTGCCTGCATGACGCAACGCCCCGATCTCTTTGGTGCGGCACTACCAGCGGTTGGTGTCATGGATATGCTGCGTTTCCACAAGTTCACCATTGGCTGGGCCTGGACGGCGGAATATGGGTCACCCGATGTCCCCGAAGAGTTTCAGGTCTTACGGGCCTACTCTCCTCTGCATAATTTGAAACCCGGTACGGCCTATCCGGCAACGATGATTACGACGGCTGATCACGACGATCGCGTGGTGCCTGCCCACAGCTTTAAATTTGCGGCGGCTCTACAAGCGGCCCATCGGGGCGACAATCCCGTGCTGATTCGGATCGAAACCAAAGCTGGGCATGGTGCCGGCAAACCAACCACCAAGCAGATCGAAGAAGTGGCCGACAAATGGGCGTTTTTAGTCAAGGTACTGGAGATGGACAGGCAATAGACCGGGTGGAGGTAATGGAGATAAGCCGGAGGTAACCATATGTTCGGCAATCGCTGGCAGTTCATTTTCCTTAGCCTGGGGAACCGCATCGACTATCAAGGTGACTATCAGCCAGGATTGGTCATGCTTTCCATTGCGATCGCCATTTTTACGGCATATACCGCCTTTTTAATGGAGCAGTTTGCGGAGCCGGTTGCCAGCAGGCGGGTTCGCCGGGCTCTTATCTCTTTGAGTGGTGTGACCATGGGAGTTGGCATTTGGGCTATGCACTTCATTGGCATGCTGGGGTTTCAGGTACCCTGCGAAATCAATTATGACCCCGTGATCACCACCCTATCGATGCTGCCAGGGGTTACTGCCAGTATCTTTGCAATGCACTTCGTCACCCGACCCCGTCCCAGTTTCAAAGTATTGCTGGGCGGCGGTGCCTTGTTTGGGCTGGGCATTGGCACGATGCATTATTCCGGCATGGCAGCGATGCAACTGGAGGGCTCAATTCACTATGACCCGCTCATCTTTGGGCTCTCCATTCTGATTGCGATCGTGCTGGCGGTCATTGCCCTGTCGTTTCGTTTCTACATCGACAAAATATTGCCGGGCGCAGGTCGATATGCTTTACCAATCTCGGCAGTGGTTATGGGTTTGGCCACATCCGGGATGCATTACACGGGGATGATGGCGGCCCATTTCAGTTGTAACGCTAACGGTAGTCCTGCTGCTGGTGTGGAATTGCATGTCATTTCGCTGGGTGTCACGTTGGCCACCACCTTACTGACCGGTACCGCAATGCTGGCGGTATTGCGGGAAACGGCTTTGCAGCGGGCTCAGAGTCGGGCACTAGCTGAGACGGAAGCCTGGTATCGCGGCATCATCGAATCTGCCCCCGATGGCATGCTGGTGATTGATGCGCAGGGATTAATCACCCTGACGAATCCGGCACTGGAAGCCATGTTTGGCTATCAGACCCACGAATTGATCGGACAACCCCTGGCGCTCCTGGGACTGGATATGGCCCGTTCCCGTTATGCTGACGCTTGGGATCACATTCAGAAATACGGGCAAGCTTGCCTGATTGGCGATCGCACGATGGAATTGGAGGGTCAGCGCCGGGATGGCTCCCGGTTTCTGATGGAAGTAGAACTGGCCCGTTTGCCAGAGTTGGGCGATCGCGGCGTCAACGTATTTGCCTCGGTGCGTGACATTACCCTGCGGAAGCAAGCGGAACTGGAAATTTCGCGCCAGCGTGAACACCTGCAATCCATTCTGGACAAAGCGCCTGTGGGGGTGGCCATTACAGTTGATGGTATTACGCGCTTTGCCAACCCGCGCATGATTGAGTTGGTTGATCTCAAAATTGGCGACTCCCCCGAAAAAATCTATGTCGATCCCGCCGTTCGGCCAGCGATATTGGCTGCAGTAGCACAGCATGGCATCTATGAAGGGGGCAACTTCAAGATGTACGGCCCGAATGGGGAAATTCGTGACATTATGGCGACCTTCATGACGATGGAGTATCAAGGTCAACCGGGAGTGCTGGGCTGGTTAACAGATATCGGCAAAATGAAAGCGGCCGAGGCTGAAATGCGGCGGGCTAAGGAACTTGCCGAGGAAGCAACGCGGGTAAAGTCTGACTTTCTGGCGAATATGAGCCACGAAATTCGGACACCCATGAATACCATCATTGGCATGACCCATCTGGCTCTGCAAACAGAACTGACTCCCCGACAACGCGACTACCTTCAAAAGATTCAAACATCCAGCCAACACCTATTAGGGGTGATTAACGACATTCTGGACTTTTCAAAAATTGAGGCGGGAAAGTTAACCATTGAACAGACCGTTTTCGAGCTGGACAAGGTACTCGAAACGGTGGCGACGCAGATTACGGAGAAGGCTACAGCTAAAGGACTGAAAGTAATCTGCGATATCGATCAAAATTTGCCGCCAACCGTTATTGGTGATCCTTTACGGATCAGCCAAATCCTAGTCAACTATGCCAATAATGCGGTCAAATTCACTGAAAAGGGTGAGGTAGCCATTATTGTCAAGTTGCAAGAATACCGTGATACGGATGTTGGGTTGTACATGGCTGTGCGGGATACCGGCATTGGTTTGACTGAGGAGCAGGTGGGGCAACTGTTCACCAGTTTCCAACAGGTAGACCCATCCACCACCCGCAAGTTTGGTGGCACCGGGTTAGGACTGGCAATTTGCAAGCAAATTGCGGCACTAATGGGGGGACAAGTTGGGGTCGAAAGTGAATATGGTAAGGGGAGTACCTTCTGGGCCACGGTTTACCTGGGAAAGAGTACGATCGCACCCCATTGTGTAAGACCTGGTAGCGATCCGGAAGGTAGGCAAGTAGCAGGCGTGGAGACGCATAAACTCAGCCCGAATACGAGTACGGTCGGGGTAGATGTCAACGTGGATCAATTGCTACAGATCTGCACCAGGCTGGCTGAACTCCTGGCTGATAATGATGCCGAAGCCGCCGACCTGCTGTACGACTATAGTGATTTGCTCAGAAATGCCTTTCCCCAGCATTACACCGCCATTGAAGCGGGAATTAATTCATTTGATTTTGAGCCTGCCCATGCTGCATTAATGGCAGCGAGAGGAACACTAAAGCAAGAGAACGAATGATCGAACGAGTTGGCACGTAAACCCTCTGTCTTTGGCCCCATACTATACATCTATGTCCTTCAATTTCATGGCCGATATAGCCTTGAACCAGGCGATCGTTGTTAACCCTCTGATCGTTACACCAGATACGCCGCTGACTGAGGCGATCGCGTGTCTGAGTGCGGCCCGAGCAGCCTGCTCTTTGCCAGAAGACCCGACATCACAAGATGGTTTACCGCAAACAACTGCCGGTGCGACCTGTTTGCTGGTCATGGAAGGGGCGGCACTGGTTGGGATTTTGACGGATCGGGATGTGGTACGCCTGGTTGCCGCTGGGCATGACTTAACCAATCGTGCGGTCGCCGATGTCATGACTCGTTCGGTCATCACGCTACGGCAGGCTGAATTTACGGATATCTTTACCGCATTACAGCTTTTACAAAAGCATCGTATCCGCCACCTGCCCCTGCTAGATGATCAGGGGCAAGTTGCTGGCTTGCTGACCCATGGCACACTTTGCCAGTTGTTGCGTCCGGTCGATCTATTGCGACTGCGCCTTGTTGCAGAAATTATGGCGGCTCAGG
>CAZGDE010000073.1:0-1749 GCA_964524315.1 uncultured bacterium
AAAAGTTAAATTAGTAGGCTGATTAAGAAAGGGTGGGCATTCCCGTGCTTATGGGTAGGACATTATCGGGAGGGGTTAGAAGAGGTTCTACTTCAGGACTGGATTCAATCACCTTGGGCGCATTCAGATCAATTGAGTTGATTAGTTCAGTGAACTGAGTCTGAATCGCCATGAACGCCTGCTGAATGTCTGTAGAAACTTGAGTAATTGCTAAAGTGACCGGAGTGCCTGTACGAATCGTGTTGATTATCTCTCCTTCAGGTGTAATCCATACCTCTTCCCAGAATGCTTCTAAGTGGAGGGTAAAGAGTTCACCATTTAGAAAGTCTCCTTGCACCCGCCAGATACGTCTTTGACGAGTAAATGTAATCTGTTCCATAAGAATTAAAGTCTTGCGTCTAATATGTATTTGTCGCCAGCAGCATAGGTATCCCCAGTTCCCGCTGAGAGGATTACAAATCTGCCACCGTCCGTGGTTAAGTCGAATAACCCTGGCCAGCCTGAGGCTAAGTTGTTTCTGTAACCTGCCGAGAGGAGAGAAGCTATCGGTGCTTTTCGCATGACTGATCGATAAGGGACAGGGGCCTCAAGGTAAGCAGCAGCAGCCGTATATTGTCTAGCTGTACAGGTAACTACTTGGTAATAACGATCAATCAAGGCTTGTTCAATTGCCGGGGGATTCGGGACAAATTGCGTTACATCTCCCGCACCCCCACTTGTGCCGTTATTCCCCACGTCTTCTAACTTGATGTGACTAACCTGCACAACAAAGGTTGTGTTAGCAGGAAACTTGATACGGAGCTCTAAGTAACTATTCAAATCAGAATAGTTAAAGTCTGAGGGCATGGAAAGAGTCAGTGTTGTAGAATAGGTTCCCCAGCCAGAATAGACATTGGTAGGGCTGATATTTATCTCTGGATTCGTTGATCCAGCGGAGCAGAGAGCGAGACTGAAGGATACACTGAGGGGAAAACTGGGCGCTGAGACTGCTCTTATTCTTAAGGTGAGACCTAACTTTCGCCTGCCAAAAATCCTTGCGTTCTCTATTCTCTGCGCTAAGTAAGGGGCCGTCGAACTGGCCACGCTTTGACTTAACTGTAGACACTTAGAAGGGTGCGTATCAAAGTCTGTTTCAAGGCTGGTAATCGGTTGAATTGTGGGGGTACAAGTTCCTGACCCTGCGTTGTATAGCCATACATCGTTGATGTAATTCAACCCTGTAACAGCTGTACCCATCTTTGGATCATTATTAATGCCAAAATCGCCATTAATAACAATGTTGGGGCGAGGGAATACAGCGTGAGTTATTATCTTTGACGAAGATACGTTTACACTCCCTGCGTAGACGGTACCACTAACACCCATTCCACCAGCAACAATTAAGGCACCCGTAGTAGTGCTGCTTGAACTTTGACCTGACGTGGCTTTAAGTTTGGGAACATGTAAGGTAGACGTGCTACCAGATTCACTACTAAACCGCCCCATCTGTATAGACGGAGTGCCAATGATGACTTCCCCATCTGTTCCTAGAGTATTGAACTCCACATAACCTTGATCAGTGCTACCAGCGGTCTGTTGAATTCGAGTTGTTGCTGTACTCGACGTCACGCCATCAGCGCTTCTGCGAGTAAAAAACTTTAAGTAAAACTGACTGGAGTTATAACTGGCAAATGTTGCCAGTGGTAGGGTATTTCCTGCAACAGAGCCTAAGCTGCCTAAGGATAAAGTGAGGGGAGCCTGACCTATAAG
>CAZGDE010000073.1:1759-21449 GCA_964524315.1 uncultured bacterium
TCCTTGCCAGCCCATTCTCCAGACACTGCACCAGGATACATTGAATACCGAAGAACCGTTGACCTTAAAGTCGTAGGTACTGCCAGCGGCTTGTTCAAATGTCATGAAGCTACCAGATTGACTAGTAAACTTCACCGCTCCACCAGCGTTACGACTGATGCGAAAGCCGTAGTCAGTGTTGGTTGTGTCAGAGATAAAGTCTATGTAAGCGAGACCACCCGCAGTCCTACCAGAGCCAATTTCAATACCAGCGTCAGCAGAGCCAATCCCATTACCAACAAGGACTTTACCGCCAAAGGTGGCATCACCTGTGGTAGACAGAGCTGACAGGTTAGCAATTGAGCCACCTGTAAAGGCGACACTATTAGCATTTTGAGTTGCTACTGACCCTAACCCTAAATTACTTCTGGCAGTCGAAACGTTATCTAGATCTGCCAGGTTAGAGGTTTTAGCGAGAAAAGAATTGGGATCAACGCCTGGTCCAGCTGAGAAGGTAATTACTTGCCCTGCGGCATTCTTTAAGAAGAGTTTGGCATCGGCAATATTGACAGCTAACTCACCTAACTCTAATTGGTTGGCGGCGGGAATCGCCCCAGCAATATTTGATCGTTTAAGTAGGATGGTAGACATGATGAATAACTAGAAACTACCGCCGTCAATCAAAGAGTTAGGACTGAGATAGTCAACGCCTTCAGTTGCCGCTGTATAGGCACCACCAAAACCTTTAACTAGCCCTGTAAGGACTGAGCTCAAGCCCATACCACCATTGGCAATGGAAAGAATGCCAGTAACACTGTTGGCGTTATCCAAGGGCAATGCGCCCCAGCCAGCAGAGTTAGAGCCATTACTCAGCATCACCTGATTAGCGATCGCACTGGACTTCACTGCCAATTGGTTAGAGGCATTGACGTAAACCGTGACCCCATCAAACAGGACGTTAATGGTGTTGACGTTACGTTGGAGACCAATATTGGCAACGATGCCGCCCGCTCCAGGGAAACTGATAAATTCCAGCGGAGTAGTGCCTAAGGTGATCGCCCCTTCTGTCTTGAGGAACCAGGCTGTATCAGCGTGGGTCAAGCCATCCTCGACCGTAACCACCATGCCAGAAGTTACTTTTGCAGAGTCATCAGCATCAGCTGCTCTGGTTAAGGGAGAAGCTGCACCCGCCCAAACCCAGATGCCGTTCTCTGCGCTATTGGTTTGACCAAACAGGAATACTCTGTCATTCAGGATCAGGGTAACACCATCAATCGTTCCACCAGGGGCATTGATATCAACATTGCTATTGGTACCTACGCGGCAAGATTCCTTGACATCGCGAGTACTGAGGATGGCGGTGATAGCAGATTGGACAAACGCTGTGGAAGCGATCGGTGCCCCATTGACTGTAGGGTTGCCAACCAAAGCTGGATTACTCAGCGGGGCAAAGGTGCCAGCACCACCAATAGCTTTAACGGTACTATCAGACTGACCAACGAAGAGGGTGTCTGAGATCTGGGAGTAAGCCAATTCACCAAACTGTAACCCTAACGGCGTGTTAGTGCTGGTACTCCTTTTAATTTGAATAACGTTAGACATTAGAATTCTCCACCATCAAGGTTATTAGTAGTCTGGTATTGCACTCCGTTAGACACCACGAATCCAGCGGCAGGGGCAGCAGTGTTTAAGCTATCTAACACCCCTGTATGGTCTTGCTTGGCATCTAGCGTTGACTGCAAATTCACTACTTCAGTGATTGGGTGCGTGTGAGTTAAGTCTGCTTTATTCGCAAGCGCACTTTGTACGCTGTCTTTTGTCGCGTACTGAGGGTGTGGATCTGGGTTGAGGATGTGGCTGTTGATTGAGCCGCCCAGATCTGGGAGTTGAGAAAGAGGAACTTTCCCTTTACCGTCTAACGTGGCAATGCCTAAAGGCTGACCCTTCTCCTTCACCAGGACATATTCAGCTTCATACGTTTCAACGCCCTGTTCTAGATCAGGGTTAGGCTGTTGATAGCCCTCGATCGCCTGAGCCAACTCATTGTTTTGCAGCTCCAGGTT
Source organism: uncultured bacterium (assembly GCA_964524315.1). GTDB lineage: Bacteria > Cyanobacteriota > Cyanobacteriia > Leptolyngbyales > Leptolyngbyaceae > CAZGDE01. The sequence goes on from CAZGDE010000073.1 coordinate 3,802, forward strand.
AATCTTCTCTAAGGGCACCAGGAACTTATCTCGCCAACCCCGGCTGATGAAGGCATGCATTCTAATGAGCAGATACCCTTCGTTAATGAAGGAGTTTAAGCTGCTACTCCATTCAGGGGTGCCATAGTTCTGGTGAACAACCTCTAGGCTCTTGACCTTGACGGGGAAATCTTTGTAATGCTGGATATCGCTAAGGGCTAGCCGTGCTAATTCCAGGTAGTCTCCCACAATATCCATTGCAGGATTGAGAATTAACTCAACTTCCTTAGTTGTGGAAGGGATCAGCAGGCGTTGCCTGGGATCTACCAGTGCTCGTTCTGGTACCGTAATGAGGTCAGAATCCTCACTGATCGCAGTCCCTTCAATGTTGACTTCCTTAAATTGGAACTTGATGACGAAGTGGTAAATCGCTTCATCATGGTTGTGTCCCAGATCGTGGGTACGGTAGAGAACAGAAACAGCAGTTGAAGTGGGGCTGCTACTATCCTTCTTTTCAAAGCCAGGAAAGATGGAACAAATTAAACCATCCCCAAGGGGAATCCCATCCATGAACCGATAGGAAGACACAGGAATGTGTTCTTTGCTGATCGGGTGGAATACCAGGGGTTCAACTAAAAGGGGATGATTCGCAAGGAATTTGAATAGTGAATAGTTTAAATAAGGGATGGAGGGAACGACGACTCTAGAAAGCATTGCGGTTATCCCTTGGATATCGATTCATGTTTTTCAGAAAATCTAGTCGGTCGTAGACGTTCTGAATCCGTTGGGACTTCTGCCCTTTAGCAGTGCTGGCAACACCATAGTCTTTGTTGTCAGCCAAGCTATCAGACTTAGTATTAATCAAGTTATCTTTGATGCTCTGGGCAGTAATGATGAGCGATCGCGGTCTTGCGCGATACTCAGTTTTGACAGTGGAAGGAATCCCTGTGGCTACCTCTAGGCCATCTGGCAATTGGAGAATGTCAATTACTTCTTTGACCTCTCCCTGTGTTTTCTTAAAAGCGGTGAGTTGGAGAGCGGCAGGTTGAACTAAGCCACCCAGAACATCGGTGTATTGCCCAATCTTGTAGAGAGCTTTGAGCACTTCTAGAGCAGCATCTTCAGCTGAAGTAAATCCTGTCAGCGGAATCCTTAAACTACCATCTGCTGCCAATAAAGGTGCAATCTCAGGGAAATCTGCCAGGTTGGTAGACGATACCCGAACCCGCATATCACCAGTGAGACCTAAAGCACCATCCTGCATACGGAAGTAGAAGGTGTCGGCAGTGTACTTATCCTCTGTAGTGGCTGCGCTGTTATCAGCAGTAGTGACACTCTTAACCGTAGCCTTCTCAACTTTGAGGGTGAGGGATTTAGGTCCCCGCTTATCCAGGAAGGTGTAGCTGGGGCTTAACCCATAGACCAGACCATCAATAAAGCCATCACACAGATTGCGGCGAGGAATAAGGTCTCCAGCTTCAGAGTAAATTCTGCGCCAATACGCCACATTCGTAGGAGAACCAGGGTTCTTTCCCACGTTGCCAGCAAGAATGCAACAATAAACGCTACTAGAACCCAGGTCAACGACATCCCCAACTGCATATTCAGTGGCAGCATTCCAGTCCCCTTGGTAGGTATAAACAGTAGAACTGGGCAGGGCTGACGCAAGACTCTGACTGGCAAGGCTGACCTTATCAGCACTAAAGAATCTGAGAATGATGAGTTCCCGGCTCACAATCGTAGACATACGACGAGCATCGAAACTCAGATAGTTAACTTGCTGCAATAGCTTGAAGATGGCTACCTTCTTGTCATAGGTAGCATCAGCACTGTCGTAAAGCTTTTTCTTTGGTAGGGCGACATTCTTCAGGCTTAATTCGCCACGGTTGGGGGAACTGATGATATTGGCATCTGCCTGCAAGGTCAGGCTATTCAGTTCTTCAGCTAGGATTTCAACCAGGTCATCTGCCGTATAGCCATTTCTGACAAAGAAAGCGTTCTCAATAGGTGGCTTGACGACTAAGACAGCATTGCCGCTGGCATCCTTACTCTCTCCCTCCGTGCTGGAGATGTAATACCAGCCAAAAGCAACTTTTGAATTGGGAATACTTAGGGTTTCTAGACAGGTGACGTTTGCCGAAGGATAAGCAGTCTCGATCTGAACCGCTTGCTCTACAGGCGCAACATCAAAGTAAGTAGCAGGCAACGTTGCCTTGTTAATATCCAGAGCCACATAGATCGTGGTCTGGTTGATGTTGATGCCCTGGACACTCACATTCAGTGAGTCAGCAATCTTGCTGTCCTTGTACAGGTGAATGATTCTGTCTAAGTCAGCGATCGCTCCTTTCTCTAAGTCATTACCCAGGTCAATGTTTTTGATGTCTGAGTTAATGGGTAACTGCTTGATCAGGATGGCAGCAGTAAGGCAGGAAGCAACGTTAGTGATGCCCTCTGAGAATGGACTTCCCTCAGAAGTCATAAGGGAAACCACATTCTCATAGAGCTTGTTCATGTCTGTGGTATCTGTGCTATCAGCAAACAGATACGTGTTGTCGGCATTCTTGGCGGCAGACAGAATCAAACCAATGCGAGGGTAAACCTGGCGTTGGGCAATCCTGATCACTTCGTCTAGCTTACTGGTGTATGGCTTAAGCAACGCGCTGTAAGAGACGACCATAGATGTGAAGTCAACTGAGTTCGCTTGTAACCAGTTGCCCAGATCTTTGTTTGTAGAAAAGCCGCCGAAGTTAGACATGATGTTTAATTAGAACTCTGTGTCAAGAATGGCTGCGATCGCCTGGTCTTTGTGTTCGTAGTCGATGTTCAGAGCAGCAGCGATTTTCTCAATCTTTTTCCAGTGCATTTCTTCCAGTTCAGCAGCCCGCTCTTCCTTGGTTTTGACGTGAGCAGGAGCAGGAGCTTCAGGTTGAACTTCAACTGGAACTACTACCTCAGCCTGGGGCTCAACTACTGCCTCAGCTTCTTGGATTTCTGGCTTCAGGAAAGGATTGTCACCAGGCTCTTGAATAGGCGTGGTCAGATCAACCTTGGGCATCTCCAGGTTAATGTTGGTGATCTCATTCCCTGTAGGCGGCAAAGATTCACCCTGAACTTCTGTAGCAATTTCAGCGAGAAGCTGGGGGTTAATCTGTTCCTTCTCAACGTGTACCCAACGAGAATACTCGCAGGCAGGGGAGAGAAGATGCTTCAGCTCTTGCCGTTCATCTTCTTTTGCCTGATTCAAAAACATACTTTCTCCAGTTTGGAGGTAGTAGTTTTTGTTGCCATAGATGTAGCGAAATGGGGATAAAACTAAAACTCTAACTTCCATAATTCCCTAAGAGACTAGAGGGGAGGCTAGCCTCCCCTCGATACTGGATCTAGTTGAAGAAGGTGTCGTAAGTGTCTGTCAGAGCGCTCAGGGTAAGGGCACCAGCGGTACCACCGACCGTTACCTTCACCAAACCACAAGGATCTCCATACAGAGTCAGGCGGCTGGAAGGCTGCTTAGCGTAGCGAACAGAAACGCGTTCGTTTTCCAGGTAGATGGGGTTGATCCGACCCAACACGCTGGAATCTTCTTTGGTCAGGAAACGAATGATGGCATCTTCACGACCAGTTTGACCAATGGGCAGGTTAGAGGGGTAGGTGTACTCCACAACTGCCAGAGTCACAGTGCCAGTGAAGGGGTTGCCAGTAGCAGCAGGCGTAACCGTGGTACCGCTGGTGTCAGAAATGGCGTCGTTCACGTTAGCGTAGCTACGAGCTGATTGAATCAGCCAGGTACGACCAGCGTAACGAGCGTTAGCTTCGGCAACCGTCAGCACTTTACGCTCGGTGTACATCAAGCCAACTTGAGAGCGGAACAGGTTGAAATCTGCTTGCGTCTTGGTCAACAGAGCGTTGGGCTTAGCGCTGTTGTCTTGAGGGACAACTTGAGCCAGAACGAATTCAAACCCAATAGGAGCCAGCGGGAAGATCGCATAGCGAGGATCGATCAGGCGTTGAGCGGCTTCAGAGTATTGGTTGTAGACGGCAATGTCAGAAGCATCAGCTGTACCCAGGTAGATACGCTGGGTCAGAGCTACCAAACCACCTTCGTTTGCTACCGCTGCTTGAAGGTTAGCGGGAATGAAGGGGTACGCCAGGAACTCATTAAAGGGATTCCGTTGGACGTAGTAGTTCAGACCAGCAGCTTCAGCAGCAGCTTGCGTAGCAGGCTCATTGTAGGAAGGAACAGCAGCAACAGCGTAGGTTGCACCAACAACAGGCAGAGTTCCCAGAGCATTGAAGTCTAAGCTCTTACCTGCGAAGGTATAGTCGCGCCCTTCAATCTCGATCGAACCGCCAGTAAAGGAAAGAACGCCACCTGCAACAGAAGCAGTAGGACGGGTTTTGACACCTGCCAGGGCGTAAGTCTTATCGCCTGCCCCTGTACGGGCACCAGGCAATACCTGATGAGAGTTAAGTAAACCCATAATATTTCGTTAGTTAGTCCTTGTTTGTTTAGTCAAATCGACTAGTGATTTTGGGACTGCTTCCCCTGTGAAGAGGAAGCAAGTCTGAGTTAGGCTTGGAACCTAGCTGGAGCTAAGGTCTAGAACGAGCCAAAGCTCAAGTCACCGATTACGCCCAGACGGTTGTTGATGTCATCAACAGAAGCGACCGTTATGTGTGCAACGCGGTAGGGGTACTTGATGTACGGCATACCAGCGTTACCCATTTGGACGTACATACCAGGAGCAGCAGGAATCTGAGTTTGCTCTTGGGTGCGGGTCCACAGCCCAGGTGCGCCACCAGACTCTTCAGAGACGCAGTACTGGGTGCGACCAACAGCTTCCCGACCACCGTTAGCATCAACTTCAGACACGAAGACAACTTTGTTCTTCGGCCAAATGCGCTTCACGATACCGTCAACTGGATCTTTGTACATCGTGTCAACCACACGTACAGGTACACCAGCAATGCTAACCAGATCACCATCAGGACCCAGAACGATGGAGCCATTCATCTTGGCCACGCCACCTTGGGGAACCAGGATGCCACCACCAGTACCAGTGGTACCGTTGTAGTTGTGGATGACGTTATCGCCAGCATTAGCACCTAACCGAGGAATCCAGCCGCCCAAGGCCAGCTTGATCTCGTTGTTCATCACAATGATGTCGCGGAGTTCAGGACCAACATACATAGCGGTGACTTCGCTCTTGTTGGTGTCCTTGAACCAACGCTTGAAGCGCTGAACACATTCGATGATTGCTGCATCAGGATGGGTCCAGGGGATACCAGCAGCTGCACCAGGATCAGCAACGTTGGCGTCAACAATGCCACGGAACAGGGAAACTTCCTTACGTCCACGGTAGCCAGCAGCCACGTTGTAAGCGAACAGGTTATGAGCAGGGATTTGAGCAGAAACAGCTGCGCCTACGCCCGTGCGAGGATCAGTGTAGTTGATACCACCCAACAGCATCATGGCGCGGTAGATGTTCCAGGTCAGGTTGTGCTGACGGACCATGCGGCGCATTTTGATCTGGATTTGTTCAGCAGGCGACCAGCGCTCATTGGTGGTACCAGGCTTCACACGGCTGTTGATTTCAGCGTGAGAAACGAACATGGACCGACGAATGTAGAGAGGCTGGAAGTAACGCCGACTGCGGGTACCATCGTTGTCAGACAGAACGACGTCGGGCTTACCCATTTCCACCATTGGGAAAATGGTGTCAACGCCTTCATAAGACTGTTCGATAACTACAGTCCGCTCTTCAATAATTTCTTCTGGGAAAAGCTCAGTGAGGGGAGTAACTGCTTCTAGGGGAACCAGGCTCTTCGCTAGCTCGGTAAAAATAGGTTCGCCTGGAATACTGTCATTTGCGACAGTAACAGCGGGAGAAATGTAGGGGCCGAAGTTCGGCGCGTTAGGAACACCTAAAACCATATTTAGTTGTAATTATTCAATTGTGAGTATTCAGTTGTCAGAAGGACTGGGGACTAACCCAGGGTTTTCTTTTGAGCCAGACCCTTGTTGGCTTCAACCAGGCGCATCATGTCAGCAGTCAGTGCATTGGCAGCAACTGTGCTAACAGATTGACCAAATTGCTCAACTTGAACGGGTTCAGCATGCAGAGCGTCGATCAGAATAGCGGCGATCGCTTCAGTCAGAGACTTCTCTTGCACTTCACCAGCGGTATTGGACAGCTTGATGACTTGAGCGCCAGTTTCCAAAGCACCTTCCAATTCGCTAAAGCGTTGGATAAATGCAGTAGGAACACCTTGAGCCGCCAGAGCTTGGTAGCGGGTCTGACGTTGAGCATTGCTCATGCTGGTAGAGAAAGCCTGAACCGTTGCTTCTTGAGTGGTCAGCTTGGTATTCAGACCAGCAATCTCAGCTTTCAGAGCATCAACCGTTTGTTGCGCTTGCTCTTTCACAGACTTGATCTGTTCTTGATACAGGCTAGAAACTTGAGTCGTTACTTGCTCGATGATCTTACTCAGATCATAAGCAGGTGCAGCGGGAGCGGGGGTAGCAGGAGTTTCAACTGCTGGAGTTTGAGTGGCTTCTTCCATTTGGACAGGAGTTGCTTGGGTGGGTTTAATTTCTTCTGAAACTTGAACAGACTCCACTGCAGGAGCTTCCGTTTCAGGTGCTTGATTTTGCTCTTCCATAATTTGAGTGGAGTCTTCGTTTGTTATTAAATTTTCAATATTTCCACTGTCTGAGGACAGTTTAATCATGAAATTAATAACGGAATGTGGGCAGTCCTTATTGGTCTCAGAAAGGGATTCCAAGACTTCAATCTTTTTGTCGTTAAAAGGAATGAATGGAGAGTTCGTCAGGGCATACCGCATCAAAACTGTGCCCCGATTTTCGCCAGTAATTTTGTCTTTGTAATTACGAATAAACTCACCTGAGGAGTATTCGTATTCACCAGATTGAGCCAGCTCTAAAGTGTCAGGAGTGGGTTCGGTAATGACGTAGAGAACGTCATCCTCTACCTCAAACTGCTTTGCCTTTCCCTTCTTCAATTCAGCATCAACTGAAACCTTAGGATCGATGAGATGCCCATAGGTGACATAGGGTTCAAACCCAAGAACGCTGTCTTCAAAGTTTTTGATAATGTCGTCGAAGTCTTGATCGTTAAACTCGACAGTGCCATAAGCAGAATGGTGATACTTCCCTTTCTGAGCAACGGGGATACGCAGTAACCCATCACTCAGACATTGCATGGAAGATTGGGAAAGGTGTTGTTCCTGTACTGCTTCAACCGCTTCTACTTCTTGTACTGCAGGTTCTGTTACAGGTTCTGTTTCTTGAACTGGTTGGGGATGATTAACCCAAAATGAACAGCTACCTTCAGGAGAAATCTCACCTTCTACTACCTGACAGTTTCCTGCTTGGTAAAAGCGGCAATTAGCACAAGCTTTCCCTGCAGGGGCGCTCTGGGTATATAAAGCTTCTGATTGGGATCTGGTGCCAATTTCTTGGACCAATGTTTCTGTTTTTTCAATATCCATGTTGAGTGGAAAAGTTTCCTACATAACGATGGATACCCTCTTATATGAATGAAGATGTAGGACGTTTTTAACTGATACAAGAATGGATACTGTTAAACCTGCTAGAGGGATTCTTCACGCAACACGAAGCGATATTCCTCTAGAAGTTCGATTAAAGGCAATTGATACCTTGGGGCTTACCCTTGCCAACTGTGCCGATCTTAAATCACATGTTAAGCAAGCCCATTGGAACGTTAAAGGGCTAGAGTTCATGGCACTGCACAAATTATTTGATGAGTTTGCGGAAGGCTTAGAAGGCTATGTGGATGCTTTCGCAGAAAGGATTGTAATGCTGGGCGGTACCGCAATGGGTACAGTTCGCATGGCAGCAGCAACGACAACCTTACCTGAGTTTCCTACTCAGCCTCCTGATGGGATGTCATATGTGGCAGCTCTGGCAGAACGGTTTGCGTTGTTCGCGAAAAACTTAAGGGATGGGGCGATCCAATTAGAGACTGATGGCGATCCCACCACTGCTAACTTCTATCTGGAAGTGGCTTATCAGATTGACAAGTGGTTATGGTTCATTGAAGCCCACGGGCAGAGATAGAACCGCCACCAAGAACAAATAAACCCCAGTTACTTAGCGGTAACTGGGGTTTTTGCATTTTTAACTTTTATCTAGGTATTTAGCTATGGAACGTAATTCAAATCCTGGTTGGGGCTTTCCGATTGTATTTGGCGCACTTGTATTTGCTAGTCTTTATGTCTTTGTTTTGCCCTTGATTAAGGCTCCTACCAAAGGAGGGACTCAGACCCCAGCTCCAGTGCAAACGGTTAAACCCTCGCCGCAAGCAGCAGCCCCAGCAGCGCCTCCGATCGCTCAAACTGCCCCTACCTCAAATCAACCTGATGTAGAGCCTAAAGAGCAATCTGCTTCACTCAATGCTGAGCAAATCTTTGATAAGTCTATCCCTGCTGTAGTGACTATATACGCTGGTAAGGAAATTGGCTCTGGTAGTGTGATTAAGTCAGATGGGTACATTCTGACCAACTACCACGTTGTTGATAGGGCGGCACAGAGGGGGAAGCCTGTTAACGTTAGGTTCTACAAAAATCAGGATACTGTTTCAGCTCAAGTTGTGAAAACAGACCAGCAAAGGGATATGGCTCTGCTTAAAATAGAGAGATCTAACCTTCCTACTATCCCAATGAAGGAGACCGATAATCTACAAGTTGGGCAGAAAGTCTTTGCTATCGGTAGTCCTTACGGCAAAGAGGGAACCCTAACAGAAGGTAATATCAGGCGCTTAGGGAAAATGATAGAAGGGTCGGCTGAGTTTTTCCCTGGTAATTCTGGGGGCGTTCTCCTAGATCAATCAGGCTATCTAGTTGGCATGCCTTCTGGGATTGACACCAGCTATAACCCTCAGCGTAATTACGCCATTCCTATCATGGAGCTTAAGTCGTTTATCAACGAAGCCATTTAATCATGAAAACCGTAGAAGAATTTTTAGCGTTCCAGCTTTCGCAGGACAGACTTAGTAACGCTATTCAGAATGCTCAGATTGTTACTGACAGTAGTGAAGAACCTTGGCTGGTGTTTGATATTGCTACAGTCAAGAAGTCATCCCAGCCCTATAAGAAAAAGCTGATCGACATTCTTTGGGCTCCTCTGGAAACGGTCTATCAAACTTACATTGCAGCGAATATGCTGCGTCAAGGTTATATCTGCGTTCCCATTGATGGAGGGCACGTAGTTGTCTCTCCTGAGGGTAAGGAATATCAGCTAAGTGCCGAAGGGCATAGTTGCACCTGTGAGCATGTCATCTTAGGTAACGCTGATGGTCCCTGCAAGCATCAGAACTTTAGAGACTGGCATGCAGCCTATCGCGCTAGGGTTAACGAATATAAGCGGCAGCACCTTTCCTAGCGGCTGAATTATCGTGTCGTCTCTACTTGTTGGATGGACTAGACTAGAGAAAAGTCTATTAAAGCTAACCTTGCCATGAGCTACCGCAACATTATTACGATTGAGCCAGGGAAATGAGGTGGTAAGCCTTGCATTAGACGAATGCGAATTACGGTATATGACGTATTGGGCTGGTTGGCGGCAGGGATGTCCCATGCAGAAATCTTAGATGATTTTCCAGAATTAACAGAGGAAGACATTAAAGCGTGTTTGGAGTTTGCCGCTGATCGAGAGCGTCATGTGATTGCTGTGGTAGGTGGTACTTGAAACTCTTGTTTAACCAAAACTTGAGTCGTAAACTGGTGAATCGACTTTCAGACATTTTTCCTGATTCCAGTCATGTTCAGTTCCACACCTTAGCTGAAGCAGATGACAGCAAAATTTGGGAATTTGCGAAAAATTAGGATTTTTGTATTGTGACGCAGGATGCTGATTTTGTTGAACGAAGTCGCCTTTATGGAGCACCTCTGAAAGTAATTTGGTTGAGGTGTGGTAACGCGCCCACAAATGCTATTGAAGGCATCTTTTGGGCTGGAATGGAGACAATTCAAGAATTTATGAGCAGCGCATCGCTGGATTGTCTTGAATTGTACTGAGTATTTCCGTCTATCGCGCCAAGGTTAACGAATACAAGCAGCAACACTTTTCCTAATAGTTAAAGCACGTTCGTATTTGGTAGCCTCATTCATCAAAGAGTGCAAAAATCGCTTTCATTAGTTAACTTCGCTAACAGCCGCGCTCATCGGCGCAGATAAACTTTTTCAGCTTAACCAAGCAAATTTTGACGTTTTAGTGTAGCGCGCTTGTTAGCTCGCCAACAAGAATTAAACTCCAATCTTCCTCCAATTCTGAAAAATGACTTTTAGGGGTTTCCTGTCTTAATAACTCCACTGATTAGCTGCCCCCTTGTAGTAGTGCCTAAATATATAGATTCTTTGTTTATTACCGAAACTTTACCTGTTAAATTTGAATAATCTGGCCAAATAGGTTGAGTTAGAGCCTCTCTTACTGTCCAATCGCTACGTGCATATTTTGCGATCGAGGGATCATTAAAAAAATTAACCAAATCTTGAGCCAAGGATCGAGCGTCTTTAATGTTATTTAGTAGATTGGCAAATTGGGGACCCCGAATACCATCATTTAAATCTAACAGTAACTGAGGAGGAATAGACGCTATAAAAGATTGGTCATTTCCGTCAACTACCAGAACAGATTGGAATCGATCTCCGAACTTATCCTTGAATCCCAATATATATGAACGTATAGTGGTAGCATGGTATCCTTTCCCTTGGTTAATTGGAAATTTCAGGGCAATAGTCGCCCCATTAGCCAGTAATTTTTCTGTGTCTTCGCTGGCAAGAATCCTCTTAAGAGGTTCGTCTCCTTGTTTTTCAAAAGACTTGATATCTGGAAATAGTTCGACCTCACTTACAAGATGGTTAACATGGGACTCTATTCTTTGAGAAATTCTTACACCAGCTGGTGTAAGAGCTCGATTGATGGCTTTAACCAGAAACTCCTTCCCATCCTCTGATTCCAAAAAACTGTCTACATTATTTTCCACATTATTTTCAACGATCTTGTTAAGTGCTTCTTGCCCTTGTTTACTTCCAAAATAACTTATTACTTCTTGCCGAAGGTTACTTTGAACAAATTGATTTGATGAAATAATGGAGTCAATTGTTTTTGGTATTGTCAGCCAAAGAGTTAAAAGAGAAATCACACTAAGACTGCCAAGCGGTATCCCTATTGTTTTGACCAGGTTTTGTAGAGCTTCTGATTCGATCCTACGTCGGAGTAATTCTAAAGTTGCTTCGTTGACATAGTAATTGCTCTCAATAGATATATCTTTATTCTCGTTTTTATTGCTTTTTGAACCTTCGTCATGCATGATTTTGCCCTCTTAAAAATGTATAGATTATAATCACAAGTAGAAGCGGTCTAACACTTATTAAGTAGAAAAATTCAGCCTAAGCTCCCAGTTCGGAGTCGCTAGGTAGAGCAGTTCGGTATAACACCCACATTTAATTCTTAGCTAGATTATTTCTGAATAATACGCTGTTCAAACTGTATAACTCAAATCTTTTCGCATATTTTTAGTTTTCCGTAGGCTTTAGTCTCTCTCTCTTTACTTTTGGGGATTAATCCATAAAAAATTACCTGGAAGACTATCCCAGGTAATGGCTCAACTGCGTAGCAATATTGGTCAGGCGGCTTTCTTTGTTGAACTCTTCTTAGCAGGTGGTTTCTTAGCTGCCTGCTTTGTCTTTTCCTTGGCTACTTCCTTATCGTGCTCTAGTTGCCGCTGGTGTTGGACGTCTGCCTGGTCTAGCTTATCCTGTTGCATTTGCTTCTGGGTTTCTAAGCGATGCCCCTCCAGCGCATGTTTAGCTGCTGGATTAGGAACTTTAACATTCTCTTCGCTGGTAGCGTCACTACCCCGCTTAGTTTCGATACGCTCTTGGCGTTTGAATGGCAGGAGGTTATCAGGTAATGGATCAGGTTCGCGCCCAGGTAGGTCAATCAGTTCTCTGACGTACCTGAAGTCAACAGGGTTAGTGGGGTTAATGAAACCCAGTTCAGTCAACGCCTTAATGGACTCAGTTACAACTTTCAGCTCATTGACCCTGGTTGGTTTCTTCTGAATTTTGCCAGCGTTATACGCTTTAGGATTCTTCTTAGGGTCGAAGTTGAATTGAATGAGTTGGGCGATCGCCTGCTCGACAAACGCACCCACAATGAGATCAAACAGGGAACCGACGAAAGCATTAAAGATTTCTAGTTGACGTTCAGAAGCCCCTCCACTTCCCATACGGCTGTGATTATCTTTGATCAGTAGGTTGGGAATACCCAGACCGTGCAGCATGTTCAAGTCGCACATATCCATTGCCTGCTGGAAGGCATCGGAAAAGTTATTTCCAGTCGTGAGGGCACCTAATTGAACAGGTTGGTCTTTACTAATTTGAGTGAATACCAAGACTGATTCATTAGAGAGATTCTGCATCTGCTCTACTGTCATTTCCTGGAGGGTTTTGGGTCTGACAGTACCATCGGGCTCCTCGATCATCTCTTTGGTATCGAGAGGCGGAACAATGGCGTAGACCAGAGGCGTCCCATACCTATCTAGAGCGACCGTCATCATGTCACGGTAAGCTTCTTTGAACAGGTGGTAAGGTAGTACAGATTCTAGAATGGAACGCCCATAAGGGTTATTCCCTTCATTGTTGAGGGCAACATAGACCCGCTTACTCTTAGGCAGACGCACCAGGCTTCCCATGTACTCCCGATTCTTGGCTGGCCTTTGAATTGCGGTATAGGGAGCGGGAACATAGATGCCAGATTTGAAAGGGCTCGACATAATGCGATCGCCATCCTTCACCACCCCATAGTCATTCAACATTAGGGTGACTTGAAGGGGATGGAAGTTAATCACATCATCAAACCAGGTTTGAGGGATACCTCCTGGACCAACCTTATTGGTGTAGTTAATCTCAGAGACGCCAAATCCACTCCAAAGGGCTGTCATTGCGATGTTTGCAATCCAGCCCTTAATTTTGTTTTCGATGTTGGCTTGAACAAAGTCGTCGATCTCTGGATCAGGGTGGGAATAAGAGCCAATCTTGGAAACAATGGCTAACACAAGGTATTCCAACCCTTGCTTGATCAGCGGCTCTTTACGCCTTGCATCATCCCAAGCTGCTAATTGGTAGTAGCTGGGTTTACGAGTAAAGGAGAATGTCTCGCCATTGGAGGTATAAGACGTTGCCCGACCTAGCTGTCCAAACATAGCAGGCTGCTTCCTGAAGACAGCCGTTGCGGTTCCAGGAGGTTGGGTCTTAAGAGTAGAGGTGTTGCCTGCAGTTGGGAATTGGTCAGCCATTGTTATTCAGTTTTATTTTGCTTTCGCAAGCGATCGCGGCATCCTAGGGCATGGAGAATTGAGGTTTAGGAACTGCTGCCATTGGGCTTGAGTACGGTCTGAGCTGTTCAATTCGTTCTGTCATGGAATTCAAAGACTTTTGTTGTTCTTTGTTCTGCTCTTTAACGAAATGATTAACAGACTCAAATACGGCTTGCTGCCAGAACTCATCCAGGTTCAAGAAGTCTTCTAATGTCATGTGGGTGACGTTTGCGACTGCCACCCACTTATCAAGCTGTGCTTGCTGCCTGATGTTTTGAGCAACCCCCTGGACAAAGTTGTGTTTGTAAATGGGTAAGTCTGGGTCTAAAGGAGGATTAACGTGAAAGCGTTCAAAACTACCCAGGAGGTTGCCGTTCCAGAAAGCAGCTCCGTCATAGTAATCAGGGACTAACCCTTGGCACTCTGACAGAGCTGGCGCAAGTAAAGTACTTCTTAGGAATTTGCCTAAGCGGTAAGCTTGGAAGCTTTGGCAAGCTTCGCTGTACCACCTGTAGCTGCCCCACCCATCAGCTTTTTTGCCTGCTCTTGGGCGGCAGTCTTGGCTTTCTCATCCAGGCTGAACATGTTCATAAAGACTTCCATGTAGTAAGCCTGGTCATTCAGTGCCCAGTCATCCATGAGGGAAATGGGATCACGCGCCCACTCTTCTTCCACGGGGCCACCATTAATGTGGGTCAGGCACTTAGCCGCCAGTAAATCTTCAGGCAGATAGCCTTCACTGCGATCGTATTCCCGCAGGATGTTACGACGATCAGCAAACGAAGGGGCACGGAAAGTAACTTTTCTGCCGCTGGGAAGATCGAGATTAAACATAAAGTAAGGTTTATAAGTGATTTGCTATATGTGGAGAAGCAAGCTTTGTATCGCTACTGGTTCCACAGTAATTTGAAAACGTATTGAATAGTGGGCACGTTGCGGGAGATAGCCCACCTGCCGTCAGAGAGTTTCTGCTCAACTGGAAGCATCGAATTCTCTGTCTGCCTGTGTTTAGAAAGTACAACTACCGCTCTCTATTTGGACGTCGCAAAAAGGGATATAGAAAGAGTCGCCTGGTGGATACCGCCAGGTTTAATCTTCTATTTAATCGCACCAACAATGAAGTCTACGGTCCTGACACTACAGAGGATGCGTACAAAGGCTTCATGAGTGATTACTATTCGCGGTTGGCAGATGAGGCGGCAGACTTCTATCCTGAGCAGGCAGAACGAGCTACCTTAGACGCGGTTCACCAGCAGGCGATCTCTGGGTTTGCTCAGGATGCCAATAATGCGATCGCAGACACCAGCTCTATCTTTAATCGAATCTACAGTCGCTACGAAGTAAGTAACTTATTTGATGACCCTTCAGAAGACGCTCAGTTTTCTAAAGAGGCGTTGTTTGATTTCATGTCTTATATGTCAGGGGATAGAAATCAGCGTCAATCTTCTGGCAACTCTCTATTTGAATATGCAGATTCAGTGATGACGGATCTGATTGATCGAGAGTTAGAGCAATCAGTTAAAGCCAGTGAACAGGTTAGAAAAGATATTGAGAAGTTTAAGGCATCTGTGGCTTCAGAGATCGATACCTTTACTAAGGGTGGTCATACTCGCTCTCAAAAGTTATTAGATGGGGTGGATTATTTGAATCGCCCAGGAGTATTCCCATTGATGGCGATCGCTGCTGATGCGCGTAATGAATTAACCATTGACGCCTTCCAGTTACAGAATAAGTCAATGCAGGACTACTACACGACGAAGATCCTGCAAGAAGCCACCAACCCTAATCGTGATGCTCCCTTTACTGTCAGGATCAACATGGCATTCCCAGTGGGTGAAATGCCAGAAGATATGACAACCTATGGCATCTTGGGACCAAACCTGACCTTCTACCGTAAATTGGAGCGGTTACAGGAGTTTGTTGGCGACAAAGTAAATATCCAGGTGCAGTTCGCAGATAGGAAGAATCACCCGAAGGTGTTCATGAATGATGACACCGCGATGATTGGCTCCATGAACGCTACCAAACCTGTTGGTCAGTCTGTATTCCAGGCTGGTGGTAACTATGAAACCATGAGGGTGCTGCATTACAAAAATGACCAATATAGACCTGATGACTTGGATAAAGAGGTTCAGGCAGGTAAGTTTGACTCTCAAGGTTTAGATTCCAGCAGCAAGCTCTACATGCAGTTGCGTAAAACGATGGGGAGAGTCTTTGCAGGTGAAAAGGTAGTTTCTACAGGATTTAGAAACGTTGCTGCCCCCTATGAAACCTTCCAGCACTTGAAAGCTACCGTTGAACACGCTTCTCGCAATCGGAACACTGAGATGGCATTAATGCTTGACCAGGTGTTCTTACTGCAATATGAAAATGAATTAATGAAAGGGCAGAGACAAGGGGAGATGGGACCCTTCTCTGCAGAATATTTGACTAAAAATCAGTCTGCCCATGATCGACTTCAGCAGCAGTACAGACAGGTACAGCGCCCCCTCTTAGATTTGATTATTGAGGGCAGGGCGTTTGTGGTGGCTGATGCACGTAACTATAGAGAGAAGGTATTAGATCCTGTATTTGAAAGATTACGGAGTTCAGGGTTACTCAGTAGTCGAGATAATTATGACCCTGCAAGTTTAGTGAAAAGGTTAGCTGTTGGTACTACAACGCAAGCCAAACTACATACCTTAACTGAAGCCATCAGTTCTTATGGTTTTGGTGAGGATATGGCGGTGCAGTTAATGGTAATTGCCAGTGGTCGAGTGGAGACCACTGCCCTGACTCGTCAACACGTTAAAGCGTATGCCTTACGAGACACTCAAACTGGCGAATTTCTGGCAACAAATGTCACAGGCAGCTCTAACAAAGGCTTCTATTCCATGAGCCCAACTGGAGAACCAGGGGAGGAACATCGAGTTAACGCTGAATTTGATCTGGTGTTTGCCAGTGAACAGGTCCGTCGCCACATGACAGATCATAAATCCCATGTGCGCTTTGGCTACGGATTAGGTGCCAACGAAGAAACTGAGCAGATGCAAATGGAAGGGCGGAACCTCCATCATATGCTGAGGGATCAAGGGCGCAGACAGCTTGGGCAACTCCAATACAGCAATGTAAGAGCTGATTGGCAGGCCAGTGTTCAAACTGACAAGTTATTGGAGTTAGAAGGTCAGATTAAGCGCCTCAACGAGATGGTAGGGGCTGACATCTGGAAAGTTAACCGTAGCGACTATGTGAATGGTCGTCCCGTAGAGCTGACTGTCAGTTTAGATAGCGCCAGAACCTTTGGTACTGCTGCTAGCAGCATGAGCTTTAGATTGTCCTATACCAATGGCTTTGTCTACCTCGTAAACGAGAACAAACTCATTGGTGAATCCGAGATCGCCAACATGGGTAAGTCCAGTCTGCATACAGGCTTGTTGGGTGACGATGGTAGACCTCTGGTGGTTACGCCTGGTAAGCGAGCTGTGGTTAGCCCTATTCAGTCAGCTACAGCTTTGCTGGGTTCTCTGGGTACAGAGATGGCAAACACCGCGCTGATCAAGAGTCCGTTCCATGAATTTCAAACCAGATTCGCTGGCAACCGCACTATGATGCAGTCAGCAGTAGTAAATTATCTGGCGAGATTAACGGGTAATCGGGGACTCTCAGCAGAGCAGCTAATTGACTCTACGGTACTAAGTGGTAATCGACTGGCAGACTCAGCCATCAAGAATTTACAGATTAGGCTCAATAACGATGATGCGGTTCTAAATCGAATCAGGGATATTGCAGGTATCAACAGCCTATCCCCAGAGCAACTCGCTCAGCGACAAGCAGCATTGACTGACTTGACTCGTGCCATTGGTGTCTTCGGGATGAATGATGCCAGAGGTCGCGCTGCTATGTTAAAGGGCACAGGTGGAGCTGGTACTGACCTGGTGCAGCGCTTTGAGAACTTGCTGCACAATCCCATGTATGCCGACCTTCTGTATGATGTGGTTGCGGCCCAGGGCGATGGCACCTATAACCAGGGCATCAGCGATCGCTTTAAGCAGCTCAAGGAAGTATTTACTAAACCTTATCTCACTCGCTCTCAGGCAGCTACCTATGGCTCTACCCAAGCACTAAGAAAGCGCAACGTGTATGGCGTATCTGAAAATAGAGCTAGGTTTGCTGAACTGGTTAGCCAAGCCGCAGCTTCTTCTGATGCTGGCATTCGTCGGCTGGCAAGTGTTGCCCTATTTAATAGTCCCCTCCCCTTTGGTGCTACCAGTAACTTAGGACAAGGTGCGCCTGTTTATATGCCGGTGGCTGAAGGGGGTGGTTCTAGAG
>CAZGDE010000074.1:0-1961 GCA_964524315.1 uncultured bacterium
CCGGAGCAAGAAGAACAAACCAACCAGTAACAGGATGGGGAACAGTAAGCTACTCAGTGCCCGCAGCCAGAAACTACCATCATCTGCTTGAGGTAGTACTGAAATATCCACCTTATTAGTTGTCAGAATATTAATCAGGTCTGGATCAGGTGGCAGATTAATAATGTCATAGGTCTTGCCATCCGGGTTACGCACTCTGGCAATCGTTCGATCTGCGCTGATCTGTACTTTCTGAATTTGATCACCCCGAACCCGTTCAATAAAATCGCTATAGCGCAGGGTTTCCCCACGCTGAGTTTTGGGTTCAAAAAATGCCGTTGCCAGGGATACGACAACGATCGCCAGCAACGTGTAAAGTCCTACATTTCTCCACCGCTTATTCACCGGGGTTTATCCTCCTATATCAGAGTACGGAGACTCTTCTCTATCTTAACCTTGTTAACTAATCTTAACGTACTCTCAGAAAATGGGTAGTGCCTTTAAGAGGGGTTTCAATGAGATAGGGGCATGGCATTGCCACACCCCTACTAACTTGCGCACTCTGCCGAACTATGCCATTGCCGACGATGCCTTGGGACGGGCAAAAATCATGCGGCCGGCGGAGGTTTGCAGGGCACTGGTAACAACGACCTGTAGTTCACCACCCACATAACTCCGTCCATCTTCGACAACGACCATCGTGCCATCTTCTAAATAGCCGATCCCCTGGGCTGGTTCCTTCCCTTCCTTCAGAATCTTTAAATCCAGGCTATCGCCTGGTAAGTAGGAGGGACGAACAGCCTGGGTCAGATCATTGATATTTAAGACAGGCACTTTCTGCAGATTGGCAACCTTGTTCAGGTTGTAATCGTTCGTTAACAAAGTGCCGTTAATGTCCTGGGCGAGCCGGATCAGTTTAGCATCGACCGTTTGCACATCATCGTAGTCGGCCGGGTTAATGACCAGGCGATCGGGATAGGCGGTTTTCATCCGGTTAAGGATATCCAGGCCACGCCGTCCCCGAATCCGTTTCTGATCATTCGAGGCATCGGCCACCTGTTGTAACTCTTGCAGGACAAACTGCGGAATGAGGATTTGTCCTTCCAGGAAACCCGTCCCTAGCAGTTCTTCAACTCGACCGTCAATAATGCAACTAGTATCGAGGACTTTGGTGGAAGCCGGTTTTAGCGTACCTTCCGCCAGCAGCAAGGTTTCCACCGAATGGGGATTAATCAACCGCAGCAAGGTACGCCCGTGGACATCTGCCAGAGTGATGCCTGAAAAGGCAAACATGACACTGCCAACGATCGCCGCCAACGGTTTGATGAAGGCAAATTCCATCGGAAACGGCAGCAGAAAAATGGGTGCCAGAATCAAATTGGCAACCAGTAAACCGAGAACCATACCAACAGCACGGCTCAGCAGAATATCGGCAGGCATGGTGCGAAATTGCCGCTCTAACCGACGATAGCTGGTTTGGACGACCAAGCCGACCGCCAGTCCGATCAGTGCCCCAAACCCGGCGGTCACCCAACGGAGACCTTCTTCGTTGGTGACTTGCTGGAGGGCACTCGTTGGCAACTCTTCAATACCATGAAAACCGATCCCCGCCCCTGCTAGGATGAATGAAATAATGATGACTGCATCAAGCATAAGTTCAGGTTGGTTGGGGGACTGACCCGCAACAGAGAACGTCACGGATCTGCCAATCTGGTTCGAGAGCCAGTCAAACAATTAATTAATAATGGCAATCGGATAATAGCGAACGATGGAATCTCACACTCGAACTGGCTTCACAGTCAGGCTTGGCATGAATTTATTATACTCTTCGAGTCTTAAATGCTTGGAGCCGAGACATCCGAACCAACCGTCCGATATTTAACAGCACTGCCAACTGCCGCTTATGTCCACATTCCCTTTTGTCGGCGGCGCTGCTATTACTGTGATTTTCCCATTTCCGTTGTGGGTGATCGCCGTAATGG
>CAZGDE010000074.1:1971-9372 GCA_964524315.1 uncultured bacterium
CTCCCAGTATGTAGACCGTTTGTGTGAAGAAATTTGCCTGACGGAAAATTTTGGTCAACCATTGACAACCGTCTTCTTTGGTGGCGGTACTCCATCCCTGTTAACGGTGCCGCAACTTCAGCAAATTCTCCAGACATTAGATCAACAATTTGGCATTACCAGTGCTGCCGAAATCTCCCTAGAAATTGATCCGGGTACGTTCGATCTGGCCCAAGTACAGGGCTACAAAGCCACTGGAGTCAACCGGTTGAGTTTAGGCGTACAGGCATTTCAGCCCCAATTGCTAGCGGCCTGTGGGCGATCGCATACCGTGGCCGATATTGATCACGCGGTCAATTTAATTCACCAGGCAGACATCCCGAATTACAGCCTGGATCTGATTTCTGGTTTACCCCAGCAAACACTGAATGATTGGGAAGATTCATTGCATCAGGCGATCGCCCTGGCACCTACCCATGTTTCCTGCTATGACCTGACCGTGGAAGCAGGAACACCCTTCAGTCGCCAGTACCAACCGGGAATTGCCCCTTTACCTGATGATGAAACGACCGCAAGCATGTATCGGCTGGCACAACAAATTCTGACAGGTGCAGGATACGACCATTACGAAATCTCCAACTATGCCAAACCGGGTTATCAGTGCCAGCACAACCGGGTCTATTGGGAGAATCGTCCTTTCTATGGCTTTGGTATGGGGGCAACTAGCTATCTGAGGGGCGATCGCCATTCTCGTCCCCGCAAGACACGGGAATATTATGACTGGCTGATACAGCGGCAGATGGAAGGGTGGAAGGATGAAACAGATCCAGAAGTCGCCCTAGCCGAAGTATTCTTAGACACCTTAATGTTGGGGTTGCGGTTGGCAGAAGGGTTAGACATAGAAGGGTTAAGGGCGCGATTTGGTAACGAATCAATCAGCCGTGTTTGGGACTGTCTCTTCCCCTATCGTCAGCAGGGCTGGGTAGAGGTTGTCTGGCCAACGGGAGCGATCGCCCAAGGCATCACCACCTTGCCAGAAACCGGACGCATCCGACTGACCGATCCCGAAGGGTTCTTATTTTCGAACGTGATTCTGGTTGACCTTTTTGAGGCACTGGGCTGAAGCAGTTCTCGTCTACCGCACGGTTGCCAGTACCTCTTGCGAACGCTCAATTTGATCGGCGCTAAATCCAGCTTCATCCAGGTAGTTCAGAAAACCAGCATCGGCATAGCGACCATCGAGATTGATTGCCTGTTGATAGATTTGTTGGGCCTGGGTGCGATCGCCCTGCCCCCAGTATGAGATCGCCGCAGCAACGAGCGGATGGGGATTAGTCGGTTCCAGTTTGGCAGCCTCCTGGGCCATCGTGATCGCCCATTCATACTGCTGCAACCGTTCCAGCGCCAGACTGAGATTGTAATAGGCAATTTCATTATTCGGTTTGAGCAAGGCAGCCCAACTATGGGTCGCGATCGCCTGATCTAACTGCCCGCCTACGAGGTAAACAATACCCAGAGCATTTAACGTTGGCACATCAAAAGGATTACGGGAGAAACTTTGGACAAGGGTATTGACTGCCGCAGTCGCCTGTCCAGCGCGATGTTGTGTCCAGCCCAGCAATACCCAACCAGAGAGATTATCGGGTTCGAGTTCGGTGGCTTTTTGCAGGGCTGCGATCGCCTCTGGGTAACGTTCTTGCTGGCGGTATGCTAGCCCACTGGCACGATACTCGGCTGCAGTCTGGGCCCAGGTTGGTTGGCTCAGGAGTAGCGTACTGGTCATCAGGCTGGCAACGATCGCGCTTGTGATATGCCACCCATCCATTGGCCAAACCTGCTTGGCGGGAATGGAATTTGCAGAAATAATAGTGGCGCGAAACGACCCAACAGTTGTGCGATCGCATTCACGTAGCCCTGATCGAATAGTTGCCATGAACCAAAGGAATGGAGGTTAACTCTTACCAGCCCTTTATACCGTAGGTTGGCTACGGCTTCGCGGCAGGTGGCTTGAGAAAGTCTTGTAAAAATTCAAACGGATCGTCTTCCCAGCAGGGCTCCGGAAATAGTTGGAGCAAACGATGGGTGACATCCGCTTCAATGTCATTCATATCTTCGCGCTGAAATAACTCATTAAGGGCCGCTACATCTCGCTCTCGTAACGGAGAGAGTGGGGCAGCGTGGTCTAGTTCAACAAGACGAGAACGGTTGACATGGTTCTCTTGCCAAGCACGGCGGGCCTTACGTACTTCGCCCCAACGAGCTGCTTGCTGTAACCCGGCTAACCCCTCCAGAGGCGAATCTGATAATAGTGGCTGCAATGACACCGCATGGTGCTGGCGGGCAATCATAATCGCTCGCTGCAAAATGCGTAATAATTTCCAATTTTTTTCTAACTCGATCTGCTTTTGGGGTTGCCGAGTCAGGGTAAAGTCCAGGCTCTCGGTGGGGTCTGAAGACGTTGTCAGGAGTTTTAATGTTAAAAAATCGACGAGTTGGGTAGGGCTGTTATCCCCTGATGAAGTGCTTAACATGGCATCTACTAAATGGTGCCCAGTGTGGTAGACATAGGCGGAGCAGGGCTAATTTGCGATCGCTGGAGGCCGACCAACCACAATCAGGCAGATTAGCCAGAAAACTTTGACACTGCAAAGTTAGCAATGTCCCAGCGAGCAATGAGTTTTATAGATGCACACCCAAAAAACACGTAGACAGCGGTGCTGCGTCCAGGGATTAATTAAGCAAGGGATTAATTAAGCATTGGATGAATGGAAACGAAGTTTTAATTCATCCCGCTAGTCAGCACCACCTTCAGGGCAACAGGAACCACACTAAATAAAAGACTTACTTAATTCAAACCGGATCATTTAGGGCTTATGTCATTTATGGCCTTAACATGTTGCTGGTATCATCTCTCGATTGAGGCATTCCTTCATTTATGCAAGGGCATATTTGAACAACGGCTAGCAATTTGTCAGGTAATCCAACTTGTAAGAGTCTTGGCTGCAGACCATCTAGATAGGAAGGGGGCAATCAGAAAAGGATGTGGGGCAATTTGTTCAATTTGAACAATCCTTTTAACGATCATTGTAGAAATCACTGAGGTGATCAATGAGATTGATCACAATACTCAATATTTTTTCGTCACAAATTGAATTTTTTAAATTCTTGATGATTTCTTAAGAAGTAGTGTGGAGTCGCAGAAAATTCGATACAAAATCAGACAAGATCCTATCTATACCTTGCTGTCTCAGGTTTTCCAACCCGCCTGAGCTTGTTCGGACGGTTAGTTTAACTCGTAAAATCCGCAATTGAACCAGTGTTGCCATTGCCCTATCCGCAATTATCCCGTGATCGTGCGGTTATTTCATCAACATTGCCGTTCTACCCTGGAAGTAAGCTTGTGCTCTATGTCCCGTTGGTTCATTCCTCTGTGATGGGGGTCACCTCTAAAAATTGCTTAAATCTTATAGTTGAACCTTGTAATAGTTAAACTGCTGCAATCTACAGGTTTCGCCTGCCGTGTGACTGGACGTTACCCTCCTAAATTATTCAGGCATGGGTCTTTATGATTGATTCTCATTCACTCGCCGAATATTCTTCGCAAGTTTTGAATGCTACCAACGACGCCGAGTTGGATCAGCGTTTGGGGCTGTATCGTGTCTTTCTCAAGCTCTACGAACACCACCGTGGCTTACTGGACGAAATTCTAGAATTAGAAAATATCGCTGATCGGGGACGGGGGCGATCGGTGGTACGGTTCATTCAGGGCGTCATCCAAGGGCCACAGACCTACCTCGTCACTAACCTGGTGAAAGGTAAAACTCGCTCCATGCACCAGTCTCAAAACGTTTGGCTATTAGGGCGAGATCGCAAAGCGGCCCTATCCATTCAGGACAAACGGCTATCACGTCGTCATGCCGCGATTCAATACGTCGACAAAGAAGGGTTTCATTTAGTCGACCTGAACAGCACCAACGGTTCCTTTGTGAATGGGGAACCAGTACGGCAATCTGTTCTGCTGAAAGATGGCGATCAGGTGCGGTTGGGTAGTCTCACATTTACTTTCTTTATGTGCTACACCGCCAGAACAACCGAGGTGATCCCGGATGATTTGCTGAGCCAAATCAGTGCCATCCGTCAACCCGTGAGCGCCTCGCCCGACAAAACGACTGTGTCTGAGCCAGTTCACAGTGGGACAACCGAGTGGGATACATCCCTCCCAGTTAATTCTGACGAAACATCCATGTTTCACCTTACGCCTGGTCATTCAGATCGCGTGTCTAATATGGCCTCAGCACCCTTTAGTACAGCCCAACAAGGGGAAATTTTGGATCGCTTTTTGAAACGGTAGGGTCGCGATCGCGGGTATGGTTGATTCATTCTTGGGTTAGACGGCTTTACCCTCCCAGGAGGGATTAGTATTACTGTCTACTATTGTTATCTTATGAGGGTAAGCAAAACCGATATGGCAAAGCGCCCCCAAACGCTACCTCCGTTTGGCTTTATATGAACCCTATATACTGAAACGGCCCTGGGTCAATTGACTCAGGGCATTAAAGTGTATCGACCTATCCTGCCTGAATCAGGCGCAGGAGTTCATCAGTCGAGATCTTGCCACTCATGTCACTGCCTTCTAGCAAACTATCGGCCAGATCACGTTTATGGTGATGCAGCGCCACAATCTTTTCCTCAATGGTGTTCTTTGCGACCAGGCGATAGATCGTGACAGGGCGTTGTTGACCGATGCGATGGGCGCGATCGCTGGCCTGATCTTCCACCGCAGGGTTCCACCAGGGATCCATATGAATGACATAATCCGCAGCGGTCAAATTAAGACCTGTGCCCCCCGCTTTCAGACTAATTAGAAAGACATCACCATCGCCAGCTTGAAAGGCATCCACCCGTTTTTTGCGATCGCCTGCCGGGGTGCTGCCATCCAGATATTGGTAACGAATGTTCTGTTCGGCCAAAAAATTGCGGATAATCGCCAGATGATCCACAAACTGGCTAAATACCAGCGCTTTATGGCGATTATCGAGTAATTCAGCCAGCACTTCGCTAAACAGTTGCAACTTGGAACTGGGCAGACTGATATCCGCTTTGACCAGTTGGGTATTGCAGCAGGCACGGCGCAACTTCATAATTTCTGCCAGGACTTGCAGGTGTTTCGCTCCCGCTGTGGCATCGCTGTCACTGAGTTTAGCGATCGCCTCACGTCGGAGGGCCTCATAGAAGGCCATTTCTTCCCGGCTAAGTTCCACATGCAACAGAATTTCAGTACGGGATGGCAGTTCTTCCAATACCTGGCTTTTCGTCCGCCGCAGGATAAAGGGTTGGATCAATTTTTTCAGGCGCAGTCGGGCCTGTTTATCGTCATACCGTTCAATAGGTGTGGCATAGCGCTGGTTAAATTGCTCCAGAGAACCCAGTAACCCCGGATTGATGAACCGGAACAGGTTCCACAATTCGCCCAGATGGTTTTCGATCGGAGTACCAGTAGTCAGCAGTTTGAAACCGCCCTGTAAATTCATCGCCGCCTGCGATCGCTTCGTGGCAAAGTTTTTAATCGACTGAGCTTCATCCAGCACAATCGTCTGCCATTGCACCTTTGCCAGCATCTCGGCAACCTCTTCCTGTTGCAACAATCCATAGGTGCAGACCAGCATGTCAAAAGGTTTTAACTGGTCGAGCAGTTTTTGGCGATCGCCACTGCCAAACTGAAGCACATTTAGTGTCGGCGCAAATCGTTGTGCCTCGCCGATCCAGTTCATGCCGACTGATGTCGGTGCGACGATCAGGGTAGGACCTTCCGGGGCACGAGTCAGAATTACCGCCAGGGATTGGAGAGTTTTACCCAGTCCCATATCATCTGCCAGACAAGCACCGACGCCCCAATGCGCCAGTCTTGCCAGCCAGTTAAAACCATCCACCTGATAGTCACGCAACTCGGCTTGCAAGGTGGACGGTAGGGTTGGCTGAAAGTCCTGAATCTCTTTCAGACGTTGAATGTGAGCTTTCCAGTGTTTGTCTGCCTTCAGTTCGCCGACTTCATCAATCCAGTCTTCCACTGCCAGGGCCGCCAGTGGATGCAAGCGCAGTTTTTTCCCTGACTTATCAGAGAACGCTCGCAGATCATCTAACCGTTTGCGAAATTCTGCCGTTAATGCCAGAAATTGGCCATCACCGAGGGGAATAAAGCGGCTCGATGTCTGGTTCAACAGTTCCATCAAACGTTGCATGTCCAGCACCAGATTGTTGTCCAGGGACAGCGCCCCATCCGTTTCGAACCAATCGTTCTGGCGTTTAATCTTTAACTGGAAATTACCAAATCCGGCCCGATGACTCACTCGGAACTTTTCACCCTGGGGCCATTCCAGGATGATAGTGTCACCTAACTCTTGCAACTCCAGTAACAGTTCCAGACAGATCTCCGGGTCTTCCAATAGCCATTCGCCATCCTGGCTCTCGTTCTCGCTGAGGGTAGGACAGGCCGCGATCGCCTGTTTCGCCAATTTTTTCTCTTCTTTAAGTTCGCGCGTCGTCTGGAGCCGTTTACCCTCAATTTCGGCAATCACCGTTTCGCCACCACTACCGGGAGGGTAGTAAGGCCCACCCGTGGCAAAGGGACGGGCAAGCACCGCCACCTTTAAGCCGTCACCGGCTGGCAACAGATGGATATGGGGTTTGGGATCGGCAGGTACCTCCGTGGCACTTTCGCCACCACCACCGATGTCAGAGTGGATGGTGACAATGCCAGAGACAGCCGTAATGGCCGTTAATACCCGTTCTTTCGCGGCAGCGGGCACTTCCAGGCGATTCTGTTTACCCAAAATTTCCGCAATCCGGCGATGTTCTGGAGTAACTTCAATCACTTTCAGGCGGGTGGGAGTTTCCTTCGTGATCAGAATATTTTTGGAGTCTTTCAGGTCGGGAGAGAACTGTAACGTGAGCTGGTCATTCTTGCCTTTTTTGACCAGCAGTTCCGGTTCCCCTTTGACGACCTCGATCGCGGTCGTAGGGGAATCCTCCCAAAAGACGAGGGGGTGACCAACCAGCGCCGCGATCGCCTTTTCGCCAAACTGGTACTGGGTCTGCCCATAGTAGCCGTAGGTGTAGTCCACTTCCAACTGGGCACAAACCCGCAAATCCTGTGGGGTCAGGTAATTTAACTCGCCTGCTTTTTGCAACCGTTTGAGGGCGATCGGGCGGCCTTTACTCCATTCACCTTTGGCATTAATAGCCTGTTCGCGTGGCTGTAGCAGATAGTTGTTACTGGAGTACATCGTGATAAACCAGGCAAGCCGCTTGTCTTTTTCGGCTTTAGCAACGGGGGCGGGTTCCTGGCGCAGATTGGCCAGTGCATTGAGACAAAGTTCCCACGGTGCCTGTTGTTGGAGAAGATTAATCAGGGGGCGAATCTGG
>CAZGDE010000074.1:9382-19384 GCA_964524315.1 uncultured bacterium
CGCCTCACCCGTGTACTTTCGGGGTTTGCAATAAGCCAGTAGATCGGCTGTCTCCATCGCGAACCAGCGATACCCGGCAGCATTGGCTTGCTCATAGAATGACTCCAGGACTTTGGGCAGACGACTTTTGGCATGGTCAGCGTCCACCCAATAAATACACAGACTGCGGATCAGGACATCCAGGCTGTGATGGCCCAAATTAGGGACAGCACTGATTACCACATCTCGCATGGCCAGATCACCCCGTTGGAGTTTGATCAAATTGAGCAAAATACCGTAGGTTGAACTGAGCCAGTGTTGTGTCTGAAAAGCAGTAGTGGCATACGTTTCAGCATCGTTCAGGCTGGTAGCAGTACCCTGTTTGAGCAACGCCAGGATAAAGAACAGCCCGCTCATACTTTGAAAGTAGATTTTCTTCTTGCCGTGCGCTTTTTTGAGTGCTTTTAAGGCAAGGGTGTAGAGGGCGATCGCAGCCTCATCCTCTCCCCGCAAAAAGAGCAACCAGGCCCGCAGGTTATCTGTATTTGAGCGGTAGGGTTCCGACAATTTCTCTAATTGTTGTTCCGCTTCAGTTAAGCGACCCCGTAACACCAACTGTTCAAACAGAAGAATGCGGTTCATGTCGGGACAGGGTTTCTGCCCCTGACAATCTTCCAGCAACAGGTCAAATGCCGGTTGTGCTGGACTCAGATCCAGCATGGACTCATTCAGAATATTGGTTAGCGCACTGTCATAGATTTCGGCTGGTAAGGTTCGAAACCAGTCGGCATCAAACGGGTTGTTACAAATCTGGTGGTAAACCTCAGCCGGGGTAATGGTGTCTCGCCAATAGTTGTATTTGTAGTAGTCCTCAAACAGTTGGTTGAGCAACTGCATATCCCGGTGGTAAATGGCCAGACGGGCTGCCCGAAACAGTTGGCGATCGCTATTGAACGCATAGGGGCCATTTTTCCAGCGCTGGGGCAAGGGCAAGTTTTTAGCCACTACCTGGGCGAACAGATCAAACTGATCACTCTGAATTGCATCGCGGGTCGCAATCTCAGCCAGTAACGGGTTACATTGTGGCCCCTGCCCACCACCCTGAACCACCACATTACTTGCCAGCAGGCGATCGATGTAGAGCTTGATCGATGGGCTGGTAAACAGTTTGCCGTTTTTGTCTCGGATACCCGTCTCATTAATACAGGTCACAAACAGGGCCCGACTAACTGGCTCATACAGTACGGAAAACAATTGCACCATGCCCCGTTCCAAGTCTGGCAGAGCCTGGTAGCTCTCAACTAACTGCTGGCGTAGCGGCTCAAGGTCTGTTTGAATATCCGGCATGGGGAGAGACGGCACGATCGCAACTTGGCGCGAATGGGTCAATGAATGCCCTTATTTTGCGCTAACTTTTTCAATCACACCAGCCTCTTACAACCAATTACCAATCAGAATAAACGGCGACCAGACAGCGGGATGGTTGTACTCCCGGTTGGTAATCAGCTTTAACTGGGCCTGCCGGAGGGCCTCCGCCTTCGTCATATCAGGTTGTTGCAGTTGCTTGTAAAACTCTTCAATCAGTGGCACCGTTGCCTCGTCATTAATAAACCAGAGCGTTGCCAGAGCGCTTTTCACCCCTGCCCGCACCGCCACTCCTGCGATCCCCAGTGCCGAGCGATTATCACCCGCCGCAGTTTGACAGGCACTCAGGGTTAGCAGTTCCACGGGAGCATTGCCACCGCGACGACGTAAAACCTCATCTAACTGGTTAATCGTAATGCGATCCTGGTAGGCCAACAGAAACGTACTGGCAGCATCGGCACCAAACTTGCCATGAGTCGCCATGTGGATGATGGAATAGTTATTTTTCTCCAGCCGTTGCTGCATCTGGTTCAGGGTAAACGCCTGGTCAACCAGTTCCGTTCCCCCTAGAATACGCTGCACCCCTTTGACTTCCGTACCCACGTTAGGTAATGCGGCGAAGGGTGGCTGCGCCACCGTTAAACCCAGGATCAACGCCTGCATGTTTTGGCGGGCGAAGGGGCGGCGAGTGGTCAGGCTCAGGCTGGGTGTGGTGGCGATCGGGTACTTTTCGATCAAAAACTGCTTGCCATCGTGCAATGCCGCCATTGGCACTTTCCGCAACACCCCATCATTAATAAAGACCAGAGTCGCAGGACGGGCAGCGGCGAGATCATCCGCCATCGGACGAATCAAGGCATCGTAGACAGCCTGGGACGCAATTAAATATTCCTCCGTTGCCCGCTTTTCCAACAGGCCCCGGAACTCATCAATTTGGTTTTCCAGTTGCTTACCACTCGTGGTAGTGGCAGAATTTACCGCCAGTTGTTTGTTCGCACTTCCCGCAGCCAGTTCAATCGGATATTTCTGCAAGTGACCGTTGGGTAGGCGCAGAATCATATAGGAGCGATCGTCCAATACCACCGAGTAAATTACAGCTGCCGTTGAGTCGACGATGCCATAGTTCGGTTCGTTATCCGCAACCGGACGAAGGGATTGTTCCGCCGTGGCCGCATCTCTAGCAACCTGAACACAGTCATCACCAAAGAAGTTTTGCAGTTCGGCTAACTTGAGCAATTCCAGAATGTTCAGAACTTTGCTGATATTTTTTGTTTTAACCGAATCAGCACCGGGAAGAGTTTTCAGCTTTTCAGTTGCAGTTTCGCCAGTGGCAGATTGGCGGTTTTCCTGCCCTGATGCGTCACTTAGCAGCAACCCAATTAATTGGCGATAGACAGGCTCGACCGAATCACGAAAGTCAAATTGGAGATCACGGTTCGCAACGACGATATCGCCCCGAATGCTTTGCAAGGTTGCGATCGCCTGCTCATAGGCAGCGATCGCCTGGGTTGTTTGCCCCTTCGCCTTCAACATCCGCCCCACCTGCCACTGCCAGCGATACAAACTATCAGCCGCTTTGACCGTCTGCGCCTTAAACTGCGCCTGTCGCGTCAGTGTCATTGCCTGGTCAGCCTGCCCATTCGCCTCATAAACCTCACCCAGAATGCCCAGGGCAAAGGACTCTGTTCGCCCATCGCCAATATTACGGGCCACGGTTAATGCCTTTTCCAGTAAAGCGATTGGTGAGGGTAACGTTGGATCGGTCTGGTCGGGGCGGCCAGTAATACTACCCGTTGTATCCCTCAGCAGGAGACTATTGGCCAGGTTAATTAAGCTATATGCCTTCTCCTGAGAATCAGCCTCAACGGTCAGCAGTGCCAGAATCCGGTTCCGGTTGCGGGCAATGCTCGCCTGGTTTGAGGCAGTGGGACGATCACCTGCTGGGGCCGTTGTCGTCGCGGTAGGAGACGAACCGGCCGGACGAAGCACCTGGGCCAAGTTCAATGTGTCACAACTCAGTTCTGGCATAGTAACCGCTTGAAATTGCGGTTGCCGTACCAATAAATGATTGAGATTTAATAACGCCCTTGCTTCTGCTAGACCGCTCACGTGCTGACTCACCTCAGCACTGCGCTGGTAGGCGGCTAACGCCACACGGATGTCGTCGTTAGCCTGATTCATGAGCCTTTTTTCGCTACTCACATCACCCTCCAGACCGGCAGCCGTTGCCTGAAACTGGTAACGACCCGCCCGACTGGCCAAGACATTACCCAGGTTATTGAGGGCAGTGGTGATGTAACCCGCATTGTTCAGGCTACAGGCAAGCCGCAAACTCTGTTCGTGGGCTGGTAAGGCAGCCTCATAGGTACCCAGCGACCAGTAGGCATTGCCCAATGCACCCTGAGCGGCTGCTTCTGTGAGGCGATCCTGATGTTTTTGGGATAGCTGAATCGCTTTTTCCAATCGACTGACAGCGTTTTGGTGCTGGCCCAAGTCACCATAGGCCTGGGCCTGTTCAGTCAACAATTGGGCGATCGCCCGCTGACTCTCACCAGCGCGGTTATCCGCATATTTGCCTTCATAAATTTGCCTGGCCTTCTCCCAATGGGAAATTGCCAGGTCAAACTGACCCACCTGGCGATACGCCTGCCCCAGGTTAGTGTGAATAATTGCCCGCTCCGAGTGATTGGTCACCTGGGCAAGAGCCTGCTCCCAAAGGGCGATCGCTGCTGGAAACAGCCCCGCCCGATAATTGGCTAATCCCTGCTGTACGAGTTGTCCCGCAGGCACGGATTGGGCAACGGCCGGGGTTGCTGGCTGCCCCATTGCCAGGTTACCCATGACACAGAGAACCACTCCCAGCACAACCAGGAGGCTAAAACGCAGCAAACGTCGATAAAACCAGGACATGTCAGCTACCTATGTGAGCGATCTACCACCTATCCACCCCAATACATCGCCACCCTGAATACTGTATCTGTAAGTTTATTCAAGCATTAACAACCAGGTGCCCTCGATAAAAACATCTCCAAGAGACTGTAAATATTCTGTATTTCTACATTTCGACTTTGGGCAGTAGAGTAACGGTGGGCAGTGTTTCAATATCCTCCTCACTTCATACAGTTATGTGATACGGCAGCCGTAGGTCATGGTTGAAAATGAACAGCTTTGTGAGCTTAGGATGACAGCCGCATCCGTGCTTATAATCCAAATCGGATCACTACAGCCCAGTAACCGTATACTCATGGACTGAGATTGCCAGAATTTAACTGAGTCGTTTTTCATGTCTCTTTCATTTCATTTTGGGCAGTGAGAAGAGTTGATGTTGCGAACGTGGGGTATCCGGATGCTGACCAGGTCTCCTGTGAAAAAAGAGACTGAGGTAACGAATTGATGTTTATGAAGTCCTTGCCGCTGGCAGCCTGCACAAGTGTTCTATGTTTGAGTGCCAGTTCTACTGTTTTCGCTGCATCGACTACGGTGGACTTATCTGGTGCGGCTTCACGTAACGTAAGTGAACGCCTCCCTGATCAATTCATTGCCCAGGCTAACACCCCGGCGATCGCACCCACCAATGGCCCCAATCCTGGCTCTGTCCAGAACCCCCTCACGCCATTAATTCCACCCCGTCCCGACATTCAACCCTTACCCCAGGTACCCCCTGCACCCCCTCCCGCTCCCCAACTGGATACACCGACGCCCCCCGTGACGCCCCCCATTCCGGCACCAACTGCAACCGTTAGAGTCAACCGGGTAGACGTGTTAGGCAGTACGGTATTCTCGCCAGAAACCCTCAAGAACGTGGTCAAACCCTATGAGAATCGAGATTTGACCTTTGAGCAACTGCTAGAAATTCGAACGGCAGTCACCAAACTTTACACAGATAATGGCTACACCACATCAGGTGCTTTTTTGCCCCCCCAGGACGATCTGGCCAATGGCATCGTCAAAATTCAAGTGGTCGAGGGAATCCTGGAAGGGGTTGAAATTGAAGGGTTACGCCGAGTCCGGGCAAACTACGTGCGTCGTCGGATTGAAGTCGCCGCTGACACCCCCCTGGATATTCGGCGGTTGGAAACGACACTCCAACTACTACAGCTTGATCCGCTGTTTACCTCAGTACGGGCAGAGTTAAAAGCAGGCACCAGTCCCGGCAAGAGTGTGTTGACCGTGAACTTAAAGGAAGCACGGGCCTTGCATGGTGGCATTATCGTGGAAAACCGGGAGTCGCCCAGCGTTGGCACAATTGGTGCAACCGCTTTTTTACGCCATGACAATCTGCTAGGTTTTGGCGATCGCCTGAGCTTTGACTATGAACTGACAGAAGGTATCCGCCAGTTCAATCTAGGCTATGAAGTGCCCCTCAATCCCCGTGATGGGACGCTCAGTATTCGTTTTACCCGGAGCGAAAGCAAAATTGTCGAAGAACCTTTCTCTGTTCTGGATATCAATAGTGAAAGCCAAACATTATCCACGAGCTTTCGTCAACCAATTTGGCGCACTCCAACCAGCGAATTGGCGTTGGGGTTGGCGTTAGATCTGCGGCAAAGCCAAACGTTCCTGCTGAACGACATCCCGTTTTCGTTCTCGTTAGGCCCCGACAACGGGAAATCCAGGGTGACGGCTTTACGGTTTTCCCAGGACTGGCTCAGTCGTAGTCCCAGACGGGTATTGGCTGCGCGATCGCAATTCAGTTTCGGCTTACCAATTTTCGATGCCACGATCAATGATGCTGGTATCGATGCCCAGTTTTTTAGCTGGGTGGGGCAGTTTCAATGGGTACAGGCGATCGGGAGGGATATCATTGCCATTGCTCGGGTTGCCGCTCAACTGACCCCTGATTCGCTGCTACCTCTGGAACAGTTCAGTATTGGCGGTGTCGATACGGTGCGAGGGTATCGGTTGAACCAGCGAGTTGGCGACAACGGCATTACCGGTTCGTTAGAAGTTCGTATCCCGCTCGTCCGCCAACCCGATGGCATCGGGCTGATTCAACTGGCACCCTTTTTCGATATCGGGACAATCTGGAACAACGGGGACGTACCAGTTACCAACCCCAGCACATTAATGAGCGTTGGAGTTGGTTTACGCTGGCAGTTTGATCCCTATTTCTCGGCCCGCCTGGATTGGGGTTATCCCCTCAATCAGATTGATCAGCAGGGAAAGAGCTTACAAGACAGTGGCATTTACTTCCAAATTCGCTTCCAACCGTTTTAACGCCGTGAAATACAACTTAGGCATAGCAGTCCTAAAACAATTGTGAAACTGCGCTGTCATTGATCATCAGTTGTTGGTCACTGGTTTACTGTTGGTCACTGGTTTACCCAGATGAGCAGTGACCGTCTTCTGTCACTTTTTCACAAATCATATTGGATGGGGATTGTTGCACTACACCAATCCTCTACCGGGGCGATCGCCATCATTTTCCCCAATCTCCTCACAAAAATCCCAAACTCGATCGCCGTTTTGCCCATAAACATTTGTAAACTTATATCAAGCATTAATTTACGATGCTCCACCTTGTGAGGAGTTTTCATGAAGCTGTTGGTTGCTGTCGAGCGAGTTTGTTTAGTCGGTCACATTTTGTCGTTGGTCTTTGGCTTAGCAGGGTTGTTGTTGGTGTTGCCAAACGCCCCCCTGATTGCATCCCTACCGCCCATTGGGCAAACCGTGTTTGGGGTGAGCATGGCAGGTGGTGGTGTTGTTTACATTCTGTTAGGGGCCTTAACGGTGGCACTGTTTGCCTACCGCACCCTGGGCTGGCGGAACTGGCTAGGCTTCATGCTGCCAGCGGTGGGTCTCTCCCTCAGTAGTGAGTTGTTGGGTACCAGTACTGGCTTTCCGTTCGGCCATTATCATTACCTGAGTGGGTTAGGTTACAAGATCGGTGGGTTAGTCCCATTTACGATTCCCCTCTCCTGGTTTTATCTGGGCATGTCCGCCTATGTGTTGGCACGCGCGGGTCTGGCAGCTAAGGGCATCAAGGGTTGGTTAAAGGCGTTGGGTGCGATCGCGATCGGTGCCCTGTTACTGACAGCCTGGGACTTTGTTCTGGATCCGGCGATGAGCCAGACACCTTACCCCTTCTGGGAATTTCAAGATCCCGGCCAGTTTTTTGGCATGCCCTACCGTAACCTGTCGGGTTGGTTTGGGACAGGGGTTGTTTTCATGACAGTGGCATCCCTCTTCTGGAAACAGCAACCCTCGGAGTTGACCCGTGCCCAATTAACCACCCCCCTGGTTATCTACCTGGTTAACTTTGCCTTCGGTGCCATTATTACGGTCAACCAATTGGATGTTCGCTTCCTGATTCCCACGGCAATCAGCGTTTTACTGGGTGTGGTACCCGCGATCGCTCTCTGGTGGAGCGCTCCTCGTAGTCAGGCAGAACCCTTTCCGCCCACTCCTGCCTTTCCGGCAATGTCAGAGGTCTAATGACCACGTTCAGCGATATTTTAATTCCGGCTGTGTACCTGATGCTACTGGTGTTTCAGGTACCAGCCGTTGTTATTCTGCTGTCACGCTTACTGCGTGGCCCCTTTCGTCATCCACCACTGACGCCCCAATCACCTTCTCCGGCATCAGTAGGCAAGGTCAGCGTGGTCGTACCAACGTTAAACGAGGCGGAGCGCTTATCGCCATGTTTGGAAGGGCTCAGTCACCAGAGCTATGAAGTGCGGGAAGTCATTGTGGTGGATAGTTATTCCCAGGATGGTACACCCGATCTAGTAAAAGCCGCACAGGCAACAGATCCACGGTTCCGGCTGATGAACGACGATCCCCTACCCGGCGATTGGGTTGGTCGTCCCTGGGCATTGCACAATGGCTTTCTAGCGAGTTCTCAACAGAGTGAGTGGATTCTGGGTATCGATGCCGATACTCAACCCCATCCGGGTCTGGTAGCCAGTCTGCTGGCAACGGCAACGCAAGAAAACTATGACCTAATTACCCTGTCACCGCGCTTCATTTTGAAGTATCCCGGTGAACTATGGCTACAGCCAGCACTTTTGATGACATTGGTGTATCGGTTTGGCCCAACAGGGGATACGGTTACCCAACCGGAGCGGGTCATGGCCAATGGCCAATGTTTCTTTTGTCGTCGATCTGTTTTGGAAAAGGTTGGCGGTTATGTCACCGCCCGCCGTTCCTTTTGTGATGATGTTACCCTGGCCCGGCATATTGCGGTGCAGGGTTTCCGGGTTGGTTTTCTAGACGGGGCCAACATTTTGAAAGTGCGAATGTACGAAGGGGCTGCCGAAACGTGGCGTGAATGGGGGCGATCGCTCGACCTGAAGGATGCCTCGTCTCCGACTCAGGTCTGGGGGGATTGGTTCTTGCTATTAGCGGTGCAGGGCTTACCCCTACCCCTGACCCTAGTTCTCGCCAATGAACTGGTGAGAGGGAATGGCAACCCTATCGTATGGGGAGCATTCTGTCTAAATCTGCTGCTGGTGCTGATGCGGATCGCACTTAATTGGGCGATCGCACCTTCCTACGATCGCACCCAGGCTTCCCTACCCTGGTTGTTTTGGCTCTCCCCCCTGGCGGATCCATTGGCCGTATTACGCATTCTGCTCTCGTCGTGGCAACAGCCAAAACAGTGGCGCGGGCGGGTCTATACATAAACGAATCGATATGATCCTCATACTTTAGTTACAGTTTATGTTTCAGATTGTTGCGACTGCTGACCTTTGCCTTAAATGGTTATCCACTCCGTAGTAAAGTAAATGGCAGAAAAGCTAGACCTACATTGACGCTTAAGAACAAAAGGAAAACACATGGCAATTGCGCGTGGTTCTAAAGTTCGAGTTCTGCGGAAAGAATCCTACTGGTACAACAAGATCGGTACCGTAGCATCCATTGACCAGAGCGGGATTAAGTACCCTGTCATCGTTCGTTTCGATGATGTTAACTACACTGGTTTCAGCGGTAACGCCTCTGGTGTTAACACCAACAACTTCTCTTTAACCGAGTTAGCTGAAGTTGCCGCACCGGCCAAAGCGAAGTAGTTTGCTTCCCACCAGCCCCATTGGCGAAGGGTGAAAGTAAAATACGGATCAATTTGGAATTATCTTTTTATACGTCTCATTCAAACAACTGGGTGGAAGTACGTTGCTCATGGCAAGGCTTCCACCCATTTTGTTGAGCCACGTTTGGTTGAGTATGTTTTACGATCACTCTGATTACTCCTCTGGTTACTGCCAACTCTACCTGTGCCTGAATTACCTGAAGTTGAAACTGTTCGCCTGGACTTGAATCGCGTCACACGGCATCAAACCTTGCAAGGAGGCGACGTCTTACTGGATCGCACCATCGCCTACCCTGAATCAATTACAGAGTTTCTGGAAGGATTAAAAAACCAGACAATTGCCAACTGGCACCGACGGGGCAAGTACTTACTGGCAGAACTGATTCCAGCCACACCAGAAACCACTTCCAGCAACAGCCAAACCGATGTTGCCTATCTTGGTGTGCATCTCCGTATGACCGGACAGTTCCTCTGGATCGATCAATCAGAACCCGTCACTAAGCATACCCGTGTGCGGTTTTTCTTCCCGCTACAAAAAGAATTACGGTTCCTGGATCAACGCACCTTTGGGCAGATGTGGTGGGTACCACCCGGACAATCGCCCGAAACCATCATTACCGGATTACAAC
>CAZGDE010000074.1:19394-21328 GCA_964524315.1 uncultured bacterium
TTGGGGCCAGAGCCATTGAGCGATGACTTTTCCCTGGCCTACTTCATTGAGCAACTGAGCCATCGCAAACGCCCGATCAAAAATGCCCTGCTGGATCAATCACTCGTGGCAGGCATTGGCAACATTTATGCGGATGAATCGCTCTTCATGAGTGGCATTCATCCAGAAACCCTCTGCCCTGAGCTGAGTCGCCGGGCGATCGAGCGCCTGCACAGTAATATCATCCAAGTTTTGGAAACCAGTATTGCGGCCAAAGGCACAACGTTCAGTAGCTTTCGGAATCTGGAAGGTGTGAATGGCAACTATGGTGGCATTGCCTGGGTCTATGCCCGCAAGGGGGCACCCTGCAAAACCTGTGGCACAGCCATTGAGCGGATACGGTTAGCGGGGCGATCGGCACACTTCTGTCCCCAATGTCAGCGTGCTAAACCGCTTCAAAATAGACGTGTCGTATCCCGCTTTCGGGTCGCCGAACAAACGCAACAGTAGGGAAGGGTAGCTGATAAGCTATTGAATGGCTGTAATGACTGCCGTTTGCCCCCTTTCTGCCAGCATCCATGCCATTTAACAATTTGTTTACAGCGGGTGGTTTGGTCATGTGGCCACTGCTAGGGTTTTCCCTTCTGGCCATGACCCTGATCCTGGAACGAATTATTTTTTGGGTTCGTGTTGCCCAACGTCAGGATCGGGTCGTGCGGGAAATTCTTGACCTTTATCGCCGCAGTCCACGGGCCGCATTCCTAAAGTTGGAGCAAAACATTGACCTGCCGATCGCCCGCATTTTCCTAGCGGCTCTGGAGTTGGATCGGCCCACCCCGGAAGAATTTCGTCTGGCCTTGGAGAGTGCGGCTCAGGCAGAGATTCCCCTCTTAAAGCGGTTTAGTACTGTCTTTGAAACCATCATTAGCCTTTCACCATTGTTAGGCTTACTGGGCACAATTTTGGGCTTAATCAGTTCCTTTGCCTCGCTACGGGTGGGAGATGTGGCCGGTAGTAATGCAGCTGGGGTCAGTGCGGGTATTAGTGAGGCATTGATCTCGACCGCCGCTGGCCTGGTAGTTGCTATTTTTACCCTCTTATTTGCCAATACCTTTCGCGGGTTATATCTGCGTCAGATTGCCCTGATTCAGGAGTATGGGGGCCAGATGGAACTTCTCTATCGACGTTATTATGAGCAGGGAGGGTTTCCCTATGCGTCTTCCTGAAGAACCGGATATTCCGCCCCAAATCAATATCGTGCCAATGATTGATGTGATTTTTGCATTGCTGACCTTTTTCATGATGTCAGCACTCTATCTCACCCAATCGGCAGGTTTGCCCGTGAATTTACCAACCGCCAAGACCACGGAGAGCCAGTCAGGTAACGAAATTAGCGTCACCATCAATCCCCAGGGACAACTTTTTCTGAATCGTCAACCAGCACAACTGTCCGATCTATCCATTCGCATTCGTACCTTAATGGGTCGCAGTTCACAGACAATGGTGGTCATTAATGCGGATGCTCAGGTGAACCACGGACGCGTCGTTGCTGTCATGGATCAATTACGGCAGATTCCTGGCGTCAGGCTGGCGATCGCCGCCCAACCTGAGGTGCGATGAATGGATACGAAATCCGTCTGAGAGTAGCGTTTGCCGCATGGCAGCTCCC
This sequence comes from uncultured bacterium, assembly GCA_964524315.1. Classification (GTDB taxonomy): domain Bacteria; phylum Cyanobacteriota; class Cyanobacteriia; order Leptolyngbyales; family Leptolyngbyaceae; genus CAZGDE01. Next base: position 21,043 of record CAZGDE010000074.1, read on the forward strand.
TGTTGCCAGGGAACTGCCACGATGAAGATTAGCTTCTACCAATGCCAATGTAGCGGAAGCCAGCCGCCTCCAGCACCTTCCGATCAAGGAAGTTGCGGCCATCGATCAGGATGGGAGTATGCATCAGGCTGGCCATTTTGACATAGTCGAGGTTACGGAACTGGGCCCAATCCGTGACCAATACCAGGGCATCACAACCATCCGCCAGACGCTCCAAATCAGTTTCCACATAGACATCCGATAGGCCATGACGCATACCAGTCTGGGAAACGATGGGGTCATAGGC
>CAZGDE010000075.1:0-20456 GCA_964524315.1 uncultured bacterium
GCTAAAGACGATCGCACTACCAGTAAGGCAAAACTCCTCAATGCATTTCACAAAATTTTGGCAGAGCGGCGATCGCTCTCTTCACGCGTCGCTACCAGGGAAGAAGAAGCCGAAAAAGCACGTAACCGAAGTGTGCTGGAAACGGTGTCGCAATACACTGCCGACAGCATCGTGCGCGGACTGGCAGATTTACAGTTGGATTTTGGCACTATCATCACTGGGCTTTCCACCCGCCTGACGACGGAAACGGACAAACTCGATGACTTACAACGGGCTATTACCGTTGAAACCGAACGGTTGCAGGACTTACAACAAACCCGCGTCGTTGCCGATGCCCTTTATTTACTGACGCAGGAACACCAGGAAAACTTGCGCCAGTTGGAACAACAGTCAACGGGCGATCGGGAAGCCCTGGAGCAGGAGATCGCCACTACACGCAAACTCTGGCAGCAGGAACAAACTGAATTCGAGGCAGGTGCAAATGAGAGCAGCGAACTGTTGCAACGGGAACGACAACGCCAGGAAGAAGACTACACCTACGAAACGGAGCGATCGCGCAAAATTGCTACCGATGAGTATGAAGAAACCCAGCGTCAAATTGAGCGAGACATCCAGGCAACCACTGCGACCAAGGAAAAGGACTGGGCAGAGCGGGAACACGTTTTGGCAAGTAACCAAGCCTTACTGGCAGAGTATCAACAAAAAGTTGCCGCCTTTCCCACTGAACTGGAAGAAGCGACCAAAAAGGCGCGGGAAGACGGTATCCGTGATGCGAACCAGGATGCCAAGATCAAAGCTGATCTGCTAGCGAAAGAATGGGAAGCCGCGCAACAGGGATACGAATTACAAATTCAATCGCTGGAAGCCAAGATTCAAAAACAAACGGAACAAATCAGCGAAATTTCAACCCAGTTGCAGACGGCTCTCCGTCAGGCGCAGGAATTGGCGATGAAGGCGTTTGATGGTTCTGCCAACCGTTCCAGAAATAGGGGCGATCGCGCCGAGCAATCGTAGGGGCATAGCATTGGGCCAAAGTTCTCTGGTTGTAAGGAAGATTATTTCCCCAATGCTACGCCCTTACATCCAAGCAACGCACCATCGTAGGGGCATAGCATTGGGCCAAAGTTCTCTGGTTGTAAGGAAGATTATTTCCCCAATGCTACGCCCTTACATCCAAGCAACGTAACCATTTAACTTTCAATAAATTCATGCAGCAACTTTTGTTTTCACAAAGTATCCATTCCGGTGATGAAACGATCGCTGTCCATACATTCTTTGTGAAGGATCACCATTTGATGAAAAGTTGGGATGGACGGTCACCCCTTGATGTGCAAATTGATGTGCTGGTAGAAGTTGCTACTAACTACATTCGTCATACCAGACACAAACAACCGGAGTTTGTTCGATTGGAATTGACATCGCAGATTTTGCGATCGGGCGATCGCTTTTACTTCTTTACCGTTACTTTCACACTACCCAATGATGAGTTTCCCGATGATTTCCCTGAAACGATGGAAGTCGTGGTGACACTGGACTACACAGTGATTGAACCCGACATTCGCTACTTTGATAATGATGACGAGTACCAGCGATACATGGTCTGGCAAAAATTGATCAATCAAGTCGGCAGATTAGATCCCCATTTCAAGCTGCGAGTGGATAACCTTTCCAGGGAACAACTCTGGAAGTTGGACATTGCCCTCTGGAGTTTTACCAGTGCGATCGATCTTTGCAACTGGCTGAATTCACCGGCAAATCTGGCAAGCATTCTGGCTTAACCTCAGTCCCAGAACTCCAAGTTCTGTTGCCGCATCACTATTACACCCAATAGCCACAGCAGAACTTCGAATTCTAAGCCCTCTCACACTTCTCCCATCCCAGACATCAGGAATAATCAACTATGGCAATCAAACGACCGACTGAGAAAAACACCAAAACCGAGATCCTATCAGCCTTTGACGAATTGCTGAAAGAGAAAAAATCGTTAGAAGTGCAACTGGCTGCTAAACCAATCGAACCACCATTATTGAATGGAAATACTGTTTCCATACCGGAAGTAGAAGTCAATCCTGTGCCATTGAATCAACAAAAAATGGAAACCATCATTGATGGATTAAATCAGCTACAACTCAACTTCGGTAGTGCGATTAGTGACCTGTCCGAGAAGTTGGTTTTAGAAGCCATCAAACTTCAGGAAATCCGAACAACTGTCACTGAGGAAACTGAACAGTTAGCATCTCTGCACAATCTACAAGCAAATGATACTGACCTGGATGACCTGATCCAGCAATACGAAGATAGTGCCAAAACTTACAACGAAGAGTTTCGCCTGCGGCAGGAAGAGTTAGTCCAGGCAATTACCCAGGCAAAGAAGGCATGGGCAAAGGAGCAGGAAGACTATCGCCGCACTATCAAAGAACGGAACGAAACATTACAAAAAACGTGCCACCGAGATACTAAAGAATACACCTACGAATTGAATCTGGAACGCAAACTCACTAACGATACATACGAACAGGAACGAAAGCGACTCTACCAGGAATTAGCAGAGTTCCAGAAAACACAGGAAAAACAATGGGCAGAACGGGAACAGGCAATGAGCGATCGCGAAACCCAATTTGCCGATCTAAAAGCAAAAGTCGAAGCCATGCCCAGAGAGTTGGAAACTGCCATCAAACGGGCTAAGGAAGAAGGGAAAGGAATTGCCCAACACCAGGCAAAGGTCAAAGCCGATCTAACAGCAAAGGAAATCGAGGGTCAAACGAAAACCTACGAATTACGGATTGATTTTCTCGAAGAAACGATCTCAGACCAACAAACCCGCCTTCAATCCCTCACCAAACAATTGGATGCCGCCCTCAAACAGGTACAAGACCTGGCAGTGAAGGCGATCGAAGGTGCAGCGGATATCAGTTCCTTTGACGCAGTCCGTGAAATTGCGCTGGAGCAGGCGAAGAACCAGAACAAAACCAAATAGGGATTATACCGATTCTACAAAACCAGGTAAGGGCGTTAGCGGAGCCATGCCGGTAGGCTATACGGCCGTTCGCCCCTACGATCGCCCTTCCTATTCGCCATGAACACCCGTTAAATGAATGGGATGGGGTCGGTAATCCTGTACTGCCTTCATGTACTGTGCCCGTTCAAACTCATTGGGATTGGGACAGTTAATCTGGCTCATCGTTCCCTGCATTTGCTGGACGGAGGCATATTCATGTTCTGTCATCCAGTGACGCAGTTCGCGATCGATGTCTTGCAAATGCTCAATGCCGTGGCGCAACAGGGCACTGACGATCATCACTACCTTTGCTCCTGCCATCATCATGCGGATCACATCGGTTCCCCGTTGCACACCACCCGTAGCCGCAAAGTCCGTCGAAATGCGACCGTAGAGAATGGCAATCCAGCGCGTCGGTAACCGCATGTCATAGGGACTGCTGAGAATCACATTGGGACGTACTTCTAACTCATCAATGTCAATATCGGGTTGATAGAAGCGGTTAAACAGCACCAGGCCATTTGCCCCTTCCAGGGTCAACCGTTTCGCCATGTTTGCCAGGTTTGTAAAGTAGGGACTGAGTTTGACGGCAACTGGAATCGTGACAGCGGCCCGGACGGCCCGCACCACACTGAGGTACTGCTGCTCCAGTTCCGCCCCTTCCAAGTCCAGCACATTGGGGACGGTGTAGATGTTCAGTTCCAGGGCATCGGCTCCGGCTTGCTCAATCTGGCGGGCATATTCAGTCCAACCACCCGGAGTATTACCGTTGAGACTGGCAATGATGGGAATATCCACACTCTCCTTTGCCTGCCGAATGTGATTCAGATAGACATCCGGCCCCACATGGAAAAATTCGGGTTCCGGAAAATAGGTCAGGGATTCCGCAAAACTGTGCGTCCCCTGTACGAGGTGGTGGTGTAGTTCCAACTGATCCAGGTGGAGTTGTTCTTCAAACAGGGAGTGCAGGACGACTGCTGCCGCTCCAGCATCTTCCATGCGCTTAATCTTGTCAATGTCTTCGGTCAGGGGAGCGGCGGCACCAACGACGAGGGGCGATCGCAGTTCCAATCCCATGTAGGTGGTTGTTAAATCCATGTCCTTGCTCCTTGCAAACGAGGGAAAAGGCTCAATAGAGGCAAGACGAAAAATCAGGTGAGGACGAAAGGGTAAAGGAAACAGGTAAAGGGTAAAGGATGATGACAGCCTTTATCCTTTACCCTTAGCTTTGGCTGCTATTTGGTGGTTAGTTCGGGCTGTCCAGACGAGTCTGGTTTGCCATGACCATTGCCGTGACCATTACCATGTCCATTACCATGTCCGTTGCCATGTCCATGTCCATGACTGTGACCATGTTCATCGGCTGAACCGGGTTGGCGGGCTGCCAGGTATTGGTACATCTGCCAGCGGGTGTTGACATCGGACTGAGCCAGTTCCAGTAACCGTTTTGCCTCTTCAGGTTTGCTGCGGGTCAGCATCTTGAAGCGGTTTTCACGGTAGAGGGCAACTTCGACGGTGAGTTTAGGTGTACGGGAATCCAACTGCATGGGATTCTCCCCTTTCTCCGTTCGGCGTGGATCGTAGCGATACAGTAACCAGCGACCGGAATCGACCATTGCTTTCTGTTCCTGTAAGCCCGTCTGCATATCAATGCCGTGAGCAATACAGTGCGAGTAACAAATGATCAGGGATGGGCCGTCATAGGCTTCGGCTTCCAGGAAGGCTTTCAGCGTATGCTCATCCCGTGCGCCCATTGCCACACTGGCAACATAAACATTGCCATAGGTCATTGCCATCAGCCCGAGGTCTTTCTTGGGTGCGGGTTTACCGCCAGCCGCGAACTTGGCAACTGCCCCCCGTGGGGTGGACTTGGACATTTGCCCACCTGTGTTGGAGTAGACTTCCGTATCCAGAACCATGATGTTGACATTGCGACCACTGGCAAGGACGTGATCCAGGCCACCGTAGTCGATGTCATAGGCCCAGCCATCACCACCAACAATCCAGACACTCTTCTTGACCAGGTAATCGGTCAGAGACTTGAGATTTTGAACTTTGGCTTTGAGGGCATCGTCGCTCAGATTACCAATCCAAGCAGCGATGATTTGCTTCAGTTGGGCAACGCGATCGCGCTGTTCTGCAATGTCCGCTTCGTCCTGCTGCACGGCTTCCAGAATCGCCTTTGCCAGTTCAGTCGGAATGGGTGTATTCGCTGTATCCAGTGCCAGGCTGTTCAGCAATTCCTTCGCATATTCCGTGTGCTTGTCGATCGCCACCCGGAAGCCCAAACCAAACTCGGCGTTGTCTTCAAACAGAGAGTTTGCCCAGGCAGGACCACGACCATCGGCGTTATGGGTCCACGGTGTCGTCGGCAGGTTGCCGCCATAGATGGACGAACATCCCGTCGCGTTAGCCACTAACATGCGATCGCCAAACAGTTGCGTCGCCAGTTTGATGTACGGCGTTTCACCACAACCACCACAGGCACCCGAGAACTCAAAGAGTGGTTCCTGCATTTGTTGATGGGCAATCTTGTGCAGGTTGAGTTTCTCGCGATCGGGGTTTGGTAATGTGAGGAAGAAGTCCCAATTTTCCCGTTCCGGTTCCCGCAGCGGTAGCTGTTCTGCCATGTTGATGGCTTTCTTCTTGGGTTCTGCCTTGTTCTTCGCAGGGCAGACATCCACACACACACCACACCCCGTACAGTCTTCAACCGCAACCTGAATGGTGAACTTCAAGCTCTTCCAATCGTGGTCTTTGGCATTGGCACTCTTGAACGTGGCAGGGGCGTGCTCCAGTTCACCCGGTTCATACACCTTCGAGCGAATGACCGCATGGGGACAGACCATGACGCACTTGCCACACTGGACACACACATCGGGGTCCCAAACCGGAACGTCCTGGGCGATGTTCCGTTTTTCCCACTTCGACGTACCACTGGGATAGGTACCATCGCAGGGCAGGGCACTGACGGGCAATTCATCGCCCTTACGAGCCAGCATGGCACCCAGCACATCCCGCACGAAGGCAGGAGCGGTGGTAGGAATGGGATTGTATTCCTGTTCGGTGTGCAGTCCGTCGTCGTTGGGTAATTCGCTCGTGAGCGATTTCCAATCCACTTCAAACAGTTTTTCCAGGGTTTGATCAACGGCTTTCAGGTTCATTGCCACAACAGCTTCACCTTTCTTGCCGTAGGTCTTGCGGATGGATTTCTTGATTTCGGCGATCGCCGCATCCCGTGGCAATACCCCCGCCAGGGCAAAGAAACAGACCTGCATGACGGTGTTGATATGCCCACCCATGCCAGCTTCCCGCGCCACTTTTGTACCGTTGATGGTGTAAACCTTCAGTTGCTTCTGCACAATCTGCTGTTGCAGGTTGGCGGGTAAGCGCATCCAGGTTTCGGCGGGTTCGTAGGGGCTGTTTAACAACAGCGTGGCACCGGATTTTGCCGTACTGAGCAGGTCAAACTTGTCGATAAACTCCCACTGGTGGCAGGCAACAAAGTTGGCAGTGCTGATCAGGTACGTGGAGCGAATTGGGTCGGGACCAAACCGCAGGTGGGAAACCGTCACCGAGCCAGATTTCTTCGAGTCATAAACGAAGTAACCCTGAGCATAGTTGTCGGTATCTTCCCCAATGATCTTGATCGAGTTCTTGTTGGCACCGACCGTACCATCCGCACCCAGGCCATAGAAGATAGCCCGTACAACGCTGTCTGGTTCCGTCGAGAAGTTGGCATCGTAATCGAGGGATGTGTAGGTTACATCATCGGTAATACCGATTGTGAAGTGGTTACGGGGTTTCTCGCTGGCTAAATTATCCAGGGTTGCCCGCACCATTGCCGGAGTAAATTCCTTCGATGACAGACCATAGCGACCACCCACCACGACCACATTCCGCCGATCGGTTTCAAACAGGGCATTAATCACGTCCTGATAAAGGGGTTCGCCAATGCTACCGGGTTCCTTACAGCGGTCCAATACAACAACGGATTGGACACTTTCGGGCAGGGCTGCCGCAAAGCGGAGAATATCGAATGGACGATACAGCCGCAACTTCAGTACGCCCACTTTCTCACCCTGACCGACCAGGTAATCCACGGCTTCGTGCGCCGCTTCACAACCGGAACCCATCAGGATGACAACCCGTTCTGCTTCGGGATGTCCGTGATACTCGTACAGCTTATATTGCCGTCCGGTGACTTTGGCGAATTCATCCATTGCTTCCTGGACGATATCCGGGCAGGCATCATAGAAGCGGTTAACCGTTTCCCGTGCCTGGAAGTACACATCTGGATTTTGTGCCGTTCCCCGAATCACGGGGTTATCAGGTGTGAGGGCATGGGCGCGGTGTGCCAGAATTTTGTCGACGGGTACCAGTGCCCGTAGCTCATCATCCGTCACCAGTTCAACCTTCTGAACTTCATGAGACGTGCGGAAGCCATCAAAGAAGTGCAGGAAAGGAATACGTGACTCCAGCGATGCTCGTGTGGCGATCGCGGCAAAGTCCTGCGCTTCCTGCACCGAGGCGGAACATAGCAACGCACAACCCGTACCCCGAACCGACATCACATCACTGTGATCACCGAAGATGGAAAGTCCCTGGGCTGCCAGCGATCGCGCAGCAATGTGCAAAACCGCAGGAGTCAGTTCCCCAGCAATTTTGTACAGGTTCGGGATCATCAATAACAAACCCTGGGAGGCTGTAAAGGTTGTGGTCAACGAACCCGCTTGCAGCGCCCCGTGAACCGTTCCCGCTGCTCCCCCTTCACTTTGCATTTCGACAATGGCAGGCACCGTTCCCCACAAATTGGGTTCTCCGGCGGCAGCCCAGGCATCGGCCCATTCGCCCATTGGTGAAGCAGGCGTAATCGGGTAAATTGCAATCACTTCATTCAAACGGTAAGCAATGCGGGCAACCGCTTCGTTACCGTCTAACGTGGCAAAAGTTTTTGAACGCATAGTGTCGACCCCTCGACGTATCTAGTGCTGCGTAGCGATTCGGTCATTCTTTCCAGAAAAGGTTGGGATTCTTGCAATCGCAAACGTGCGAAACCACCTTGAGCGTAAGTTTTAAATGTGAGGATCTCAGGGGGAAAAAATTGAACAAGCTGAAGAAAAGCTAAAGGGGTGGGTTAACAAGCGTAACCTATACGTCGTATATCCGAGCTTCGGCGGCCTCTGGAAATTCCTCACAGTAATCGTCAAATGCACTTTTACCAAGCTTCTCTGACCGTTGGTGAGCGGCTTCAGCTTGCAATTCTTCGACGGTATCCCAGGCAACGATACATTCTTTTGATGTGGCACCATATTTTTCGCAAGCACTGCGGGCTTCGGCGATCGCGGTTTGAATGCGTTGCTCAATCTTCAGGGCAGGGGGAGATTCAACTAATTTGCCTTTCGTCAAAATGTCAGTCAGCGAAATGATCCCCACCAGTTTCTCCCGAATGACCGGGGCACGGTGGATACCTGTGTTGGCAAACAACCGCGCCACATATTCAATCCCCAGATCGGGATTAATGACGATGCAGGGCTTGGTCATGATTTCGTACACTCTGACCTTTTCTGGATGTTTGCCATAGGCAACAACTTTGTAAGCGACATCAGCATCGGTAACAATGCCATAGGCATCTTCGTCGTGTTGCCGTTCAACGATCAACGCATGTAAACCCTTGCCATTCATTAATGTGATCGCCTGGGCAACGGTATCAGAACTCCGAATCGTCACCACTTCTGGGGACATGATATCGGCTGCTTTCATAACAAACCTCCAAATTGATTAATAAGGATAGTCACAGGTCATTCACTAATTGACCAACTCATTTGTAGGGGGGGGGTTAGCAGAAAAACTTCAAAAATCTCATCAAAACCTGGGCAAAACCCGCCCTTACAAAGACGTAGAGAACATTAGTCCGTTGTATGTGTGGAGAAAAAGAACTAATGATCTAACAATTAATCAAGAACGGTAAAGAATGACCAGTAACACAACAAACCTTACCCTTAGTATTCACAGAAATTCTCAGAAACACCAATTATCTTTTGAATTTTTTCTAAAGCGATGATGAGATAGTTCTGTGTAACCGGAGACAGGTCTTCGCTAAACGCAAAATCGATCGCGGGGATCAATACCTGATAGGCAATAGGGGTTGCCTGGTAAAGTTCCTGGCAAAGCGCCAGGAGCGATCGCGGATCGGCAAAATGCCCTACCAGCGATACTTCCATATCGGGTCGAATTTGCTCAACTTTAACGTCCGTATCACCCGCTGATAAACTCGCTAAAGCATCAACAAAAATGACAATCTGGCTATGGAAAATGTCATCAATCAGTTCGGGGGTGAGTTGGTGACAGGGGAGCGATCGCACATTTTCCAGGTGCCAGGACTCGACGACTTCAGCGGCTCTGTAGCCAACGCCATCATCGCCGCGCAGGGTGTTACCGTAACCAATCACCAGTATGGTGACAGTAGACTGTACACCTGCTGCCCTCGGCACGCTATTACCAGCACCCGGTCGTTGTCTTCCAACCCTATCGACTGCTTTCATGTCGCACCCCTTAATGATTTGTAAGGATAAAAGATGATTTGTAAAAACAAGAAAAGTTGCGAGAAAGAATGTATCTATAGCGACCCTATTTGATTTGCGAAAAAGCTAGAGAAGACTGTCATTTGTCATTGGTATTTGGGAAATTCAATGACTAATAACCAATAACCAATGACTAATGACCAGTAACAAAGAAATTTTCACAATTTAGTTTAGAACCCTTATAGGATTTATTTTAACAGTATTCAACTGTTACTTCTTTTTGTTTATCGCGTAAGAAGGAAACTAAATCCTCAATTAAACTTCGACGAATAGAAATATTTTTAGGTAATAAGGGATTCTGGTAAAACTCATTAATACTTTGTCCCACAAGAAACAGAATCGAGTCTGCCTGTAAAATTTCTTTTGCCAGTAAATATGCCCCATTATTATCAAATCGCAGGCGACTGGGAATGCCATTACACCCTTTGATGTACTCCGTCGCTTTAGAAATAGTTAAAATCCCTTCCGTCACTAGATCGACATAACTGAGATTCCCAATTGGGGGTAGATCTTCCCGAATGGTAGACAGGTCAATATCAATCATTTCGCCCAGGAAATTAGCAACAATATTCCCAGTTGTGCCACCGCAGATTACCTTACGCCCCCTAAAGTTCAGCAATCGATCAATATATTCCTCGTCTCTCTCCTTTTCCAGCGGTGGGCCTGTAAAAATGATCAAAGGGTTACGTTTCCTAACATAAACACCGACAAAGGTAGCATCATCACCAATTTCGCCCTGGTAAAGAGATTGGGTTTTCCGGAGAACTTCATGGACAATAGTACGAGCCGTATGGGACTTTTGCAGTAAGATTTCTTCCACATAGCTGGCAATACTATCCCAGCCCCAGCCAAAGTTCAAAGTTACGCCCATCCCGGCGTAAAGTACACCATCACTTAATGCCCCCAAAAAATCGCCCCGCTCTAAAATTCCCTCACAAATCGAAATTTTTCGATCTAGAATTGACTCCGATTTACCCTCTAACCTGACCGCTTTACCCTGGTGGAAATAGAGGGGTGGAGGATTGTCAAAGTTGATCACCGTGAAACGGTTCGTTTCACTATTGATATGAATAATCGTAAAAGTGGAATAGGCGATCTTCCTGACTTTACAAATAGGTAGGGTTGCGATCACCGTCTTTAGCACTTCCTCAAGGGGAATGTCCGCATCCAGCATGGTGATCAAAATTTCCGTGGTAAGCGTTGCGAGAATATTCGCTTTTACACCGCTCCCCAAACCATCCGAAAGGACAATAATCGTTTTCTTGTCAGTTTTTAAGTACTTGACCTTATCGCCACACAGTTCCTCACCCTTTTTATTCAGGCTATCTCTGTGGATATCGAGAAAGTTATCAACTTCGACAGGGCAATACATAGCTGCGATGAAAATAAATAGAATTAGATCGTGCTGTGCTGTTCCAGAACTTGAATAATTTTCAGCAAATTAACCTTGGTTTCAGCGGTGGTTTCGCCTAAAAGTCCGGCAATTTCCTGGACAACTTTCATTTGATTGTCAACCACGGCATTGACCTTCTGCACCGTTTCCACTTTCAGTCGTTCGAGTTCGCGTTTACGTTCTAATTCATGACTGATATCCATCAGGATGGCAGCGATCAAACCTTCATCCTCGATTGAGAAAATCACTTCACTGACAAACAGATCGTGCTGGGGATACTCCCGTACCTTGCCCCTGATGACCGTATTCTGACGCCATGCCCGGCTGAAGTCACTCACATCTTCCAAAATGACCTGGGCCGGTTGACCAATCACATCCTCTTGCTGGACATCAAACATACGGCAGAATGCCGGGTTTACCAGTTTGATGTAAAGGTCTGGATCAACCACAATCAACCCATTTGGGTCATAATCCCACAGTAGTTTCCACAGATGGTTTTGATCATTGTTTATCATGACGTGTTGATCCCATTATTGAGGCATCCAGGCTCGTGTCACATACCATTTCAGACACACGAGTTAATCGTCTTAACTGTGGGCACGATTTCATTGACAAACTTTTCCTCAATGTTTTGAGGAGTAATATTCATGAAATGTTGATCACGGAATTTCATGGTAATTCCATGACTGCAAATTTCCAGACAGAAGGAACCTTTCAGGGTAATGAACTCATCTAATTCATACTGTTGAATTAACCCCTGCAACTTTGGCAATACCTCATACACACCCAGTTGGTGACAGGCAGATCCCATACATAAAAACAGGTTTTCTTTTGCCATTTAACTCACCTCCTTTATATTCCTCAATTCCCCGTACAGATGTGGCATTCGAGCGATCGCTGCGCCTTCTGGTGCAGGGGTGATCCTTGATTCCCTGTACGGGCGTAGCATTCGGCAGTAGTTTGAGGTGTGCTACAGAGACTTTTGCCCGAATGCTACGCCCCTACCAAATCTTCCCATTCCTCAATTCCCCGTACAGATGTGGCATTCGGGCGATCGCTGCGCCTTCTGGTGCAGGGGTGATCCTTGATTCCCTGTACGGGCGTAGCATTCGGCAGTAGTTTGAGGTGTGCTACAGAGACTTTTGCCCGAATGCTACGCCCCTACCAAATCTTCCCAATGACCAATGACCAATGCCTAATGACCCATTAATTCCGATATCTTTCACTGACAACGGTGCCATCGGGTGCCAGCAATTCGACATGCAATGGCATTTGTCCGGCGGCGTGGGTTGAACAGGAGAGACACGGGTCATAGCAACGGATACCGGCTTCCACCCGGTTTAGAAAACCTTCGGGAATGTCATTGCTATGAATATAGTTTTTGGCGATCTGGGTGACGGTTTTGTTCATTGCCAGGTTGTTTTGTCCCGTAGCAATAATCAGGTTTACCTGTTGAATCAAACCGTTTTCGTCCACTTTGTAATGGTGGAACAAGGTACCTCGTGGTGCTTCACTCACACCCACCGCTTCCAGTTGGTTCACCCCACCCTGGGCACGAATCCGCTCCGAGACAATATCCGGGTCTGCCATCAATTGCTCGATCGCCTCTAAACATGCCAGGATTTCGATTAACCGCGCGTAGTGGTACAGGAACGAGGAGTTTGGCACACCACCAGCGCGATCGCGCAATTCCTGCCGTTCCTTATTGGCAGCTTCCGTCCCAATGTGGTCACACACATTCAAGCGTGCCAATGGGCCAACCCGATAGATACCATCCGGGTAGCCCATTGGTCTGTAGTAGGGGAACTTGAGGTACGACCATTTTTCCACCGCCTCACCCAGGAACGTTTGATAATCATCTTCGCTCAGGTTATCGGCAACGATATTGCCCTGACTGTCCGTAAAGCGCAGGTGGCCGCCGTAGTGTTCCCATTCGCCACCTTTGCCAACTAGACCCATATACAAGGAAGGAAACTCACCAAAAATGTGAACTTCGTCCTTCAGGGCACCATCCAGCATGCCTTTAAACAGACTCAGCGCCAAATTGACCGTCGCAAACGACTCTGGCAACCGTTCCCGAATCCAGGTTCGCCCTTCTTCCGACAGGGGCGATCGCACCCCACCAGGTACGGTCCAGGCAGAGTGAATCTTGCGGGCACCCAACAGTTCGATCACCGTCTGCCCAAATTGCCGCAGGCGAATGCCAGCACGCGCCAGGTCAGGATTTTCGCTAATTAAACCAAATACATTCCGTTTTGCCGGATCACTATCCCAACCCAGTAAGAAATCAGGACTGCTGAGGTGGAAGAACGACAGCGCATGGGATTGGGTCAGTTGTGCCAGGTTCATTAAACGGCGCAACTTCTCAGCCGCAGGCGGAATCTTGACTGCCAGGATCTTGTCGCCTGTTTTAGAAGCCGCCAACAGGTGACTTACCGGACAAATGCCACAAATCCGGGCAGTAATCCCGGCCATTTCGGTAAAGGGTCTCCCCTCGCAAAACTTTTCAAAGCCCCGGTATTCCACCACATGAAAACGGGCATCATCCACTTCACCGGCATCATTCAAGAAAATGGAAATCTTCGCGTGTCCCTCAATCCGGGTGACGGGATCAATTACTACAGTTCTGGACATATCTCTGTTCCTCTTTGTCCCTTTTGTCCGTCTTATGTTTGTCTGTCTTATGGGCAAGGGCGGAGCATTTGGGAGAGAGTCTCGGCAACCAACGGAAACACCATCACCAAATACTTTGCCCCTACACCACTAATGACCAATGACTAATGACGAATATCAATTCTCCAAATTGGAACTATACATGAATCTTTCTGTAAGGGCGTTGTCTCCAAAGGAGACGCTACGCGAACGCGAAACGCCCCTACCCAATCTGTTGCTCCATTTTCGAGAATTGGTATAACAACCAATGACAATTACCCAAACTTAATCATTTCCCGTCCCACCATTGCGGGTTTTTCGCCCTGCAATAACGGTTCGATCGTGGCTTTGATGCGATCGGCGGACGGTGGACATCCCGGCATGAAGATATCGACCTTAATGACTTCATGTAAGGGCACGACGCGATCGAGCAGTTCGGGTACAATTCCCGGTTCATTGGGCAGTTGTTGTCCTGTATCTGCCAGTTCGAGATAGCCCCGTTTCAACACACCATCGGCTTTACCCTGCATATTCCGCATGGCAGGCACATTAGCTGTCACCGCACAGTCGCCAAAGGAGATGACAATTTTGGTGTTTTTGCGAACGATGTGGGCGAGTTCCAGGTTTTCTTCGTTGGCGATCGCCCCTTCCACCAGGCATACATCCACATCAGCGGGATAGTCTTTCAAATCGCAACCGACCGGACTGTAAACCACATCGACGTGTTGGGCGAGGTCAATCAGCCACTCATCCAGGTCGAGAAACGACATGTGACAGCCCGAACAACCCGCCAACCAGACCGTTGCAAATCTAATCTTGCTCATGCTTTTCCGCCTCCCACCAAAATCCAAAATTGACAACCCATCAACGTGTCCATTGCTTCTTCTCCCGCGCCGTGACCAGGAATTCCAGCTTGTTACTATCGCGGTCTTTTTCACCCGTCGTTTCACCTTTATGGAAAATGGAACCCGTCGGACAGGCATCCACACACTTACCGCAGGAGGTACAGGCATCCACCGAACCCCATGGTTGATTCAGACCAGAAACGATGTAGCAGGCTGCACCCCGCTGTGCCACATCCCAAACGTGGGCACCTTCAATCTCGTCACAGACCCGCACACACCGGGTACAGAGAATGCAACGGTTATGGTCGATCGCAAACAGGGGGTGGGAAACATCCACATGCCGTTCGGGGAAGCGGTAGGGGAAGCGGGAGTGATCCATCCCCACCTGAATTGCCACATCCTGCAATTCGCAATTGCCATTGGCAACGCAAACCGAGCAAACGTGATTGCCTTCCGCAAACAGCAGTTCCACCGTCATCCGGCGATACTCCTGCAACTTGGGTGTGTTGGTGTGAACCTCCATCCCCTCGGCAACTTCGGTCACACAGGCAGGCAGTAAGCGGTTGCTACCCTCCAGTTCTACGAGACAGAGACGACAGGCACCGATATCGGTGACGCCCTCTAAATGACAGAGGGTGGGAATGGGCACCTTTGCTTCTTTGGCAGCTTGCAGAATGGTCGAACCTTCTTCGATCGCGACATCGATGCCATCAATTTTGAGCGTTTTGACAGACATAATTTATTTCTCCGCTATCCACCATCCACTACGCACCAGTCTTGACCTTGCCATTGGGCGAATCCTCCGGTTGCAACAACTCCTGATACTCCTCGCCAAAGTATTGCAACGTACTGAGGATGGGATTGGGCGCAGTCTGTCCTAACCCACACAGGCTGGTTTCCTTCACCATGTAGCAAAGGGCTTTCATCTTCTCCAGATCCGCCTCGGTGGCTTGCCGGTTCATTAGCTTCGTTAGCATCGTGTAAAGCTGCACCGTTCCCGTGCGGCAGGGAACGCACTTGCCACAGGTTTCACCCCGGCAGAACTCCATGTAGAAGCGGGCAACTTCTACCATACTGGTTTCCTGATCCATTACCACCATGCCACCCGACCCCATCATGGAACCAATCTTGGTGAGGGAGTCGTAGTCAACGGGCGTATCCAGCATGGCAGCGGGAATGCAACCACCGGAGGGGCCCCCGGTTTGGACAGCTTTCACTTCGCCATCCGGGATGCCACCCCCCATCTCTTCCACAATTTCCCGCAGGGTGATACCCATCGGCACTTCGATCAAGCCATTGTTACGAATCTTGCCCGTCAGCGCAAAGATCTTGGTACCCTTGCTCTTTTCGGTACCAATGCTGGCATACCAATCGGCTCCCTGCCTAATGATGGCAGAGATATTGGCATAGGTTTCCACGTTGTTGATCAGCGTCGGGCAGCCCCATAAACCCGATTGTGCCGGATAGGGAGGACGGGGGCGCGGATTACCACGACCACCTTCCACCGACTGGATCAGAGCCGTCTCTTCGCCACACACAAAGGCACCAGCACCAATCCGGATATCCACTTTGAAGTCGAAGGGCGACTCAAACACCTGACTACCGAGCAGGCCATATTTCTTGGCTTGCTGAATCGCTTTCTGGAGCCGTTGAATTGCCAGGGGATACTCTGCCCGCACATAGATGAACCCGTGGTTGGCACCGATCGCATACCCGGCGATCGCCATCCCTTCTAACACCAGGTGCGGGTCACTTTCCAGTACACTCCGATCCATGAACGCACCCGGATCACCCTCATCCCCGTTACAGATGACATACTTCTGCTCACCGGGCATTTTCGCTACCGTTGCCCACTTCAACCCTGTGGGATAACCGCCACCACCCCGACCGCGCAAGCCACTCTTGGTAATCTCTTCGACAACTTCCGTCTGCGTCATTTCATATAACGCCTTGTGGAGAGAACGGTAGCCACCGACCGAGATATAGTCCTCAATACTTTCCGGGTCAACCTTGCCACTATGTTCCCGCACGACTTTCATTTGGCGGGCAAAGAAGGGATGTTTGGAATCGCCTTTAGTGCAGGTTGCCGTCCCACCATTACACGCACTGATAATGCTGGCGGCATCCTCTGGGGTGACTTCTTCGTACAGATCATCCGTTGGATCAACTTGTACCAGGGGACCCCGACCACAGAACCCCATACAGCCCACACCCACCACATCAATGCGATCGCCCAAATCCTGATCCGCCACTGCCGCCTGTAAATTGGCTAACACGTCCGTTGAGTTTGCCGCCCGACACCCGGTTGAAGTACAGCAATGTACCCGAATACTCTTATGCTTTGCCTGGGTCGCTTCGGCAAGTTCCAGCAATTCATTCCAATCCATAAGTCCTGTCTCCTCCCATGTCAGGGGCTATTCGGCTTCCCATTCCTTGATTCGCGCCAGGGCACCATCGGGTTCTAGCTTGCCTGCCACTGTGCCATCAAACACCACCGCCGGAGCGATACCACAGGCTCCCAGGCAACGGGCAGCCGTCAACGACACCTTGCCATCGGCAGTAGTTTCACCGCCTTTAATGCCCAGTTCGGTTTCCAGGGCTTCCATCACCTTGTTCCCGCCTTTCACGTAGCAGGCCGTTCCCAGACAGACCACACAGGTATGGGCACCACTGGGCTTGAGCGAGAACAAATGGTAAAACGTGGCGACCCCATAGACCCGACTGAGGGGTAACTTCAGCCCTCTGGCAACATAAATTAAGACATCTTCTTCGAGAAAGCCAAAGGATTCCTGGGCTTTGTGCAACACCTCAATCAAAGCATCTGGCTTGTATTGATGGCGCTTCATCGTCATGTCCAGGGCTTTGAAGCGGCGATCGCCACTGGCATGCTCGTTGGGCTTCTTCACCTTGGCAGGTTTGGAAGCAGTTGTTGATACATCAGCTTCGGCTGGATTTGGTTGGTCTTGAACAGGCGACGGCATAAGTCTTCGGAGTTTTACTAAACGTCCATGCACCTATCACGCTATTCGCTAAATATGAGGATTCCGTGAGGACGAATTTATCCTCTGGTAATCGCATAATCATCTTGCTCAGCCTGTTCATTGGCAATCACCGAGATCGCAACCATCCGTTCAGACAATTCCACTCAGTAACGACGATCCCCGTGTGGATCATAGGTACCAGTTATTCTCTCCAGTCAGGTGAATATCTTCCCTTTCTGGCTGTAGGAGTGGGTTTAAGCGAGAGATGGCAGAGGCCAACCGGATGTATTCCAAATCATTCTCCGGGGGAAATATCTCTTCGGAATCGTTTGTCCCCCAATCAGGATCAGATCAGAAAAAGGAATGGTAAACTTATGTAAACATTCTAAAAATCTTGGTTAAACCCGGCAAAATTCTGGTGTTGGCGAGGCTAATCCTTGAATTGCAGCCATTCCTGCTTGAATAAACCACATCTTTTGTAAGGGCGAACGGCCGTACAGCCTTCGGCATAGCTACGCCAACGCCCCTACTGTGTGGCCAACCCATCTGAGAACTGCTGTATCTCTCTCATGGCAGGGTGTTAGGCTGAAAGGAAAGGGTATCTGGTGCTACTCTGGCACCGTACACAACGGAGTGCTGACCGCATTCTAAAGACAACTTTTTATCTGATTGGGCTAATTACTTAATAACATGCTGGAAGGTTCGATTCTTCATCTGCTTAAGGACGCGCACCAATCGGGGGCTGTTGGTAAGCGACCGTTAAATTTTGGCGTTTACTACAAAAATACGCTGGTCGCCCTCTGCCATGCCTTAGAAGACAGTATTCTCACTGCTGGTAGTAAACCGCTCGTCATTACTGCCTTCCAGCGCGGGAAGTGGTACCTCCAGGAAGCCGATCGCTACCGTGACCTGGCGGCCCATTCGGAAGAAGTGGTCATCATGGCGGCACCGGAAGCCGGATTTGCCGACCATCCCACCAGCCAGTTAGCGAATGTCAAACTGGTCAATCTGGAACCATCGGACCCCGTTGCCCAGGAATGGCACCTGATCATTCTGGCTCCCACCTATGCGGCAATGGTTCTCTGTCAGGAATTGTCCAACACTGACTATGGCAAACAGGGGCCACCAGACCATGACCTGGAGCGGAAGTTTTATGGCTTCTGGACATTTGAAGCAAATCTGGTACAGGAAACGGTCGAACTGGCGATCGCCCATATCCGCCGCTACCAGCCCGACCTGGCAGATCGACTGCTGGCCCAGATGCAACAGATCGTGTCCCAGGACAGCCAACCCGATGATTTAAGTGCAACCGTCAGCCGTGTGGTCAACTACTTGCAAGCGGGTCAGGCAAATTTAGGTCATACAGCCCAGGCTCAGCCCTTAATCGAACTGCACCAGGATATTTTAGATAGCAATCTGGTATCGAACGAAGTGCAGGCATTCCTGCGGATGGCCCAGTTAACCGACCAGGCAGACCTGACCAATCCCGCCGCTGCTGCGGAAGTTGCGGCCCTGGCAGAGGCAATGGGGCAATTGCTCGATCTACCCGCATGGCAACTGAATCGCCTGAAACTGGCAGGTTTGCTCCATCGCCTATCCCCCTTGCAACGAACGCAGTCCGTCCTGAGTCCGGGTAGTTTTGGTCGTTATACAGACGATCCTAATCAGGTAGCACCCAGTTGTCCTCTGGTACCGGGTACCCAGGTTTTACGGATGTTACCCCAACTACGGGCGATCGCCACCATCATTACCCACCAGACCGAACGCTGGGATGGTTCCGGGCAACCGGGCGGGCTAGCTGGCGACGAAATTCCATTAGAGTCTCGCATTCTCGGTCTGGTTGCCGACTATCAGCAACGACTGGCGACCTTGCGCATGAGTACTGCTGAGCCACAGCTAACAACACCAGAGTGCATGGCAAAAGCCCTGGAAGACTGCCAACAGGAGCAAAACCAACGGTGGGATCCCAAACTGGTTGATAGCCTCTCGCTCCTGGTTTGTGGACTACAACAGGGACTCAATCTATCCGTCAGTGCCCCCAAAATCTCCGCCGGTTTGTGGCTGATCGACTCCCACTGTGGCGATAACCTGTTTGCCAATTAGTCCGATTCGATAAAATTGGTCTACAGATGTTGGGCGGTAGGGGCAAACGGCCGTTTGCCCCTACGGTGATCTGTCGCCAGGCTTCAGAGAATTGGTATTAATCCGATTCCTCACATTTGCCCTGGCGCTGACAGAGGGCCTTAAAACTGGCAAAACAGCGGTCGAGCAATGACTGATTGAGGGAGTTGTACTTGGTTTGCCCGTCTTTCCGAATCTGGAGTAAACCCGTTTCAGATAGAGTACGGGAGTGGTGGCAGAACAACGCCAGGCTAATCTCTAACCGTGCCGCAATCTCGGAGCCACTCAGCTCACCCTGCTCTGCCAGCAACTCCACAATGCGCAGGCGGGTGGGGTCAGATAGGGCAGCAAAAATTTTGGCACGCTGTTCGGTTTCGGCAACAGTGACAACGGCCCGTAGAACTGATTCAGACTCGTAACTGCTCATTGATCAGGAATGGGGCGATCGCGGGTGTAGAGAAACAACCCCATCATTATTACTCCCATCTTAGCGGCTTCTTGTTACAACTGAAATAGTTAAACAACCACTTGACTATTTTAGGATCAGCTTTTACTATCTTAGTTAAGCGGTTGTTTAACTACTTAACTGTTTGACCGCTCAAATTGCACGGTTCTGGCAACGTGTTCGGGATTATGCCCCCTCTCCATGACTGATGCCCAGTGACCGACGTTGGCTAGCTTTGATGCTGCTACACATTGCTACGTACACGGTCGTTAATTTTTTTTCTTGCTCTCTTTTGCTCGCTTTATTTGTCAGGAGGAACGCGATGACTTCCCACGTCCTGAAATTAACCGACGACAATTTTGATCAAATCGTTCTGGAAAGTGATCTTCCGGTGATTGTCGATTTTTGGGCGGCCTGGTGTGGGCCATGTCGGGTCT
>CAZGDE010000075.1:20466-21178 GCA_964524315.1 uncultured bacterium
CTGGCCGCAGATACGGCCGGACGGGCGATCGTTGGCAAGCTCAATGTGGACGACTATCGGCAAATCGCCGGTCGATATAACATTCAATCACTGCCAACCGTCCTATTTTTCTATCAAGGAAAGGTGAGCGATCGCGCCATTGGGGTGAACTCTAAGCGGGTCCTGTTAGAGAAACTTGATCAGCTTGTGTTCCAAACGTCGCAATTGGCTGAACAGGCTGCTTAATCCGACTAACGCCGATCCTTAAAACATCGTTGGGGTCAATGAACCCCCTGTATGAACCCCCATGCGTACCGCATAAAACTATTTTTCGGGTAGATGCGTATGGTCGTCGGGGCAGGTTTGGCAAATTTTGATGGTATGGTTTTTCATCTAATGGCAAAACCTGCCCCGACAAGGATCGGCAATGTTCTCAATTTATTTGGTATTAGCATTGCATCATCCCCTATCTCATAACGCTGGAGAACCCTATTCATGACTGTCAATCAACCGTTGCTCACCCCTGTCAAATTAGGGCCCTACGAGTTGCCGAACCGCCTGGTCATGGCTCCCTTAACCCGTAATCGTGCTGGAGCAGGCAACGTACCGGGCCCATTAAACGCCGAATATTACGCCCAACGGGCAACCGCCGGATTGATTGTCACGGAAGCCAGTCAAATTTTGCCCCAGGGTATGGGTTATCCTGCTACACCGGGTATTTACAGTCCAGAAC
>CAZGDE010000076.1:0-6814 GCA_964524315.1 uncultured bacterium
GGCTTATGACCGCGCCATCATAGGCGACTTTACCGGGGCATTGACCTTCTTAAATGACATTCCACCCGATACGATTGCTTACCCGAAAGCCCAGCAAAAAATTCGCGAGTACACCATGAAGCAAAAGGTGCAGGCTGAATCATTACTATCAAAAGCCATTTACCGGGCTGAGCGGCAGGATCTCGTAGGGGCGATCGCGGCATTAGGCAAAATTCCTCCCGGTACCCCCGTGGATACAAGAGTGCAGGAAAAAACAGCCGAATATACGGAAAAACTCTACGTCTTAGCTGACCGCTGGTTGCAGCAAGCGAATGAATATGCTCGTTCCAATAACTTAAAGCGGGCCCTGGCACTACTCGAAAAAATTCCTCTGGGCACACCCGCCTACGCCACGGCACGGGAAAAAATTGCTGAATACACCGGCAAACAGCAGGGCTTCACTAATCATTCCTGGACATTGAGAAATGGCGATCGCCTGAACAACTCTGGCGAAAGTTGAAGTTTTACGCAGCACTCCACAATTTATCCGGAAAGTTCCGCAAACTTTCAGATAAATGAAACGTACTTTGCTCAGTGACGTTTGCTATGAAGCTGCTATCTCCCCAGACAGTTATTCCCGCAACTGCGATCGCCTTGGGCGCAACCGTTTTGATGAGTGAACCTGGTGCAGCAGCGGAGGACTACTACGTTTATCCGATTGATGACACCACCTCCTACAATAATTCGGTAGTTGATTACCCTTACCTGTCCCACCGTAACTGGGGTGGCTATCAGGACTCTCCCGGCTACCACTACGCTTACTATCATGTAGCCCGACCTGAATATATCCTTTAGCTTCATGACTGGGCTTTGCTGCTTTGAAGCTGAACAGCGGTTTGGATCAGTCGAGACGCCATCCCAAGTTCATGCGGCAAGTCAGTGTTGCCCGTAGCCATTGACAGGTTAACCTGCATCCCCAGCACAGGCGATTTCAGCAGCAGTAAAGGGTAGGGTTAGGACATTGCTGATGCCATTAAAACTCAGCGCTCAGTCCTCAGCACTTAGTACTTTGCTATATCAACGTATCCCTGGCTGACACATGCTTCCAGGGCTTAAGCACTGTTGCCCAGACAGGCAACAACAGCAACGTTTCTAAACTCCATAATGGTGTTTCCTGTGTTGGCGTAGGTGCTGTTTTTGCGAGACACCAACGCTTAATCTGTCCTGACTTGTCATTGAGTCATGTCAGGATGGCATCTCACCTTACAGACCTTTAGTTGAAGCACAGAGGGCATGCCACCAAAAGCCCACCTCACACCCCATTTGACGGTTGAAGAGCTAAAGCGCCTTTACCGTCAAGCTCAAGATACAACGGAAGCCCGCCGCTGGCATTTACTCCAGCTTGTGGCCCAACAATGGACGATCAAACAGGCGGCCAATGTCGTTGGCTTGAATTATGACTATGCAAAGGAAATTGTGCGGCGTTACAACCGTGAAGGTCCAACTGCGGTCAAAAATCGGAGCCAGAAACGCCAACCATCGCCGCGATCGCTGTTGACTCCTGCAGAACAACAGGAACTGCAACGGCTCTTGAAAGGGCCTCCTCCCGAAGGCGGTGAATGGTCAGGCCCCAAAGTAGCCCGCTGGATTGCCGAAAAAACGGGACGACAGGTATGGCCCCAGCGGGGTTGGGATTATTTGAAACGATTAAAAGGGTAAAGGGAATACGTTAAAGCCAGACAGTAGAGCCGGTCATGGGTACCTGCTCTATTGATGTATTTCTATGATGCACTTCTACCCGTTACTGAACCTGGTAATGGCTGAGCAATGTGAGTTGAGCGTAACCAAAACCCCAAACTCAAACACTACCGATTTTTCTATGTCAGTAATTTTTCAGCACAAATGAGGGTAACGAAACGGATCTTTACCTGGTTTTGTCCGGAAATTGGTCAAGTGTTCAGATAAATGGAGCGAGGGTTGCTGATGAGGATAGTGATTGAATTGCAGACCCAGAATTTACCAGACGTGTCTGAATCACGCTTCATTCAGTAATGCTCACGTCCTGTTATGAACGCGGAGATTTAATCAAGCATGAAACTGCAACTCTGTTTAAAGCTAGTCACAGCAGGGGCCATTGCTGTTGGTGCAACCACCGTTTTGGGTACCCAGGCACAAGCAAAGCCTGTGGTCACCACAACCACCACAACCACCCCCGTGCAAGTGACTCCGGTTGCCATCCCTCCGTCCTATGTTGGTAACTGTGCCCCAGGTGGCCCGGCTCCCTGTGGTCAACCTCCGGTTATGACTCCCTCCGTTAATTGTGCCCCAAATGGTGCGGCACCCTGTGCGCCATCTGCACCGACTGGCTGTCAGGCTGGTGTAGCACCCTGTCATCAACAGCAAATGGTTGTAAACCCGCCCATTACATCAGACAGTTTCTTCTGTAATTACGACCGGAGTGGTAAACCAACCACATTTGCTTCCACACCTCACGGTGTTTTGCCGCTGGTGAAATGGGTTTCTCATTACTTCGCCCAGTCTGGTTATGATCCGGAAGTTCGTTGCCGGGAAGTGTCCGAACGGTTTGATCGGTTCTACCGCCAGGGACAATTGAACTACATCACAACTGGAATCGTGAATAACCTCCCGGTTGTGTGTGTCGCAACTGAGCTGGGTGGTCCTTGTACAGGGGTACTGTTTACCTTAAAACCCAATGAGGATGCCAGCCGTGTCATTCAGCAACTTTTCGATGTCCGGGCGGGGGCATCGGGACCGCTCTACGAAAGTGGGACGCGGGAGTATGTTGATATCAAACGATATATGGCAACTCTGCGTCCAGAGGGGCAATAAATTTGCTGATGACAAACCGCTGGTAGCAGCCTCAGCATGCTGCTACCAGCGGTTTTCTGACCTTCGATAGCAAGCATTGAACAAAACGTCTGGAAACCGCGTTCCTTCGTAGGGGCAGGTTTAGCAGCACCGACCACGCATGATATTTGGTAAATCTGCCCCTACAAAACGTGTATATTCAACAACCGTGAAGGAGCCGTCACAGTGTCCTGGTATGCACTTGTACTTGTTTCTTCCCTTTGGAGTTGGCAGTCACCTTTACTGGCCACCTATGCACCAGCTACAAAAGGACTACGACTTGTTTCCCAGCACCTGTTTTTCATGCCACCCGGACGTAGTTGGACAACTACAGACACGGGCGATCACCAAAAGTTAGAACCCCTGGCCCGCTCAATTACTGTCAAGGTTTTAGTGGGCAGAAATTCGGGTTCTGGTATTTTGATCCAGAAACAGGGACCGCTCTACAGCGTATTGACCAACCATCATGTGGTGAATGCGGGTAAGTCTTATCGCATTCAAACACCAGATGGCAAAATCTATGCGGCAAAAGTACTGGAGAATCACCATTTCAATCGCCAGAGTCGTTTTCTTGGCAATGATCTGGATGTGTTGCAATTTTCCAGTTCTCGCGCTTATACAATTGCCACTCTCAATCCAACCGCAAAATTAGAAGTGGGCGAAGCAGTATTTGCTGCAGGCTTTCCCCATGACTACGATCCAGCCATCAGCGAAGAATTTGTCTTCACCGATGGTTATGTATCCTTCGTCCTTGATCGATCATTTGTTGGTGGTTATCGCATCGGTTACACCAATTGGATTCAGCAGGGTATGAGTGGTGGTCCGCTCATGAACTGGCGCGGTGACGTGATTGGTGTCAATGGTTTACACGCCTACCCGTTATGGGGTAATCCCTATGTGTTTAAGGATGGTTCTTCGCCCCATCTTCCACTGCGGAAAGAAATTGCCCGTTCCAGTTGGGCCATTCCGATCGCCACCTTTATTTGCCTCACCCCTCTCACCAAAATGACTCTGACGACCCCCGTCAAGCGCGAGTTATGCGCCCGCGATCGATCCAACAGCTAATCCCGCACGTCTACTCTTGTCTCTGTACTCTTAAGTCTCTGTACTCTTAAGTCTCTGCACTCTTAAGTCTCTGCCATGAACCCTTTCCCCTATATTCTCCTTGGTACCACTATTGCTCTGGTGCAACCCGCGATCGCCCATGCCCAAACGGCGGAACAGGTGAATCAACGGGCGCGGGAGATAACGGTTTTAGTCAACAGTGTCAATCCAGGTTCGGGGGTGATTATTTCGCGTTCTGGCAAGAACTATATGGTGCTGACCGCCCGCCATGTCGTGGCCACAAATGATGAGTATCAGATCGTGACAGCCGATGGAGCCAGTTACCCGGTTGACTATCGCAGCATTAGAACCTTACCGGGGGTTGACCTGGCGCTGGTTCCCTTTCGGAGTGATCGCGCTTACCCGGTTGCCACCCTGGCCAACTATCAGTATGATGCCCGGTTTCGGAATGTGTTTACATCAGGTTGGCTCCGCGATCGCCAGACTGGTAGGCGGACTCATCGGTTTACAGCCGGATTGTTAGCCAATCGGGATTTCACCTTGCCACTGACGCAGGGGCCAAGTCGGGAGGGGTACACGTTGTTCTACAGCAACATTACCGGTGTGGGAATGAGCGGTGGTCCTGTGATTGATACAGCAGGCCGGGTGATTGGCGTTCATGGGCGATCGGACGCAGAGGAAATTCGGGATGAACAACTGGGAGGTTATTCCCGTGTCAATCGCGGGTTTAGTTCGGGCATTCCCATTGCCACATTCCTCAACCGGATGTCCCAAACCGGATTAACCCCGTCGTTACGCATCGAAACGTCGTCACCCGCCCAACTTAGCTCAGCACAGGTAGAAACAATCCGGCCTTACCTGGATCTACCAGATTTGCCTGATCATGCTACTGCTGTCGACTGGACGAATCGCGGTAATCAGTTTTATCGCGTGGGCCGCCTTCAGGATGCCCTCATTGCCCTTGATCGGGCAATTGCCCTCAAAGCTGACTTTTACCCTGCCTGGTATGAACGGGGGAACGTTTTGTTTGCGATGAAACGGCACTATGAGGCCTTGTCTTCCTACGATCGCGTTATTCAGTTAAAACCAGATTTCTATAGTGTCTGGCGCGATCGCGGTGTCTTGTTAATATCATTGCAAGAATACACGGCGGCCCTGGGGTCATTTGACCGGGCAACCAATATTAAACCGGATGACTATGTTCTCTGGTACATGCGTGGTAATTTGCTTAACCGTGATTTACGCGACTATACTAAGGCGATCTCGTCCTACGATCGGGCTTTGCAAATTCAACCTAACTTTGCTGATGCCTTTACTGGACGGGGTAAGGCTTTATACGAGTTAAGCCGTTATGAAGAAGCACTGACCGACCTGAATCGGGCCATCCAACTTCAACCCGATCTGATGGTTGGCTGGATCTTGAAAAGTCGTGTACTGGTTGCTATGCACCGTTATCCGGAGGCAAACGCTACGATTCAGCAAGCGTTGAGGCAACAACCCAATAACGTAGAATTACGGCAATTACTGGTGACTACGCAACAACGTTAAGTATTTATCAATACGGTAATAACACGGACTGCCAAAGAATTATCTCCCGTGATCTGATTAAATTATTTCTATCTCAGTACAATTACAACCCTTCTGGATACAGGCAAAAAAACTGAAGTCAGTAACATTACAGCCCAAAACAGGTGATTTTTAAGCCTGTACGAAATTTTTTCATCCATCGCTCACTTCCCTAAAGCAAGGGCAGGCTGAACGTATAGCCTTTTTTCTTGATGGAAGTATCATATGGTGGACTACGCTGGGAATACGTTGGGAACAGCACGGATAATCAATCCATCTTCAGGAACGCCACAGGTATTTGCCGATAGGGTTGATTCGCTGGATACCAACGATTACTACCGCTTCACCTATAGTAATCGCAGTAGCCTCAGCCTCACCCTGACAGGTTTAAGCGGGGATGCCAATCTACAACTTTTGAACAGCAGTGGTGCTGTACTGCAATCATCCAGCAACAACAATGGTATTGCAGAAGTCCTGAATGCGATTGTCGATGCTGGTACCTACTACATCCGCGTCTTTCCCGGTGTCATCGGCGCAGAAACCAATTACAACCTAACTTTCTCTACCAATCAACAGGCTAATCAACCTAACATTTTCTGGCGTGATTATGCCAGTGGGGTGAATAGCACCTGGGGGATGGGTGGCATCAATAACACGTCTGTGGCTGGATGGGCCTATCTTCCCAGTGCCGCCCCCAATTGGATCGCCGAAGCAATGGGTGACTTTAATGGTGATGGTAACGCTGATATTGTTTGGCGTGACCCGACCAGTGGGGTCAATAGCATCTGGTTCATGGGCGGAACAAATAGTAACACTTTCCTTGGTTGGAGTTATCTGAAAACCAGTTCAGATGGAATTGCGACGGCTGCTTCTAACTGGTCCATTGAAGGGGTCGCTGACTTTAACGGTGATGGTAGACCTGATCTGCTCTGGCGCGATGCGACCAGTGGTGCTAACTCACTCTGGTTTATGGGTGGTACGAATAACACCACCATAATTGGCTGGAGTTATCTGCCCAGCACCTCTCCAGACTGGTTGCTGCGAGGCTTAGCAGACTTCAACGGCGACAACCGACCTGATATTGTCTGGCGCAATCGGAACAGTGGGGTTAATAGCATTTGGTTCATGGGTGGTGTCAATAATACCGCTGTAACGAGTTGGAGTTACCTCCCGAATGCCGCTCCTAACTGGTCACTGGATGGAATTGTTGATTTTAACGGTGATAATTGCCCCGATTTAATGTGGCGCGATTATACAACCGGGACTAATAGTGTTTGGTTTATGGGTGGTGTCAATAATACCGCTGTAACGAGTTGGAGTTACCTCCCGAATGCCG
>CAZGDE010000076.1:6914-7774 GCA_964524315.1 uncultured bacterium
CTCCCAACTGGCGTGCCCTGGCCTACAATCTCGCTAGCACACTAAACCCCATTGATAGTGTGGGTAATACTCTCACTACCGCCCTAAACATTGGTGTGTTAAATGGGTATGGTAGCTTTAGCGATCGCGTCGATAGCTCTGACCCAAATGATTACTATCAGTTCACCCTCAACACCAGTAGCAATCTCAGCTTAAATCTTAGTGCGTTACAGGCAGATGCGGATGTCTATATCTTAAATAGTGCTGGTTCTACGCTCTACAGTTCAACCAATGGCAGCACAACGTCAGAATCGATCAGCACCACCCTGAATGCTGGCACCTATTACGTTCGCATCTTTCAGTACAGTGGTAGTACTGCCTATAACCTGAGTCTAACCGCTACGGCGGTAACTCCCCAACCAGACCTGGTGATTCAATCGTTGTCAGTACCAACCTCGGCAGTTGTCGGGAGCAATATCACCATTAGTGCCTATACCAAAAATAATGGTGCCACCACTGCTGGTTACAGCTACGTTCGGTACTGGCTGTCGGATGATGCTGTACTTAACACCAGTACTGATCGTTTCCTCAGCTACAACTATGTAGGCTCACTCGGCGCTGGTGTTTCCGAATACGATGCCTATACCTTCACCTACGACGCCAGTTGGGGCACAGGCACCAAATACATCTTCTTTGAAGCCGATGGCTACAGTTATGTCACCGAAAGCAGTGAAACCAATAACACGGCTTACCAGGCGATTACGATTAATCCACCCCAACCAGATCTGGTGATTCAATCGTTGTCAGTACCAACTTCAGCGATCGCCGGGAGCAATATCACCATTAGTGCCTATACCAAAAATAATGGTGCCACCACTGCT
>CAZGDE010000076.1:7874-13962 GCA_964524315.1 uncultured bacterium
TCTTTGAAGCCGATGGCTACAGTTATGTCACCGAAAGCAGTGAAACCAATAACACCGCTTATCAGGCGATTACAATTACATCAAACACAATCGATCTGAAAGGGTCATCCTTCTCCCTGTCCTCAACTTCGTTAACAGCAGGGAACACCGTTACAGCCAACTTTGGTGTACAGAACATTGGCAACAGTAATGCTGGCAGTTTCAATGTCAAGTTCTATTTGTCAACCGATAGCACGATTACCACTAGCGACAGGTATCTTGATTTCTATACCGTCTCCGCACTGAATGCTTATAGTGCAACGACAACACTGAGCAAAATACTAACCCTGCCCGGTGCAACCGATTCCTTCTGGAGTGGCAGTAAGACTTACTACATTGGCATGATTGTTGATGCAGATGGTAGCATCAGCGAAAGTAATGAAACCAACAACGCAAACACTGGAACGGGTTGGGACTGGAAAGATACCTATGTCACCATTCCTGCGTCTAGTTTAGTTACGATCAATAATCTAATTTTTAGTGGCAATGAAGGCACTTCCGGCACATTTAATTTGTCTCTCAGTCAATCAATTTCGTCTAACGTAACATTGGCATTTAATGCCGGTAGATTCCTGACAATTGATGCAGATGGAAATGTTGGTACTGGAACACAAAATACCATTATTTTCACACCCACTAATTGGAATCAAAGTCGGACAGTCCTGTTTATTGCTGAAAATGATGATAGTAGTGCTAATCGCTTTTCTGGAAATACGATTGGTTATACCTTAAGCGGCGGTCTGAACAGTAGTGGCAGTTACGATCTCGGTACTATCATCAACACCTATGCACCAGATACTAGCCGCTTCAATATCGATCTCGATTTCCGAAACGATACTGAAAACTTCTGGACATCTGCTCGTCGAACCATCGCCCAAAGAGCTGCGAACGATTGGGCCAACGTCATTGCGAACGAATTAAGTGGCTTAACTCTCAACAACCAGAGTTTAGGTATGATCGGTGTGAATGGTCGGGATGCTTTCACATTTACAACCAATCGCTGTATTGATGACCTTGTGATCTTTGTTGGTTCCTATAACGGTGGTGATAATGCGGGTGGCTGGGGTGGTTCTTGCCCATCATTAGGTGGTTGGACAGCAGCGGCACCTTTACCCAGGGCTGGACAGTTCACTGTCAATGCACTAGAAGCAGTTACCTACAGTGATGCGAATTTATATTCTATTTTCAGTCACGAAATTGGGCATGCGCTAGGTTTACTGGGGCAGAATTTGACCAGCGAGAACTTAATTGACGCCTCAACTCCCCAAACAGCGGTATTCAGGGGTGAGTACTCTAGAATCGCGAATGGCGGTTCCTATATTCCTTTACAATCCCAGGATGGGCCTAACCCCGTGACCGGCGAGTACGATTACTCTCATCCTGCCAATCGCATTTACTCAATGATGTCCTACGGCTATACCTATCAACTCTCTGCCCCAACCAGCATTGATTTTGCTTTGTTGGCAGACGCCGGATATCGGGTCAGAGGCGTCAATGCCTGATCGGTAGCAACATCCCCCAGAAGGGTTGGGCAAGTCAGAATGAGCCGTGTTAGGTTGATTCTGACTTGCCTGTTAAATCGTTCACTTTTTGGGAGCAGCGTATGGGATTGCACGGTTCGCCAACGGAACAACAAGGTCAATATCGCTACGATCCAGGCACATTAGAACAAAAAGGCCCTGCCCGCATCTTTCCCTATGCTGGCGAAGATGGTGTATTGCGGTATGTACTGGCAAAGTTGCGCCAGAACTTACTCGACCAGGGGCAATTATCCCAGCCCTGGAGCCTGTTGCTGAGCCAGCTAGAACGGGTCAATAAGTCACTGGAACAGGGCTGGGCAACAGCCGCAACCTTTCTGGTCGACTTAGAAATTTTTCAGTCCGGTTGGTTTAATTTTGACCTACCACCCAATGAGCAGTTCAGTGTTGACTTTGTGCAATTGCGGCGGCATATGACTGAGGCATTGCTGGCTGCCCGCAAAGCGGCAGAAGCCGCCGGAACTAATGTCAGCCAGGTGCGATCGCGCTTCTACCAGACTCTCGCCGCTAAGGGGTATAACCGTCCGGCGATCTGCCAGATTTACGACCGGGATGGCGAACTCACCGATCGCGAGTTTGCCCGCCAGCGTCTTGCCGGCCAAAACCCAATGGTGGTGCGCCGGTTACAAGCAAACGATGGCGATCGATCGCTGTTACAAACCTGGGCAGGCCAAACCCTCCTTTGCCGTGATGGCACACCGCTCGATCTGACCCAGGCCGCCAACGCTAACCGCCTCTTCCTCGCTGACTATCCCCTGCTGGCAAAACTGACCGCCGCCGATCTCCAACCCGGTCGTTATGTGGGCAGTCCCACGGCGTTGTTTTACCAGGGCGAGAATGGTTTAGAACCCGTTCTGATTCAGGTCGAACGGGGGCATGTGACAACACCCGTCACGAGTGCCGCTGATGACTGGATGCGGGCAAAGCTCTATGTGCAAACTGCCGATGTCACCCACCATGAATTAATTGCCCATCTGTGTGACACCCATTTGCGGATGGAAGCCTTTGGGATCGCGACACCGCGCCAGTTACCAGCGACCCATCCGATTTATCGGTTACTGCGTCCTCACTTTCAATTTTTGCTGGCAATTAACACGCGGGGCAATACGATTCTGCTAGGCGAAGGAGCGGCGATCGACAAGCTCATGGCTACTACCCGTGAGGCATCCCTGGCATTAATCAATCAGGCTTATCAGGTACCGTTCCAGTCCCATTCCCTGCCCAACAACATTCAGCACCGGGGCATTGAACCTGACTATCTACCCGACTTTCCCTACCGGGATGATGCCCTGCTGCTGTGGGAAGCCATTTCCCATTATGTCACCCGCTATGTGACGCGCTACTATCCCGATGACCTGGCAGTTGAGCAGGATGGGTACCTGCAAGCCTGGGCGGCAGAACTCGGTGCCCCCCTTGCTTCCCGGCCCCGGAGTGAGTTTCCCCAGGCACCCGTCTGGTTACCACCTGAGTTGACCCGGCAGGTTGGGTTAGATCTGGAGTCATTACCAGCCCATGCCCGTGTACCGGGTTTTCCGGCCAGCGATGTCGGCCACCAAATGGGGCGGCTGATGGGGTTGCAGCAGTTAATTGATGTGGTAACTCACGTCATTTTTACCTGCGGCCCCCAACATGCGGCGGTTAACTTCAGCCAGTTCGATTACGTGGGATATGTACCGAATGCGCCTCTCGCACTTTATAGTCGTCCCGATACATCCGTTTCATTGAACCAACTGCTCCCAACGGCAGCACAGGAGCTAGGGCAGATGGAATTGACCTTTGCCCTCTGTGGGATTCGTTACGGGCAATTGGGTAGCAGCAATTTGATTGCGTTTGCGGACGGGGGCGATCGCCAGATTCTCGCTCAATTTCAGGCTGACCTGGTTGACATTGAGTCAAAAATTACTGCCCGCAACCAGGAACGGTTGGAAAGCAGTGGCATTACCTATCCCTATCTATTACCATCACGGGTTCCCAACAGCATTAATATCTGAGCGAGGTGTGATTGCTTATACAGCGGTGTATCTGCAAAGATTTATGCCACGATAGACCTTAGATCGATTAAGCTAGCTGAGAATCTATCCCATCGTTATTAACAGACTGAACCGTGCCTAACCGCAATACCCTTCTTTCATTCCTCATCCTGCTCGGTTGCTGGGGGGTTGTTCAACCTGCACTCGGTCAGGCATTAGTGCCACACACAGTACAGTTAGACATTAATAAGCTCGAACGCCAGGGGTTAGGGTTGGCACAGGAGGCGGCCCAGTTGGCACAGTTCCAACAGTACGAACTGGCTCTCCCACGGGCACGCTTGGCAACGCAACTGGCTCCCAAAAATGCTGAGGTCTGGTCACTGTTGGGAGGGTTATACCTGCAAACGAACGAACTGGACAAGGGCATTGAATCCCTGAAGAAGTCGCAGTCGTTGGATGCCAAAAATTCGGCGGTGCTATTTGGTTTAGGGTCAGCCTATTTTCAAAAAGCTAATTACAATACTGCCATTGACTACCTTAAGGCGGGGCTGAAAATCAAACCCAATGTGCCAGGGGCCTTGTTTGATTTGGGTAACGCCTACTTGATGCTGCGGCAGTATACCGACGCGATCGCCCAGTACGAAAAGGCAGTCGCTCAGGATAAAAGTTTCTGGCCTGCTATCAATAACATTGGTCTCATCAAATATGAGCAGGGCAGTGTTGATGAAGCTCTGAAACGTTGGCGTTCTGCCGTGGGGATCGATCAAAAAGCTGCCGAACCCCAACTGGCAATCGCTGTTGCTCTCTACGTCCAGGGTGAGCGGGAAAAGGCATTAGAACTGGGTGAAACGGCGATTAAGCTGGATAGCCGCTATGCCGATTTGAAGTTTTTGAAGGAAAACCTCTGGGGCGATCGCCTGCTGGCAGATACCAAGAAGTTCCTGGAAACACCCCGCATGAAAGCCACCATTGCCCAGGCGCAAGACCAACCCCCTAAACCAAAATCATCACCTCAGTAAGAACTATTCGCGATTGGCCATAGCAAAGCGCAGACAGGATAGTTAAAAGGTTCAACATGGTATTGCGGGGAACATTCTACTCACATCGGGCTCATCGACAGACCTCCCGACGACATCGACCTTGGCTGAAATGGTTGTTGCTAGGGGCACTTCTACCACCTGTATGGATTGGCTACCGGGAAGTGAGAAGTTACTTTGAACAACCCCAGGCGTTGCTGGTACTGGGTGGAGCCACCGAGCGAGAAGACTTTGCTGCCGAATTTGCCCGTCGACACCCAAATTTACCAATCTGGGTATCGGGTGGCAGTAATCCCGAATATACCCAGGGAGTGTTCGCTGACGCTGGTATTAGCCCAGAGCGATTGCACATTGACCGGAATGCCGTTGACACCGTGACGAACTTTACAACCCTCGTCGATCAGTTCCGGGCCAGTGGCATCGATAGTGTTTACCTCATTACTTCCGACTATCACATGCGACGGGCCCGCATCATTGGAGAGGTGGTGTTTGGGAGTCGAGGAATCGTCCTGAAGCCCGTTTCTGTCCCATCAAATCGCTCAGACGAGCCATTTGCTAAATCCATTCGGGATGGGGCCAGGGCAATTTTATGGTTAACCACGGGGCATACAGGCTCAACATTGCGGGGCGATCGCTACGACAACCGGTTTGATCCGAAATAGTGCTAAATAGTGCAATCTATAGCAGTCCTATTGCCCTACCCCTACCCCCGTCCCCTGCCGTTCAAAAATAAGACCCTGTGGCAGAATAGGGTGGGCATCTTTACTTTGTCCTCTGTCTTTCCCTGGTCAGAGTTCTAATCTACCCCCACTTGCCATTGACTCTATGACTCGACGCATTATCGATATCCTCCGTAGTGGTCAACCCAACGAACCTGTCACCATCAAGGGGTGGGTTCGTACCAAACGGGAACAGAAAGAATTTAGCTTCATCGAAGTCAATGATGGCTCCTCAATGGCAGGGTTACAGGTCGTCGTCAATCAAACCGTGCCAGACTATGCCACGACAATCAAGCGGCTCAGTACGGGAGCATCCGTCGAAATTTCCGGTGTGCTGGTTGAGTCGCCGGCCAAGGGGCAACGGGTAGAGCTAAAGGCCGACGCCATCACGGTTTACGGTGAGGCAGACTCGGAAACCTACCCCCTCCAGAAAAAACGGCACTCCTTTGAATTTCTACGCGACATTGCCCATTTACGTGCCCGTACCAATACCTTAGGGGCAGTCTTCCGGGTTCGAAATGCGGCTGCAACTGCCATCCACCAGTTCTTTCAGGAACGGGGTTTTCTCTGGGTTCATACCCCTGTCATCAGCGCCAGCGATTGCGAAGGGGCAGGGGAAATGTTCACTGTCACGAACCTGAACCTGAAGCAGGTTCCCCTGACAGAAGACAAACAGGTGGACTTCAGTCAAGATTTCTTTGGTAAACAGGCATACCTGACCGTGAGTGGGCAACTGGAAGCCGAAATTATGGCCATGGCATTCAGTAACGTCTACACCTTTGGCC
>CAZGDE010000076.1:13972-21144 GCA_964524315.1 uncultured bacterium
ATTCCAATACCTCGCGTCACCTGGCTGAGTTCTGGATGGTGGAACCAGAGATGGCATTCTGCAATTTGGATGGTGATATGGATCTGGCGGAAGCCTTCCTCAAGTACATCTTTAAGTTCGTGCTGGAGCAATGCCCGGAGGACATGCAGTTTTTCAACGATCGCATTGACCCGTCCGTTCTGGCAACCGCCGACAATATCATTAACAACGAGTTTGCGCGGGTGACCTATACCGAGGCAGTTTCCCTGCTGGAGAAAGCGGGCAAGACCTTCGACTACCCGGTGGAATGGGGGCTGGATCTGCAATCGGAACACGAACGTTACCTGGCGGAAGAGTTTTTTAAGAAGCCGACGATCGTCACCGACTATCCGGCAAAAATTAAGGCATTCTATATGCGGCTGAACGACGACGAAAAAACCGTTGCTGCAATGGATATTTTGGCTCCTAAGATTGGTGAAATTATCGGTGGTTCCCAACGGGAAGAACGCTTAGATGTGCTGGAACGACGGCTCCAAGCGGTCGGGTTAGACCCCGCTCCCTACTGGTGGTATCTCGACTTACGCCGCTTTGGAACGGTACCCCACGCCGGATTCGGTCTGGGATTTGAACGATTAGTCCAGTTTATGACCGGCATGGGCAACATCCGGGATGTCATTCCCTTCCCGCGAGCCCCGCAGGAAGTTGAGTTTTAGCCTAGTTTGGCGATCACCATTCTGCCGATCAGGGGCATATGCCAAGATGAAATAAGGTACTTACCGGAAGTTTTTCTGATGTCTGCAAACGATCCCAACCTGGAATCTACCCTCAAGCAACTGCGAGAATTGCGTGGTCTGTTACTGTCCTTGCATAAAGCCCTCCTGGAGTCGGAGAAGCTCGAATATGAGCGTTCCCATGGCACCATTCAGTCGCGAGGCGAATTTTTTCAATTAGTCATTGGGCATGAGTGGTTTGATTGGCTGCGTCCCATTTCCCAGTTTATTGTGCAGATTGACGAAACCCTCAGCGCCAAGGAACCCATTGCCCTAAGTACCGCAACCGACCTGTTAAAACAGGGGCGATCGCTCCTTAAGGCAAACGAAACCGGAACAGTGCCCGAACAGCGTTACTACTGGGCAATTCAACGCGACCCCGATATCGCCTTTATGCACATTCGCGTCTCGCAACTGTTGGATAAGGTTAGCTAAGGCGGGCGGATTGATTAAGGTTGTCATGGCGTGTAGGGGCGTGGCATTTGGCCAAAAGTCCTTGCCATTACCCCAGAAACCTTTACCAAATGTCGCGCCCCTACAGGTAGCAGGTGAAGTGTCTGCAAATCATATCCATATTCAGCAACGCCCCAGGAACTCCGCATAGGGGGATTGGTGCAGGTGTGCCTTCCCAACCGAACCAAAAAGTTGCAGTTTCTCGGTAATGACGGCTTCCATGGCAGCGATCGCCCCACCCATCGCATCCAGTAAATCGGTTGATTGCTGGGTGGCACAGAGGTCGTCCTGGAGCGATCGCAGGTATGCCTGCCGGACTTCT
Source organism: uncultured bacterium (assembly GCA_964524315.1). GTDB lineage: Bacteria > Cyanobacteriota > Cyanobacteriia > Leptolyngbyales > Leptolyngbyaceae > CAZGDE01. The sequence continues at coordinate 15,497 of CAZGDE010000076.1, forward strand.
GTATTGACATTAAACTTGCACACGCCCAGTTGAATCGATTGGCTGATCATCTCAGGCGGTAAGCCCGAAGCCCCATGCAGTACCAGGGGAATGGACACCCGGCGACGAATTGTCGCTAACCGGGCAAAGTCCAGGCGGGGTGGGCTTTTGTACTCCCCATGCACATTACCAATCGTGACGGCCAGCGCATCAACCTGGGTTGCCTGAACAAATTCGACTGCCTGATCGGGATCGGTCATTTTCGCTTCCTTTTCGGCAATGGTCAGACCGTCTTCTGTGCCACTGATGCGACCAATTTCAGCTTCCACGATCGCCCCCCGTTGATGGGCCAGTTGGGTCATATCGCGGGTAAATGCCAGATTCTCGGCATAGGGCAGGTGGGAACCGTCTGCCATAATCGAGTTCATGCCCGCATCTAATGCCTGCCGAATATCACTGGCAGAGGTGCTGTGATCCAGATGGACGGAAATGGGTACCGTTGCCACCCGCGCGGCTTCCAGGCACAGAGCCACCAGGGATGATCCGCCATACTTCAAGGCACTGGGATGTAATTGCAGCATGGCAGGACTGGCATTTGCCTCTGCCGCTTTGATCACAGCCTTAACCCCTTCCAGGTTGTAGACATTAAATGCACCAATCGCATAGATGTTGCGACGGGCAGTTTCGAGTAGTTCCTGGGTTGAACTCAACATAAGTAATAGCGGTAAAAGTAGTGGAGGGGGACTGGGGTGATGGGATATGCTTCTCCCTATTGTCTTAATTTAATTGTTGTCTTGTTAATTGCAGGACAATTGGGTCATTGCGTCACAGCAATTAGCAGAATGAAGCAACCTGTTACCTTTTTGCATACGATTGGCGATCGCTTATTGGGCAAATCCCCCATTCAACCCGTCCTCTGGCTGGTGATAGGGAGTGCCCTCCTGTTTTTGATTGCCAGTAGTGCGCGACATATCTTATTTCAATCGGGAGCATTTGACCTGGGTTATTTTGACCAGGCCATTTACCTCATCAGCCAGGGAGAAGCACCCGTCGTTTCCTTCTGGGGGTTTCACTTCCTGGGCGGTCATGCCGATTGGATGGTGTATCCATTAGCGTTGCTTTACCGTCTTCACGCCAGTGTTTACTGGCTATTTGCAGTGCAGGCGATCGCCCTTGCTGCCGGTGCGATACCAACCTACTACCTGGCACGACAGGCAGGCTTGAAAGAGTCTCAATCCACCACCCTGGCAATCGTCTATCTCCTCTATCCCCTCGTTTTTAACCTGAACCTGTTTGACTTTCATCCCGAAGTGATGGCATTGCCACTGTTGCTGACAGCAGTATTGGCCGCCCGATCGCACCAGATTGGTTGGTTTACCCTGTGTACGGTAATCATTCTGGGATGTCGCGATGCCTTATCGCTGACGGTTGCCATGATGGGAGTGTGGCTCTGGTTCTTTGAAAAGCGCCGGATCTGTGGGGCGATCGCCGTTGGGAGCGGTACACTCTGGTTTTTGATTGCCATCAAATTCGTGATTCCGGCCTTTCGTCCGGCAGGGGTGGAAGCCGCACTCCGCTATGACTACCTGGGTGATTCGGTGCTGGCCATCGCGAAAAATATGGTTCTGCGTCCCGATCTGGTACTGGGGCGAGTTTTTGCCCTGCCGACCCTGGAATATTTGCTGCTGGTGACAGTACCCGTGTTATGGGGATTATCGATCCGACACCTGGCACCCCTCGTTGTCGCCATACCAACCCTGGCAATGAACATTCTGTCCAATGCCCCCAGCCAGAGAGATTTAGTACATCAGTATTCCCTTCCGATCCTGCCATTTTTGTTGTTGTCCGTAATTGCTGCGATCGCCGCCCACGCGACCTGGATCAGGCATCAACGCCTAATTCTGGTCTGGTCACTGGTGACATTTCTGGCACTGGCAAAATATGGCTACTTTGGCTCCCTCTACCTGCGATCGCTCGATACCTGGAGTGCCACACGGGAAGCAGTTGCTCTGGTACAGACGAAAGGGAGTGTGTTGACAACCCATGCCATTGTGCCCCATCTGACGCAGCGATCGCAGATCCGGTTTACCCTTGCAGATGCACCACTTCCTGACCTGACCCAGTTTGAGTATGTCCTGCTCGATACCCAGCATCCGGGTTGGCGGAGTACACCCGAATTTGCCCATGCCTTAGTCGGGCAACTACAGCAACATCCCCAGTTTCAACTGCATTATCAACGGGATGGGGTGTATTTATTCAATCAACGCGACACAACCAATGGATAGCGTTACGGCCAAATACTATGACCCAAGTAAATATATCAATGTGACAACGGGATACCAAAATCGCCAGGATGGGTAAACTGAGTAGGCAAACAAAAACTGTTTGAGCCATTTCAAACCAGCGATCGCTCCTCACACAGGCGATCGTTTTTTTATTTTTGCAAGGAGCCAGATTCAGAGGACACTAATTTGGACACAGGTAGCTTACAATCGTTAAGCACCTATTAAGTTCTTGGATGTAGGGTTCGTTGTGTATGCAGTCGAATTGGTGGAAAATGGGTGTACAATCGACATAATCTGCGTGCCAAAGGACAGACCAAAACGTCTAAAATCCAGTCCTGGAACTAGTTTGGAGAGGTGGCAGAGCGGTTGAATGCGCTTGACTCGAAATCAAGTTTGGGGCAACCCAACGGGGGTTCGAATCCCCCCCTCTCCGTTGAGTCAAATCCCAAAACAGAAGGGAGGTCATTAGTGACCTCCCTTCTGTTTTGGGGCTAGTTATGACTGAGCCTTATGCACCACCACGTAGTTTTTCCAGAACGCCCCGATCCTCCAGCGTCGAGACATCACCCGACACTTCTTCGCCCGCCGCCAGGGAACGTAACAACCGCCGCATGATTTTACCCGAACGGGTTTTGGGTAAAGCATCGGCAAAGCGAATTTCGCCAGGACGGGCGATCGCGCCAATTTCATTGACGACGTGTTGCTTTAATTCCTTCAGCAACTCATCACTGGGCGAATGGGTACCTTCCAGGGTCACGAATGCCACAATATCCTGCCCCTTCAGGTCGTCGGGTTTGCCTACCACAGCGGCTTCCGCAACCGCCGGATGGGAGACCAGGGCTGACTCAATTTCCATCGTGCCCAGACGGTGTCCGGCAACGTTGATCACATCGTCTACCCGTCCCATGACCCAGTAGTAGCCATCCTCATCCTGCCGCGCCCCATCGCCGGCAAAGTAGGTATAGTGGCCATCTTTGGGGGGAATGTGTTCCCAGTAGGTACGCCGGAAGCGATCGGGGTCACCATAAACAGTCCGCATCATCCCCGGCCACGGGTGACTGACTGACAAATAACCACCTTCGTTGCGCTTCACCGGATTGCCATCCAGGTCAACCACCTCCGCCAGAATGCCAGGGAAGGGAAGCGTTGCCGAACCGGGCTTGGTTGGAATCGCACCGGGTAGGGCAGTGATCATAATGCCGCCGGTTTCCGTTTGCCACCAGGTATCCACAATGGGACACCGTTCGCCACCAATGACCTTGTAGTACCACATCCAGGCTTCGGGGTTAATCGGTTCACCCACAGTACCCAACAAGCGCAGGGAGGAAAGATCACGCGATCGCGGATGGTGTTCCCCCATTTTGATAAAGGCACGGATGGCAGTGGGTGCCGTGTAGAAGATGTTGACTCCGTATTTTTCAATCACATCCCAGAAGCAACCAGGATTCGACGACCGGGGGGCACCTTCGTACATCAGCGTTGTGGCACCGTTGGAAAGAGGGCCGTAGACGATGTAACTGTGGCCCGTAATCCAGCCGACATCCGCCGTACACCAGTACACATCATTATCCCGCAGATCAAAAATCCACTTGGTGGTCATGTGGGTGTAAAGGTTGTAACCAGCGGTTGTATGCACGACCCCTTTCGGTTTGCCTGTGCTGCCGGAGGTATAGAGGATAAACAGCATATCCTCGCTATCCATGGGTTCAGCGGGACAGTCTGCCGACACCCCAACTTTCAGATCGTGCCACCAGTGGTCCCGTCCAGGTTCCATGTGCGTTTTTTGTTTGCTACGTTCGACCACCAGCACATTTTTGACATTGGGAACGGCATTGTCGGCCAGGGCCCGGTCAACTTGCTCTTTCAGGGGCACGATCGCATCCTTGCGCCAGCCACCATCCGCAGTAATCACCAGTTTTGCTTCGGCATCGATCAGGCGATCGCGCAAGGCTTCAGCACTGAAACCACCAAACACAACCGAGTGGGGGGCACCAATCCGGGCACAGGCCAGCATAGCGATCGCCGCTTCGGGAATCATGGGCATGTAGATTCCCACGCGATCGCCCTTTTGGACACCCAGTTGCTTCAACACATTGGCAAACTGACAGACTTCCCGATGGAGTTGGGCATAGGTGAGGGTGCGCGAGTCGCCCGGTTCACCTTCCCAGATAAGAGCAGCTTTATTCCGTCGCCAGGTGGTCAGGTGCCGATCCAAACAGTTGTAGGAGATATTAATTTTGCCGTTGACGAACCATTTGGCAAACGGGGGTTGCCAGTCGAGAACTGTATCCCACTTCTGGAACCAATGCAGTTCCTTTTCTGCCAAGTCTGCCCAAAAAGCCTGTGGGTTAGCCTTAGCTCTGTCGTAGAGTTGTTGATACTCTTCCAGGCTTTTAATGTGGGCGTTCTGAGAAAATTCAGTGGGCGGATGAAATAAACGTTCCTCGTGCAGGATTGATTCAATCGTAGTTTGTGACATTGAGATGCTTTACTCCGCTCTGTGCTGCTCAGCCTTTTTCTACTACTTTACCAATTAGTTATATAGATAAAAAGGGAATCAAGATCACCCACTGCTCGATTGCCACCCTTGATTACCGTCGAGTTAGCCTCTTTCAGACAGCGGGATCTGCCAGAAATCATACCGCTATTCAGGTGCGCTATCTACTGCCCATCCACGGTTTCCTGCCTTTAAGGAGTACGGAAATCACCATAGAACTGACTCTTTAGGGAGATGGTGACAACTCAATGGATCTGTTATTTTGTTTAGATAAGTTAAAAGCCTTAACAAGTCGTTATGCACGATTTTCAGCTTGACATTGTGATGTTCCTGATTAAGAGCGGCTTTGTGCTGGGTCAGGACTTTTCCATCGACGCCAACGGCGATCTGATTATCGGTAGTGCCGAAACTTTTGAAGCACTGACCGAGTTTATGGACTCGTTGTCGTAGGGTAAAGGGCGATCGCCCCTGCCCTCATGCCTCCGTTGAGGGTGATTTGGGCGTTCTTCGACTGAAAAGGCTGGTCATGCTCAGCCCGGTAACTAACATGGCAGCCAACCCCAGTCCATTCAGAATGGGGTAAATTGCTTCCAAATGAAAAATTTCCCCAGTGTGAATTCGCATCAAGAGACTGTGGGAAAGGCCAATCGGCAACGACCATTCTCTGACGACTGTATCTGCCATACCTGTCAGCAGCGTCAGAAACAGGGGAATGGTGACAATTAAAGCCAGCACACGATGATATTTGCGAAACGCTCGTTTCATATTGCTTGAGAACAGTACAATTGACTCCGATATCAAACTTACAACAATTAAGACTGACAGCAATAAAAAGATGCTTCGGTTCAATCGCGCGATCGCCATCATTCTTATGCTGGCTTTAGTTG
>CAZGDE010000077.1:0-21078 GCA_964524315.1 uncultured bacterium
CCCCCATCTCCGCATTCACCCTTCCCTGTTATCAAATCCCGCAATTAATTAAACCGTCATGGCAAAACTGGAATTAATTAACCTCAATAAAACCTTCACCCCCCGCATCATTCCTGTCAAAGATGTAAGTTTGACCGTGGATGACGGCGAAGTACTGACCCTGCTAGGCCCATCTGGCTGTGGTAAATCAACCGTTCTGCGTATGGTGGCCGGACTAGAGGAACCTACCCACGGCCGCATTCTCATTGGCAAACGCGATGTCACGCACCTGCGACCGGGAGATCGCAATATCTCTATGGTCTTCCAGAGCTACGCCCTTTACCCCCACATGACCGTCTACGAAAACCTCTGTGCCGGATTGCGCTTGAAAAAAGTGCCCCAACGGGAAATTGAAGAACAGATTGCCGCCGCCTCAGACATGCTGGGACTGGGTGACCTCATGCAGCGCAAACCCGGACAACTATCCGGGGGACAACGGCAACGGGTCGCCGTGGGACGGGCCCTAGTCCGGCGATCGGACGTGTTCCTGCTGGATGAACCACTCAGTAACCTGGATGCCTTGTTACGGGAACATGTGCGGGCAGACCTGAAACAGATTTTCACCCGTCAGGGTGTGCCCGTCGTCTACGTGACCCACGACCAGACCGAGGCAATGACTCTCTCCACAAAAGTCGCCATCCTAAACAACGGCTACGTCCAACAATTAGATAGCCCCGAACAGATCTATAACCGTCCCGCCAATCAGTTCGTTGCCGGATTTGTGGGCAGTCCCCAAATGAACCTGCTTACCCTTCCCTGTGAAAGCCAATTTGCCCGACTGGGCGATTTCCGCATTCCATTGCCCAACCTGCCCACCATTCCCCCATCGGTCGTGTTAGGGATTCGACCCGACCACATTCGGTTAGCCAGGGCAGAGGAAACCGCTGTCGTCAAGGGCAGAGTTTTTCTGGTAGAAAACCTGGGTATGAACAATCTGGTCAGTGTGCGGGTACCTAATAGCCAGGGAGAGGCCATCACCCTGCGGACACTCCTTCCCCCCGGCATGTGGGTAGACCAGGAGTTAACCCTGGCAATTCCGCCAGAACTGACCCACTGGTTTGATGTGCAATCTGGTGATGCCCTGGTTCGCTCCAGGGGTGGAGGAGTTGGGGAGGTCGCTAGAGCCTCAGTCCAGTATTCCTGACTACTGCAGCAGATCATTAAAATGACAAACAGGTCAGATCCGGCAGGGGCGGGTTTAACTGGAGCTTAGGAGTTAACGCCGTAGCGATCGCGCCCCTGCTGTTTCGCTGCATAGAGGGCTCTATCTTGCCCCTAACGCCGTTAACTCCTGTTGGGCGATCGCGATGGCTAAATTGTCATAGTTACGCCATTCTGATTTACTGAGATACATTCTTCTTTTACCAGGCAAGTGCTTCATACCAAGTACTGAGAGTTGGAGTAAGGTGGCGGATTGAACGTTCCCATCCGCAAGTGCGGAGTCTGGTTTAAGTGAAGGAGCGATCGGCAGCTTGCTGACAGCTCAACCATATCTGGTGGTTTATTTATTAAGATACCTCTACATATGTGGCTACCCGGATTTTTTTAGGGGTCAGCCATGCAATAATAATCCGGCGGTTTGTCTGGTATATACCAATGGTTCAAGCGACGGGTTCTTCTAATCTCATGGATACCTCAAACGTAATCCAGATGCGGCGGTCAACCGCGAATCCGGATGTGATCGACCACTTCAATTTCCATCTGCCCCACCCGGAAGATGAAAAAATTACTGAGATAGAATTTCAACAAACAGTCGAACATGCCTGGTTGGTTTGCGACCGGGTCAACCTGCAAACGGATATCTGGCGGGGGCGGATTTTGCGAACTATCCGCGATCGCGAGAAGTGGCATGGTGATGGGCGCGGTACGGGTTTCCTTAACTGGCTGAAGGATCGGGAGATCAGTAAAAGTCAGGCATACTCCCTGATTGAACTGGCCAACAGTGCCGATACCCTGGTAGAGGGTGGTTATCTGGAACCCGAAGACGTTAACCAGTTCAGTAAACGGGCTTTTGTTGAAACAGCCAAAGCTGATCCCGAAGTGCAACAGATGGTCAGTGATGCCGCTCGCAAGGGCGATCGCATTACCCGGCGCGAAGTGCGCCAACTCTCCGATGAATGGACAGCCATGACTTCAGAATTGCTGCCCACGGTTGTCAAGGAAAAGGCTGCAGAGCATACCATTCCGACCCGTTACCTGGCTCCCTTGGTGCGAGAAATGCAAAAGTTGCCAGAGGTGCATCAGGAGCCAATTCGTGAGGCGATCGCGGAAAATCCAGACGTGGATACCCTGAAGCAAGCCACCGCTGAAGCCCGCTATCTGGCGAAATACCTGGAAGCAGCCAGCAATGTGCAGGCGTTGGATAATCCGAACCTCAACCTGGAGTTGGCTCTGGAAGAAGCTTTGCGTATCGGTTGCCTCAGCAGTGCCGCCGACCTGGTCAATCAAGCCTCCCAGTTGGAACAAACCGTAACCAAGCTCTACCTCACCTGGAAGCGGTTAGGTGCCCTGACCGAACGGTTATATGTTGACAGTGGTACCAGTACGCCCCACTTACGCACCCTGTTGAGTTGTCTCAATAACCTTTCCAATGAGGTAATTGAATCACCCTTAGCTGGCAGTGGCGATCGCATCGTGCGGTTGCAGATGTTATCGAATTTTGATGAAGAGGTTCTACCCGCCTAGTGCAAGCCAACCGAATATTTGTAGGATGGATTGGCATTGGTGTCGATCAGCCAATGGGATGGTTTAGCTATGTCATTCCAGGCTTGCACCTGGTTCGATCGCAATCCTAATTTGATTTGTGACGCGGAAGATTGTCATTGGTCATTAGTTCGTCGAATGATCAATGACATGACAATATTCACAAATGATTGAGGGCTGTATATCTAACTATTTAGTTCAGGCGGGAGTTTGGCCGGTTAATCAACTATTTATGAAATCTATTTGCGTTTTCTGCGGTTCCAGTTTTGGGGTTAACCCCATTTATCAAACTGCCGCTCAGGCACTGGGCAAAGCCTTAGTCGAACGGGATCTGGCGCTAGTCTATGGCGGCGGTAACGTTGGTTTGATGGGCACCATTGCTGATGCAGTAGTAGCGGCGGGAGGAACGGCGATCGGTGTCATTCCGCGCTTTTTGCTGGAAAAGGAACTGGCCCACAATGGCTTGACCCAGCTTCACATCGTTGAGTCCATGCACGAACGGAAGGCTATGATGGCGGACCTTGCGACTGGCTTTATCGCCCTGCCAGGTGGCTATGGAACATTTGAGGAGTTTTGTGAAATTTTGACCTGGGCCCAACTGGGCGTTCACCAGAAACCCTGCGGGTTATTGAATATCAATGGCTATTACGATCGCCTGCTTGATCTGTTTGACCATGCTGTGGCAGAAGGCTTTGTCCGTTTGCACCATCGCGAAATGGTTATGGCTGCTGAGAACCCGGCCCAATTACTTGATCGCTTCGCAACCTTTGAGCCAACGATTCGCCCTAAATGGGTTGACTTAAAGGCAACCTAAACAGCACCTGCGCAACTTAGCTCCCATGCGGTTTATGTTGCTGGTAGAAGGCGTATGCATCGAACAGCGCCCCTACCAGGCCACAGGTTAAACCAATGACTAAGGCTCCTTCGAGGGCATCACCATTGCCAAAGACCGTCAGAAAGGTGACGATTTGCCCCGAACCAACCTGCCCCAATGGTTCGATCACCGGCACACAACCGATGAGAGATAAACCAATAAAGGTAAAACCAATGAGTACAATTGGAGCAGCGAAGCTAAATGTACTCGTTAAGAGTAGGGACCGTAGAAAAGCTGTTAGAGTCTTCATGCATTAATCATATGCCGCCCGACTTGGGTTGATGGTATCCGATGCGACTGCATGGCCGCGATCGCCCCCCACCAGGCATCACTACGTAGACACTGCGCCCCTTTCGGAATCTTAAAATTTTATAAAGTCCCCTTAAATTGGTGTTATGTTCAGCTTTCTGCGTGCACAACTGCTGACGACATCTCGGTAATCCGGTATCCTTGCTAAGGTTGTCTCTGCATCCTTTTCCCTGGTGAGCGAAACTCCTCCAATTTCAAGTTTACAGCTTTGGGGTCAGCGGCTCCTGGCGGCCATCTTTCTAGGTGGGCAGGTCATGGTGCATTTGCTGGCAGGCAAAATTCATCGCCGTAATACGCTCGATCAAATGGCAATGGTTGGCCCAGAATCATTGCTCATTGCCCTGATTACTGCGGCGTTTGTGGGCATGGTTTTTACCATTCAAGTGGCCAGAGAATTTATTCGCCTGGGGGCTGGTAGCGCGGTTGGTGGCGTTCTGGCACTGGCACTTGCGCGGGAATTGGCTCCCGTGCTGACAGCGGTCATTTTAGCCGGACGGGTCGGCTCAGCCTTTGCCGCCGAAATTGGGACAATGCGCGTCACGGAACAAATTGATGCGCTTTACATGCTGAAGACCGACCCGATCGACTACCTGGTTATTCCCAGAGTAATTGCCTGCTGCCTGATGTTGCCAATTCTGACCTTGCTATCGCTAATTACTGGCATGATTGGCGGCATGTTTATCGCCGAATCCATGTATGGCATTTCTAATAAAGTCTTTTTCGACTCCGCCCGTAACTTTCTCACCGTATGGGACTTGTGTAGCGCTCCCATCAAAGGCTTTTTCTTCGGCGCTCTCATTGCGGTCATTGGTGCCAGTTGGGGGCTAACGACAACGGGCGGTGCCAAAGGTGTGGGGCAGTCGACCACAACGGCGGTCGTCACATCCCTGCTGGCCATTTTTATTTCTAACTTCTTCCTCTCCTGGGTGATGTTTCAAGGACTGGGCAGTGCGGTTACGCAAGGACTGTAGTTTATTCCTATCGGCTACTAGAATGAAAAGGTGATGCAACTGCACCGTAGGAGTCAACGTTTGTGACAGCTACTTCTTCTTCCTCCTTACCTGCCCAAACGGTTGAATTAGCCCCCAGCTATGGCTTACCGATCGCCCTGATTTTGGTTGCCATTCCCCTGTTACTGCTGCAACCCTGGGTCGGGCTGGTAATTTCCCTATTTGGCCTGTTCTTGCTTTTTCAAACCATTCTGATCCGGCTAAAGTTTACCCCTACGGAGTTAGAGGTTTATCGTGGGGATACTGTAATCCGCCGTTTTCCCTACCAGGAGTGGTCGAACTGGCGCATTTTCTGGCAACCCGTACCCATTCTTTTCTACTTTCGGGAAGTCAACAGTATTCACTTTGTGCCCGTCCTGTTTGACCCGAAAATGCTCAAAGCCTGCCTGGAACAGCATGTACCGTTGTCTTAATTGACACTGGTACCTGACCCTTCATCCCTAACCGAATTGCTCATGAACCCAGACGAGTCTCAAGAATTATCCATCGGCGGTTTGACCGATCCCGACGAACTGTTCCTGGAACAACCTGCGTCCCGTGATGAATTTACCCCTGCATCCGGTTCAGACGACCCGTTGATGCAAGCATTGGCAAGTGTGCAGGATGCAGCGGCGGATGACCTGAGCGATTTATTTGGTACAGAAGCCGCTACCCCCGCTGGCCCAAGTGACTCAGGTGCAATTGACTCAGGCGTGCCAAACCTAACGCTCGATTGGTCGTCTGCTGCTACCAGTCAACCTGCCAATTTGGATCAGTCGGATGTGGATTTAACCGCAACCGCAGGGTCGGCATCGGCGGCACCATCGACGGAATCATTAACCTGGGAACCTCAAGGTAATAAACTACCTGATTTGTCTCGTATTACCCGCACGCTGGATGAATCACCTGCAACGATCTCAGCCTCCCCAACGCCGGATCGGGTTGTTTTCCCGGCCAGCAGTACCGCTCCAGAACTGACATCGCTGGAACAACGAGTGGCTAACTTACGCGATCAGGAACAAAGCCTGAAACGGGCGATCGCCGATCTGGAAGCCACCCATGCCCAACTCCAAGGACAGATTGCGGCAGCTCAGAGTTCCTTAGGGCAACTGGTACAGGAGGGGCTAAAGGAACTGGAACAGCGGAAGCAAACCCTCCAGATTAGCGTTGAGCAGTTAGAACGTCGCCAGGAACGCATCCGGGCCGAAATGAAAACGAGTTTTGCCGGCGTCTCCCAGGATCTGGCAATTCGGGTTCAGAGCTTTAAAGATTATCTGGTTGGCAGTCTGCAAGACCTCGCCCTGACCGCCGAGCAGCTGGAGCTGCCCAAACCCTCTACCAGGGCAGCATCCCGATCACCAGAGCCAGCCGAAGCGCCGACGAAACAGGGGGCGGCATCACCCAAATTTGCGGAACAGAGTTTTCAGGAGCAAAGCCGCAAGATCCGTAGCCTGATCGATCAGTACCGTAACCGTCCCGACTACTACGGTCCTGTGTGGCAATTGCGTCGTACCTTTGAGCCGATCCATGCCGAGCGGGTATCTAACTGGTTCTTCACCCAGGGAGGACGGGGTGCCATCCGTACCTTAGGCAGCCGTCTGCAAAATATTCTTGTGTCCTCAGCAACGATTTCAATTTTGTATAGCCTGTATGGCGATCGCCTGCGCACTCTCATCCTGGCTGAATCACCAGAACGGTTAGGTGAATGGCGACGGGGCTTACAAGACTGTTTAGGGGTGACCCGCAGCGACTTTGGGCCGGAACGGGGTTTGGCTCTCTTTGAAGATCCGGAAATTCTGGCTCAGAAGGCTGATCGGGCTATGAAAGATGGACAAATGCCGTTTATTATCATTGACGAAACCGAGGAGCAGATCAGTCTCGCCATGTTGCAGTTCCCGCTGTGGTTGGCGTTCGCCCCTAATCCCCAGACAGCTTCCAGCACCAGTTCCAAGGAGTACTGGTAAACAACCGTTGAAGACCAAGGGCAACAGGTAGAGGGCAGAGGGAATGGAGACAGTGACAGCAACCATCGGTGTGGTCGTGATTGGACGGAATGAGGGCGATCGCCTGCGTCGTAGCCTGGATTCCATTGTGGATGGGGCGCGGGTTGTGGTGTACGTGGACTCTGGCTCGACGGATGGTAGTTGTGATGTGGCCCGCGATCGCCACGTTGAGGTGGTGAACCTGGATCTGGCCCTGCCCTTTACGGCGGCCCGTGCCCGTAATGCCGGGTTTGCCCGACTACTGGAGATTGCGCCCCAGGTGAAATACGTTCAGTTTGTCGATGGTGATTGTGAGGTAGCGACGGGCTGGCTGGAACGGGCCCAGCAGGAATTAGACAACCATCCAGATGTCGTCGTCGTTTGTGGCCGACGCCGGGAGCGGTTTCCAGAAGTAACCATCTACAATCGCCTGTGCGATATCGAGTGGGACACACCGATTGGGGAAGCTAAATACTGTGGTGGTGATGCCATGATGCGGGTTGCAGCCCTCCAACAGGTGGGCGGGTACAACCCCGATCTGATTGCTGGTGAGGAACCCGAACTGTGTGTCCGACTCCGCCAGAAGGGTGGTAAGATCTGGCGCATCGATGCCGAAATGACATTACACGATGCCCAGATGACACGGTTTGGGCAGTGGTGGAAACGATCCATGCGCTCCGGCCATGCCTATGCGGAAGGTGCATCATTGCATGGTGCCCCACCCGAACGCCACTGGGTCAAGGAGAGCCGCCGCATCTGGGTCTGGGGCATTGCCTTGCACCTGGTGAGTTTGGGGGCTGCCTGGGTGACGCAGGGCTGGAGTTTGCTCCTGTTAGGAGTCTATCCGCTAACGATGTTTCGCATCTCCCGCTACATGAAACGGAACGGGCTGTCGTCCCAGGATGCCTTACTCTATGCGGTCTTTTGCACATTGGGCAAATTCCCGGAGGCCCAGGGACAGCTCCGCTTTTATCTCAATAAGTTACGGGGCCAACGGTCTAAGTTGATTGAGTACAATCCAGCGGCGATCGGGAAATGATGGGGAGTTGGCTACCCCCTAGTTTGCCCCACGCTGTTCCAGGGCGGCCATGACTCTTTGGTGGGCTTTGTGGTAACGTTGCAACCGTTCAATATCCTTCGCGGCAAGGGCTTTCATGCGGGTCAACATCATGTTGTCTTCCAGGTCGTAACGTTTGACCCCCGTTGCCAGGGGATTCGTGAGGACGCGATCGATAAACTCATCGTAGCTTTCACCATCCCGCCGGGTGAGGCAGTCGATCGCCGCGATCGCCTCCGGGGGAAATCCTTCTGCCGCCAGTTGCTCCAACGTCCAGTCAGAATCTTCGACCACATCATGCAGGACTGCCACGATCTGTTCCAGTTCATCCTTGCCCCGCATCATTAACCGGAGGGGGTGCATGATGTAGGGTGCATCAGCTTTATCGAGTTGGTGCTGGTGTGCCGCTGCGGCGATCGCCACAGCACGTCCTAGCAAATTGGTCAGAGATTGGGGCATAGCGTTTTCTCACAAACACTGTCTCTTCCAGCGTAGCGAGACACTGGGAGGATGGGAAAGAAACCCGTGTCTCAGAGCAAGTGTGGCGCATTCGCCTGCAAGACCAATGAGTCACAAAAAAACGTCAGGTAGGGTTGCCCCCAGTCAAACCAGGCTAATGGACTGGCGGGAGGAACTGTTAAGCGAGCCTGGGCTAATTTAAAGGCCGCTTTAGCCTGGCCCATAAATTGAAGTAAGGCTCCCTGGTGCTGGCTTAATACGGGAATGGGTAAGGTTTGTTGCCACAATGGCAACTGCCAGTCAGTATCAAATTGACATAACCGAATATTTTGCTGCCGCACGGTAACCGTCTGTGCGGTCGGGTGCCAATCAAAAGTGGCCAGTTGTTTGGGTAAGCCCCAAATCTCGCGGCCACCGGCCACCGATGCTTCACTGTCTACATAGATGTGGGTAATCCAGGCACCAACGCTAGTCCCCTGCCGTACTACACCACCCACCACGATCAGTTCACTGTATTCCAGCGTGGAACCAGCTCCATAACGCGCCAGATACAACCCACCCAGCGTATAACCCGGCAATACAGAGATGATATCCAGACTCTCAGGGAGGAATGATTGCAGGCGATCGCACCGCATCAGTCGCAGCGTTTGCCAACCGTAGCCACGTAAGTTCCAGGGTGCAGCAGGATAATTCAAAGTCGCAGGGTTTGAGTTTTTAGGCAGGAAAAGGTGCTGTACTTACGGTAGCCACCACCATGACCGTTTCCATCTAGCCAGAGTCGTAACGTTCGGCATTCCTTCTGCCCGTTGGATCCTGACCTCGACCTTAGCCAAACGCCCGTATCGCATCTACCAGACACTCAACTTCTGCTGCTGTCGTGAAGTAATGCACACAGGCCCGGACACAATCCGGGTCAAGGATCGTCCGGACAAACAGTTGCCGATCCGCGAGAAATTGCACCAGGTGTTTGTGGGACTTGTTGGGCAAGGAATCGGTTAACTGAAACGAAACTAAACCACTTTCCGGTGGGGCTGTCCGCAGACAGGTAATACCTGGCAGGTCATTCAACTCTTCCCAAAGCAGGTGGCTCCGTTGCTGAATCTGTTGTAAGCGAGTTTGGGCATCCCCCCATTGCTGGTGCAGGGCGATCGCCGCCCCCAAACCTGCATATAACGGATAGGCACTGGTCGCCACCTCATACCGTCGCCCATCCGGTTGCCAACTTTTGGGATAACCTTTGACATCTGTGAGCGTTCCCCGCCAGCCAATAAAAGTTGGATGTAGCTCTGCCCGCACGGCGGCGCGAACGTATAAACCACCCACGCCCTCCGGCCCACACCACCATTTATGCCCGGTAAACGCATAAAAATCTACCTCTAGCTGATCCAGCTGCAGTGGCAACACACCCACCGATTGCGCCGCATCAACCAGCACTCGAATTGGAGAGGCACTGGCGTAAGCATGACAGGCTGCCACGATCGCCCCCAGTGGTAACACCTGCCCTGTGTTCCAGAGAATATGGCTGAGCACTACCAGGCGCGTCTGCGGGCGCAGATGATGGGCGATCGCATCCACCGGATCGCCGCCATTTAATGTCTGTTGTAATGGGCAAAAGGATACCTCGACCCCAAAGCGACGCTGCAATTCCTGCACAGTGGCAATCACACTATGGTGTTCACAGTCCGTCAGTAGCAGATGGTCACCAGCCTGCCAATCAATTCCCCAGAGGGCAATATTGCAACCGACGGAAACATTTTCCGTCAGGGTAATGGTGTCGGGAGTCGTGCCCAACTCCGTTGCGATCGCCGCCCGTGTCTGGTTACTGATGTCTGTGACCGCATTCCAGGCAGCACCAGAGAACGGGCCTAACTCCTGTATCTGCTGAAATGTTTGCTGAATCGCCTCCAGGGCAACCTGGGGCAAGGGACCCTGGCCACCATAATTGAAATACCCCTTATTTACCAGTGCGGGAAACTGCTGCCGGAAGGGTTCCAGATCAGGGAGGGAAATGACCGTCATATGTTTGCGATCGCCTACGTTCAAGTCTTAGCATTCTATAGCGACTATAGCCATCTGAATATTGGATTAGGAGCCAGAATCCCTTACTATCCTGGCTCCCAAAGTCCTGCTTTCTCACCAATGATTTCAGCTCGCTATATCAGTTCTTAGGAATGGGAATTAAATAAGCTGGTAGTGCTCCAGGGGGCGGGATGGAGTGAGAACAATGACAAACCACGAGAACTGTACTTACTGAAAGAGGAACTGCTGTATCAGGTTGGTTTCTGACAGTTTGGTGTGAGCATTGGAGCCGTTAGCTGTTAGCATTTAGCTATCATTTATAAATATCGCGGCTGAGAACTAATACCCTTTCAGCATCGGTATATTGCACTACCTGACCGTTTTTCGCTTCTGCCTGGTTCAGATTTTCGGCGTTGCTGCTTCCAGGGATGAATTAAGCGTTGGATGAATTGAAACTGCGTTCCACTTCATCCTGCTATTCAGCACCACCAGATTTTCTTTGTGCGCAACGCTTCTACTCCATCGTTGTCTGCGGCTTATCGCTCATTGCTAACAGCTAATAATGCATGTTGAGTAACGCATGTTAATCGATGCCGATCTGCTTCTAAATTATCAACGGTGTAGCCGCCGAGCCTTTCTGGATGTCTATGGCGACCTGGCTCAACGCGATCCACCGAATGATTATTTGCTGAAGTTGTTGCAAGACAGTCAGGCCAATCACCGCAGCATCATATCAGAACAAATTGTCCAGCGGCCTCAATATACGGTGGGTGACTGGCAAGTTGCGGCAGCTGCTACCTTGGACTTGATGCAACGAGGGGTCGATCGCATTTACCAGGGCGTATTGCTCAGTGAACGAGACAATGGCGTGACGCTCCTGAGCAAGCCCGATCTGCTGGTCAAACACCCCGGCAAGTCTATCTTTGGTGATTGGATATATGTGCCGACTGAAATCAAGCTCGGCAAACGTCCAAAACTGGAATATCAGGTAATCACCGCCTACCATGTCTACGTCCTGGCAGATGTCCAGGAAGCATGGTGCGAAACGGCATGGTTACTCCTGCGCGAACGTGGCTCCTACGCCGTTGACCTGTGGGAGATGGTACCACGGATGCAGGAAATCCTGGCAGAATGCATCCAGACGCTGTCCCAACCCAACGAACCGGAAGTTTTTATTTCGCGTAACCGTTGTAGCCTGTGTCACTGGTTCAGTCATTGTTATGCGATCGCCAAAACAGACCATCACCTTTCCCTGCTACCGGGGGTCACGCCCACCCGCTACCTCCAATTACAGGCCCTCAACCTCACAACAGTCAAAGCCCTGGCAGACACCCATCCCAGTACGCTGGAACCATTAGCCGGATTTGGCCGTGAAACGGCTCATAAACTGGTGCGGCAGGCTTGCTCGACGCTGATGAACCGGGCATTGTTAGTGGATACGATCCATCCATCTCCCCATCTGGCGGCCGCTGAGTTGCCCACCGCTCCCGTAGAACTATATTTCGACATCGAAGCTGAACCCGCCCTCAATCTGGTTTACCTGCATGGGGTATTGCTGGTCGATCGCCAGACTCAGGCAGCCACATTCCATTCCTTCCTGGCCGATAGCCCCGATCACGAAGCAAGGGTTTGGGAGCAATTTCTCGAACTCGTGTGGACTTACCCAACTGCCCCGATATTCCACTTCTGCCCCTTCGAGGTACAAACAGTTGAGCGTTTAGCCAAACTTTACGGGACACCGTCCCAGCGAATCCAACCCCTGCTGACCCGCTTCGTCGATTTGCACGAGCGGGTCACGCGTTTGGTAACACTACCAGTGGAAAGCTATGCCCTGAAACCGATCGCCCGCTGGCTTGGTTTCAATTGGCGCGATCCCCAGGCCAATGGGGCCCAGTCGATTTACTGGTATGCCCAGTGGCAGGCAACGGGCGATCGCACCTACCTGGACTCAATCCTGACCTATAACGAAGATGACTGTCGGGCCACTTACCACGTTAAGGATTGGCTCGTCGAGTTTCTGCAAACCGTTTATCAGGCAGAACGGGCCTAAAAACACCTCTTACTTCCGCGCCAGTTCCGCCGCCGTTAAAAACTGGGTCAGGCTCAGTGGCATCGCCCCTTCACTTAAGGTATTGGCATAGGCAGCGCTGAGGTAAGGACGATAAACCGGTTGGTCAGCGACGTAGGTTTTAAAGAATGCCAGACTGAGGGCATCGACATAGCGCCGGGCAATCGCCGGACTGGGGCCAATCACTTCGGGGGGGAGGGGAACAACGCCCTCACCCTGATCTGACCCACCAATCACGGAAAAGTGGGTGCCCCGATCCAGCATCACCAGATACCGTTCTGGCGTTGTTAGCCAGGTAAAGGGGCGAATTTGCTCTAACAGGGCTGGGGCGATCGTGTCGGCATTGCCCGTCAGGATCAGGGTCGGCACCTTGATCTGAGCCATACTCTCTGCGCCCAGAACGGCACTGGTAATGGGGTTCAGGGCAACCACAGCTTTCACCCGTGGGTCTTGCAAAGTAGGACTGTCCTTACCCAGTTGCAACGCCCGACATTGCAGTAACAGGGATAGATTCAGTGTATTCTCCAAATCGCGGCAATTATTGAGGAGGCTGGCCTGACTGATGGGTGCGCCGGCCAGGGCCAGGGCTGTGTACCCTCCAAAGGATTGCCCCAGTACGCCAACTTGCTGAAAATTGAGTCGTCCGTTTAAGTTCAGTTCGGGTTTAGTAGCCGCCTGTCGCTGCATTTCATTCAGCAGAAAGGTCACGTCTAACGGCCGATCCACAAATTCTGTTGGCTCAGCAACCTCACTGGCAGTGCCATTAATCAAGGCTTCCAGTTGTTTCGCATTACTGCCAGGATGTTCTGGCACCAGCACGGCAAACCCGTGGGAGGTCAAATGCTCAGCAACGTAGGCAAAGGTGTTACGGTCAGACCCCAACCCGTGGGAAATCACAATGATGGGAACAGGCTGGTTGGGACGGAGTTGACCACCTTCAGGCACATATACATCTACTGGAATGGTGCGGCCACTGCCAACCGGGGCAGTGACCCGTTGGGCCAGGGTACCACCTGGGGCGCTGACTGCATTCCGGTTCAGGTCAACTAAGGTAAGAGCCTGCTTACGCACCTGATAGGGGCCCGGTGCTTGTAAATTGAGGTCACCGGGGGCGATCGCCCCCCCATTGGTCAATTCCTGCGCCGCCTGTTGGATCACAGTCTGTGATGCTTGTTTCGACCGGGTCACCAGTTGTTCCAGGGCCGCGACGATATCCAGGCTGCGAGCTACGTCGACGCGCAAACCACGGGTCGGAAACTTCCGTAAGAAATTCAGTAGGGTCAACCCCTCCGGATCTGCCGATGCCAGGATCAATCCCGCACGAATGGCATTGAACCCAGACTGGCGTGATTCTGGCTGAATCACCTGCCCCAGGCGACGTAGCAAAATTTCACCCTGGGGACTGTACAAAAACTGAGACACCGCCACTGGGCTCAAGTCAGCACGGGCCACTAAGGTACTCCGTAACTGTTCCAGTTCCTGCGGTTTGGCAAAACGGGCATATACGGCTAAATCTTCGTCCCGAATTTGACCTTCTCTGGCATAGGTTTCCAGGGATGCGACCGAGATTGACCGTTCCAGCGCCCCATAGCTGACATAGATTCGTTCTGCCGCTTGTCCGGGTAATGTCGTTGTCACCAACCAACCCAGTGTTCCCATCGCACACCCTAAACCAATGGTTGCGTATTGGTGTAACCATCGCTGGCACTTTCTCAGGGCAGTGGCAATAGATATGGGAGGAACGACTGGACGCGCTTGGTTCATAACTCAGGTTACTGGTAACAATCTGGGGGACGATCGCTTTTTTTACATTAACCGCCCACTATTCTAATCTCCCAACCTGTCGCTGCAACTGCGCAATCACCAACACGTCTTTCTGTTTTAGCTATTTCACCCATTTGGGGTCATGCGATCAGGTGAAATATGGCGCAAACCGTTCTGGAGCATCCGAATATTTACGGAATGAACCGAGCCAGGGTGGATATTGACCATTACGAATGCTGATACAGTAATGCGACGGTACCGTGCCCCTACACATCCCATCAACGCCTCAATGGCCAGGTCAAATTGCAGACGACATAGCAGAAAGCTGTCACCATACAATCTCCCATTCGCCTCCAGTTCAGCCCTGCCAGCGAAATCATTAATCACGAAAACGGTATTTGCGCGATGAAAACTTACAACACCTTACTAACAGCGCTGGGTCTGACGATCGCCCTCGCTACCCTGTCCTCCTCGCTCTCGGTTTCCCAATTTGCCCAGGCAGATCTGTCTCGCTCGGCGATCGCGGCTACGGTCAATAGCAACCCCTGGCAGGCGATTTTAGGCTCCACTACTACCCTGAACCGCTGGCGTGTCAAACCCTGCGAGGGGACAGCGCCCTTCCTGTGCGCGACGTTCAATCACAAGACGCTAGGTAGTGTCGAACTGCAAACCTATTCCCTGGCGCAACACCCGGCTTTTCAGAAAATGTTAACCAAAGTTGGTATCCCGGTAGGTACTACAGATTACCGGAGTATTGCTCGCCAGACGCAATTAAAACGGGCCTTACAGATGTGGGTTAACGATTACTATGCCGTGATCAGCAAAGACCGGCGGGCAGTGTATGGTAATGGCGGAGCCTTTGTAACCAGCAAACCCCAAACAGCCAAAGTTGGACAATTGCAGGGGTTGCAGTATGGCTTTAGCGGTCGCGATCGCACCGGCAAAATCCGAGAACAACAGATCGGTTATGTTGCCTTCGATGGCAAAAAGCTTTACGTCATCACCACCGCCTACGATGTGTCTGGTTTACCGGGTGGCTTCAAATCCCTGCGGGACTTACAGCAATTTGAACCGTTGCTAACCCGTACCGTGTCAGGCTTGAAACTGGCCGCATCCAAATAAGTTCCCAG
The DNA here is from genome assembly GCA_964524315.1 of uncultured bacterium. Lineage (GTDB taxonomy): Bacteria > Cyanobacteriota > Cyanobacteriia > Leptolyngbyales > Leptolyngbyaceae > CAZGDE01. The sequence goes on from CAZGDE010000077.1 coordinate 15,394, forward strand.
ACCTCGGCAGTCTGGCTAGACCGCCGAAGTCTATCCCACCCCCTACTCGTCGCCTAGGAGCTTAATGGCATTGCTCAATGTATCTGCTTCTGTGGCAGGCTTATCATGCCGCCAGCGGAGAATGCGGGGAAACCTTACCGAAATGCCTGATTTGTGGCGGTTGGAACGGGCAATCCCTTCAAAGCCAATTTCAAAGACATGGATGGGTTCAACGGCGCGGACAGGGCCAAATTTTTCGATTGTATGGCGACGAATCCATTGGTCAAGTGTCTCAATTTCCCGATTGTCCAGACCGGAATAAGCCTTCGCAAAGGGTACCAACTGATCACCATCCCACAGGGCAAAGGTGTAATCGGTAAACAAATTGGCCCGTTTGCCACTGCCAGCCTGGGCGTAGATCAATACCGCATCTAACGTCATGGGATTGACTTTATATTTCCACCAGTAACCCCGTTTGCGCCCTACCAGATAGGGACTATCAAGCGCCTTAATCACCAATCCTTCTGCCCCATGCGCTCGCGCCTGTTCCCGCAGCGATCGCACCTGTTCTAGGGAGTCCAGCGGGAAACTGGCCGAATAGCTGACCCGGAAGGGATCGAGGGGACTGATAATGTCAATCAGGCGCTGCCGACGTTCTCGCAACGGTTGCTCCCGCAGATCCTGCCCGTTGGCTTCCAGCAAATCGTAGGCAATGAAATGAACCGGATTGTCTGCCATCACTTTGGCACTTACCCGCTTCCGTCCCAGGCGCTTTTGTAAATGGTTAAAGCTCAGGGGCCGGTTGTTTTGCCAGCAAAGAATCTCACCGTCAAACACCAGCCCATCGGGCACCATCAAAAAGAATGCGGCCAGTTCGGGGAACTGCTCTGTTACCAGGTCTTCGCCCCGTGACCAGATAAATACTTCGCCATTCCGCCGAATGATCTGCGCCCGAATCCCATCCCATTTCCATTCCGCCTGCCAGTTGGCTAAATCTTCCTGGGCAAACTTGTCTTCTTCCAGAGGCGAGGCCAGGAAGAAGGGATAGGGTTGACTGGGCGATCGCACCAGCGTCATATCCGGTTGGGTCAAAGCAGCATAGAACTCGACCGTGGGCGGAAAATCTCCCATTAAACGATGGGCCAGAATGGGTTCAGCAATCCCACAGGCGGCGGCCAGTCCCTTAATCACTAGCTTGTCGGATACACCAACCCGAAATGCCCCCGTCAGCAATTTATTCAACACGAACACTTCAAACTCACCCAACGAGGCCCACCAAGATAACACAATGTCTTGCAAAGCCTGGGCCGATTCCACCTGTTTCACCTGCGGCAGAATGTCTTCCATCCAGACCTGCAAAGAGTAAGTCACGGTTGTTCCACTGGGAAGCGGGTGGTTCCGCAACAAGAGTGCGATCACTTCGGCAGAGTCACCCACCTGGGCATAGCAATCGGCAAACAGCCATTCGGGCATACCAGACACTTCCAGGAAGATGTCTCGCAAGACTTTGGCGGTGATTAACCGTTTCCGGGTTTTTCCTAGTAACAAATACAATGCCCAAACCGCATTAGCCGGTTCTTCCTGCTCAAAGTAGCGTTGCAAAGCGCTGATCTTTTCATTGGTGGAAGTGGTGGCATCAATGGCCTGAAACAGCTCGGTAAAACGCTTCATGGGAGATCATGGGCACCAATTTCGGTCAACTTCTTACCAATATAGGTGCTGGTCAATTTCTTCCCGTTCCAGTGGTAGGCATACCAGTAGGGCCCATGCAGTTTACCCTGGTTGCATTTACACTTCTTCTTGCCACATTTCACCTTTTCTAAGCGATAGGTGACCGTGTCTGCCTGCCGGGTTTCAACAACTTCCCTGCCTTTTTTCAGTGGAATGGTAGACAACACAGTCGTATGTCGCCGCTCTTTCACAGTTGTTTTTAACCATGCCAGCAGCAACTCCATTTCCTCCAGGCTGAGGTCGGCAATTCGGGCCTGGAGATCTGCCATTGGACTGATGAGAGTTTCCAGTGAAGGGAGAGACATTGAATCTTATGTAAACGACCTAAAAGCTTTGTGCAGAATTGGTTATATTAGTCCTACATAAGAAATTTTTTTACCGTAGGGGGTTAATGATGCAAAGCCCTGTTCAGACTACTCCCACTCAACGAGTTGTTGAGCGTCTATTTAGTGAAGGTTGGGTAGAGTGCCACGGTTTAGGCTTTGCCGCCCTGAGTCAATCTACGATTTCTGATCTTCGTAGTTTCATTCTGGCACAACTCCACCACGCAAACGGTTGGATGTGGAAAGTTGATTTGCAGTTAAGTACACTGATCTTTTCCCTGCCCGCCCACGAGTTTCAGTTTCATCCCCATCTCCGCACGACGCTGAGTCAGCTTCAAGCCGAAGGGTTGATTGAGTTTCAAGAGGTGGGTGAACCCTACGGCAAACGGGAAACAGCAATCTCACTGACATCAGCCGCCGCCTATCGCTCTGCTTAAACTGGGAATTTTCATTCTCCGAAATCCCATCATCAGTCACCGATTAGCAGTCACCGATTACCAATTGCCAATTGCGATTTGCCTTCGTGCTTCGGCATGGAGGGCGCGTAGTCGGCAGATTACTTAGTTGAACATATTCAGCAATTCCAGCAAGGGTGGACAAATGCAGCAAGCCGAATTTTTTTACCCACGTAACCGTTACCGGGGCGAGGTTAAACCCGAAAATTTAGTGTTTAATGCGAATCTTCAAGAGTTCGCCCAAAAGGTGAGTTACATTACCAATTTAGAGACTGCCGGAAAAATTTCGCCCGAATCGGCCTATCAACAAATCGAAACCCTCTGGCAGACCCTCCAGCGCAGTCGGGAAAATTTGGGTAAGGGCTGTCGGTAACTCCTTAGAAACCTATGTTGTGGCAGGACGGTCTTGAGGCCACTCGCCCTTGCCTCCTGCCCCGCCTGATACACTCTACTGATAAAACCGGGTAGCGAAGTTTTGCGATCGCGTCGGTGATAACTCCCGCGCCTTCAAAATAGCGGCTCCCAAAAAGGCATAGGACATCACCCCCACAACTGCCAGTAGCGCCGGACTAATCGTTCCTGTCACGTTCCAGAGGGCGTGGAGAGCGGCAGCACTCAAATAACCGACAGCCAGAATCCGCCAGCGGCGACGGGGACGTAGCACACTCAACCCAATGAAATAGCCCAGGTAGCCACTGTAGGCCATGTGTCCAGCCACAGAACCCAACACTCGGGGAATCAACAATTGGAGGCTAGCAAGTTGGGCTGCTCCTTCGCCCGCAGCTAAAGTGGCTTTATAAATTTCCGGGACGTATTGCCCTAACGTTTCCACCAACGTAAACCCCACTGCCGCAGCACTACCCAGTAAAATGCCATCCAGCGGTTCCCGCACCCCCACATCCTCCCGGAGGGGCGATCGCAAGCGGGCACTGAAAACACATACCACCAGAACCGGCACTGCTTTTAACAATTCCTCCATCAGCCCAGCGCCAAAAAACATCCGCATCAACAATTCGGGAAAGCTGGTCGCTGCATTATTTGCAGCCAGATCCCCTGGCAGAATGTTACGGAACACATAAATAAAGGCTCCCAGTACCGGACTGATCAACAACAAAATGGTCATCACAGCCACGCTGACTAATAACCACCAGGGCTTATGTTTGCCACAGAGCTGATAGATAAAGTAGAAGGCTGCTCCAGTCAGGTACACGGCCAGCAACAGATTAAATAAGCGGGCATCACCAACGGCTAAAAACAGGGAAATAACCACAACAACGGTAATGATCCCCGGCAGTAGATATGCTTTACGCGTGAGATGATGCCCTGTGGAAAAAATGGGGAATAACTGGGTTAGACTCACATCGGCCTCTGTCCTCACGGGCTTGCGCCGAACCGGGGCTGTGGTGGGTAACGGGTGCCGCCCTGATGGAATCGTTGGCAGCGCAATATCTTTTTGGAGATGGGGTGGATGATTGAACGCAGGGCTTTCCCCCGCATGAATTGGTGGTTCGGCGGGTGCCTCTGCTGCAGGTTTCACCCCAGACTTGGTCACTGGTTTGGTTGATGGCTTGCCTGTTGATGGGGCGACGGGTTTGTTAAATGGCTTTGCCGCCGTCGGTGTAACCGGCTCACACTCAAACACAAATTCTGGGCCATCCTGACCCAGCATAATGCGATCGCCGACCTGCAAGACCTGGCACCCCTTAATCCGCTGACCATTCACAAATGTGCCATTGGCGCTATCCAGGTCACACACCTGCCAGAACCGTAGCCCATCGGGTGAATTAAACCCCAAAACGGGGCTGACCTCCGCATGCCGTCGCGACACTGAGCGGTGCAGTAGTGGGTCAAGCACAATATGGCACAGCGGCTCTCGTCCTAAGACAATGCTATCAGTCGGCGAGAGGGGGTAGCGCGGCTGACGTTGCTCTGGCGCATTATGGTAGGGCAATTGCCGTAGAAATGGGGCGTAGCGATCCTTTCCGGTCATCGGTAGCAGCAGGGAACAAGATGTATGCAAAGAATAATGGCAAATATCATCCAGCGTAAACTGAGTTACCAAATCCGGCTGGCGTTATTTTTTCTCTCCCTACACCGATTTTTTTATATCATTCCTACTTTTGGTTTGCCCTGGCATCCTGAACGGCTGCTAGAAAGAAAATGGCCGTCAATGGCACCGTTGCCGCCAAAATCACTCCGGTAATCACATTCCCTAATTCTGGCTGGCCCGATAACAGTTCAAACACTGAGCCAACAGCCGCGATCGCAGAAATACAGGAACCAGCCAGAAACACACCACTTTTTGGAGTTAACACGCAACTATGCCTCTTAATAAATTTCTGTCATTTGCCATTTGTCACTTGACTGCACGAATGACGAACGACCAATGACCAGTGCTGAATAAGCAATGACCAACAACCAGATTAAGCAACTGGTTTCACCGACTGGGTCGAAAACCCATGCTTGGCAAGCTCCTGGTTCAGGAGCAGGGTATTTTCGACGCGATCGACAAATAACACGCCATTTAAGTGGTCAATTTCGTGCTGAATGCAGCAGGCCAGCAACCCCGTTGCCGCCAGTTTCCGGGGACGACCGTCTTCATCCTTAAAAGACACCTCGATCGCGGCAGGGCGTTTCACATCCAGGTAAACATTGGGAATGCTGAGGCAACCTTCCTGTGTGACCGATATATCATTACTGGATTTAGTAATGACCGGATTCAGCAAAATCAAGGGCGGTGTAGCCGCTTCATCGGGTTGACAGTCCACCACAATCAGTTGCTTATGGATGCCGACCTGGGGTGCAGCCAGACCAATGCCATCGGCACTATACATGGTTTGCAACATTTCCCGGATAATTCGCTTAATATCTGCATCGATTTTGGCAACGCGCTTGGTGGGCTGACGTAACACGCGATCGCCCAAGTGGTGAATCTCCAGGGGTGGCTTCGCTAACTTCTTCTTTTCGACTAGAACCTCGGCACTCATGAACCCATTACTCTCAAATTTGGTGTTAAATCTCGGACTGATTCCGCCTTAGTTCTATCTTATCAAGCCCAACTGCTGACCGCATAGGCACACCGATCTTTTTGTCCTGATTGTGGTGCTGGGTTCAGTTGTTCTCATCATTCCAATCGGATCGCTATATAATGCAGTCCATCGCACTATAAAACTTCTTTGCAAATAAATCTGAGATAA
>CAZGDE010000078.1:0-20595 GCA_964524315.1 uncultured bacterium
CTATTAGGGGCAAGTCATTAATTGTCATAATTTTTTCAGGGTAGAAGACCAATTTAGAGTGCCCATTGTTACGGCAATGTAACAGAAGGATTTAAATAATTTGGTGAGAACTCAAGTATGGTGCTGTCATAATGGCTTGGAAAAGATCAGGGCCTATTTGGCAATCTGCTGATCAGGATGGAGAACAGTTGTGGTAACAGAAATCTGTTATTAGCTGGCTGGCTTCGGTCATCTACCTCACAGAACTGACATTAATTCGGTTTAAGTGTTGATGAATCGCGTGGAAATTAATTGGTAATAGGTGCTGAAGTTGTTTCTCCAGAAGCGCTACGGGAAGTCCTGGCTTAGGCTCGATTTCAGCCGTGTAGGATAAGACGGTCGAATGATCCTGATAGGGTTCCAGATGCCATTGGCCTCTGTACGATCGCAAATCTCCCTCAATTAAGCGTGTGTCAATTTGGTAAGGTGGAAATTCAAACACCTCCAGAACCAGTCGTATCGAAAACCAGAAGTTGAGAACACGACAGGAGCCAATCATCTCCAAATGTTTACTCATATCTGTTTGGCCGATCTGCTGACAATGAGTCAGATTGGGAATTAACTCAGCGAGTTGATTGTAGTCCGTGATTAACTGCCATACTTGCTCAACCCGATGGGGAATGGTCATCTGGACAGAAACCTGTCGGGTTGCACCGTGCTGTTTTTGAATTGCGATATGCATCGTTTCTATAAGATCTGGGTTGAGGGGTTGTGCTAAAGAATTTGAACTCATGTCGGTTTTTGGTTTTGGAAGTTTGGAAATCTGCGTGATGGAAAGCCTCAGGTTCGATGGGTTGAAGGGTTAGAGTTCATCCTATGCAGACAATCTGAATGGCAACTGAAGGAACCATAAAACTTGTACAGCACATTTTATGGAATTTCTCAGTTTCTCTTTAGCCCATCATCACTCTGGTATTAGATGGAGCATTGATACTAACGACAGTGCATCTCGGTTCACCGCACCGAATTATCTAATTTCCCATATCTGAAACCCAAAACCTAAAACCCAAAATCAGTTTATGCCGCACCCATCTCATCCTACGGTTATTCTGGGGGGTGGTTTTGTGGGGCTGTTTACAGCTTTACACCTCAGCCAGCAAAACTATTCCCATCCCATTGTCTTGATTGAACAACGCGATCGCTTTAGCTTTAAACCCCTGTTGTATGAATTACTGAGCGGTGAACTACACAGTGAGCAGGTGTATCCCCGTTATCAGGAATTGCTATCTGGTAGTGGTGTGTCATTTGTTCAGGATACGGTGGAATCAATTGATTTACATCACCAATGCGTTACTGGCGCATCCGGTCAGCACTATTCCTACCGTAATTTGGTGTTGGCGCTGGGTGGAAAGACGGCGTACTTTAATACCCCTGGGGCTGATAAGCATACCTTGCCGTTGACCAGTGGAGCTGAAGCGATCGCCCTGCGTAGGCATCTACGAACTCGCCTACATCAGGCAATTCAGGCGCAAACAGTAGATGAACGTCGTTATTTATTGACTATCGCGATCGTAGGAGCTGGACCTGCCGGAATTGAACTGGCATGCACTCTGGCCGATCTATTACCAATCTGGTATGACGAGTTAGGTGGAGATAGTAATGAGATTCGGATTGTGCTAATTAATCGCAGTCGCGAAATTCTCAAAGGTGACATTAACGGGCAACTGCGCTGTACGGTGCAACGGGCACTCAAATATCGCAATGTGGAATTGCTATTTGATGCTGCTGTGACAGCTATTCATTCTGACCGGGTGTACTATCAACAACGTCACCAAGCCCAAGCCCTGTTCGCCGGAACGATTGTTTGGACAGCCGGAACTACTCCCAATCCCCTATTGGCAGACTTACCTATTGCTTCTAATCATCGGGATCAACGAGGACGGTTGATGGTTAAATCAACGCTCCAATTACCAGAGTTCCCCGAAGTCTTTGCGGCTGGAGATTGTGCAACTCCCCCTGACCACCCCCAACCGCCAACTGCCCAGGTGGCCTATCAACAGGGACGGGCGATCGCCCATAACCTCAGGCTTCAGGCAGAAGGTAAACCTCTCATGCCAGCCCAGATTCACTTACGTGGCACGCTCATGAAACTGGGCTTGAGCGATGGCGTTGCCAATGTGTTCGATAAAGTGCAAATTAAAGGTCAACCGGGTCATTTACTCCGACAGGCAACCTATCTCGAACTATTGCCCACCCCTGTTCACAACCTCAAAATTACTACCGACTGGCTAACAGATGAGCTATTCCAACGCCATCGCCCCATTACCCCCGCCCAACTCGGCCAAACCCCATTTCTGCGGGGTGTGGCCGCGATCGCAGCCAGTCTGATTCTCGCCACTCCCCTAGCCTGGCGAGCTGCCCAACCACTGCAATTTCAGCAGTCTCTTCGTTGGTCGGGTGTTCCCACCTTACTCGATCATATTTCACCTGTCTCTAAATAAGAAGGTTGACGGGGTAAGCAACTACAACCAGTGTTTCCTCGCCAATTCCAATCCTATTTCCCAATCCTCATTATGAAATACTTCCTCAACCTCCGCTTAGCTATTGTGGCTAGCCGTATTATCCTCGGTGTGTTCTTCTTGCTATCTGGCATTGCTAATTATCTCAACTTCAGCATTCCCAATGGCTTCTATCAGACAGTGCTGACCCAAAAACTGCAGATTATTGGCCCCAATATTCCCCCCGGGTGGGAGGGAATTGGCCCCTTACCGATGTTGGTGGCAATTCCCTACGCCTGGCTTCTACCGTTAGCAGAGATCGTGTTAGGTGCGTTGTTTGCCCTTAACTACTGGGTGCGGTGGACAGGTGCGCTGTTGATTCTGATGACCTTTAGCATCATCCTGGCGTTTGGCATTATCCCCGCTGGTAGCCTGTTCCCCAATGCGGCTGAAAGCTTCAATAAAAATATTCTGTTCATGGCACTGATTTGGATTTGTATTGCCTACGAAGCCCATGAGCAGAAGATGAACCGCCGTAAAGTGCGGGCGATCGCCGAGGCTGCTCTCACTATGACTAATAGTGAAATGTGATTAATTTTAGATTTTGGCTTTTGGTTGCAAACACATTGTCGATTAAGCTTCTATCCCCCCATCCCCTATGACTACATCTCACTATGATCTCATCATTATCGGCACTGGTGCCGGTGGTGGCACGCTGGCTCATCGTCTGGCACCAACTGGGAAAAAGATTCTGATTCTAGAACGTGGGCCATTCTTACCGAAAGAGAAAGCGAATTGGGACACGGTACAGGTTGTGCAAAAGGAGCGCTACCACACCTCAGAAATCTGGTACGACAATAAGGGACAGGTGATTCGCCCCGGTGTCGGTTACTTTGTGGGTGGCAACACCAAAGTTTATGGCGGTGCTTTATTCCGTTGGCGTCAGCAGGACTTTGACCAGGTTATCCATAAAGGTGGCATTTCGCCAGCATGGCAACTGAAGTACCAGGACTTTGAACCGTATTACACGCAAGCAGAACAGCTTTATGGGGTGCATGGCAAACGAGGTATTGATCCCACGGAACCTCCTGCCAGTGGGGCATACCCTTACCCTGCGATCGCCCATGAACCTCGTATTCAAGAGATTCATAACTCGTTGCTGGATCGGGGCCTGCACCCGTTTTACCTACCACTGGCTATCAAGTTGAATGAAGTGAATCGCCGTTTGAGTGCCTGCATTCGTTGTAATACCTGTGATGGCTTTCCCTGTTTGCTGGATGCAAAAGCTGATGCTGATGTGACCTGTGTACGTCCAGCAGAACAGTACAATAATGTGACATTACTGACTGAGGCAATGGTTAAGCGTTTGCATACCAGTGCTTCTGGGCGAGAAGTCACAGCCGTGGAAGTTGACGTGAAGGGTCAAAATCATCTATTTTCCGGTGATATTGTTGTGGTTGCCTGTGGTGCAATTAACTCCGCCGCATTGCTATTAAAATCAGCGAACGATAGCCACCCCAATGGCTTAGCCAATAGTTCTGATCAGGTTGGGCGTAATTTAATGAAACATCAGAATGGTGCCATTATTGGAGTCACGACCCAATTAAACCTGACATCTTTTCAGAAAACATTAGCAGTCAATGACTTTTATTGGGGGGATGAAGATTTTGACTATCCGATGGGGCATGTACAATTGCTGGGTAAGGTAAATGCTGACATGATTGCTCAGGAATCTCCCTCGTTGCTGGGGGTGTCCTTCCAGGAACCGCACGTGTTTGCTGCGATCGCCTCTCGTTCCGTTGATTGGTGGCTCACGGCTGAGGACTTACCTGATCCAAATAATCGTGTCACAGTACGAGGGGATTCAATTCAGTTACATTACACTGAGAACAATACTGAGGCATACAATCGTTTATTGAATCGTTGGATTGGAGTGCTTAAAAGTATTGGTTGCGGTGAGAAAATTATTCCCGCTTCGTTCTATTTCCGTAAAAAGTTACCATTGCAAGGAGTCGCTCACCAGTGTGGTACCTGCCGATTTGGGGACGATCCGGCTCAGTCTGTACTGGATCTAAACTGCCGCACCCATGATGTTGATAATCTCTATATCGTGGATGGTAGTTTCTTTCGTTCCAGTGCTGCTGTTAATCCCACCCTGACCATTATTGCCAATGCTCTGCGCGTTGCTGATCACTTAATGGAACGGATGGGGATAAAACATCAAATTGATTTGTCTTCAGGTGCGCCCTCAGTGGCTTAAGCGCTTGAATTCATCGGCTACAATTGACTCTGATTGCAGAGGCAGAGAGTGATAGCCGATTGAAAAGTTTTCGACGGGTGGGCAATAGTTTACCTGCCTTGACGGCTCACCGAAGGGTCTTGCTTAATTGGACTGTTTTGCGATCGCGTCCAGCAATGCTTCATTTGAGTAAGTACTTTCCCAATCACCTGGTAATTGTAGACGGACAGATTGTGCCCCACCACTGGGGGTACATACCACCCAATAGGTATCCTTTTTCCCTTTCACCTGGGCTGCTTCTGGGTGTTCTTCTTGGTCGGATAAGCCAGTAAATGCCTGAACGCAAGTCCAGGCATTTCCGTCTTTGTCATTAACAATTCGCTCCATTGCAATTTTCCTATCACTATTTGGTAGGAGTGGGTTGTGTCGCCAGATCCCTGGCAGGATGCAGATTGGTCTGCTAAAACCGCCCGTATAGTTGGCGAATGGATTAAATTCACGATCCCGAGATTCTGTCATAAGAATGACTATGAATCGTCGCAACAAAAGTAACTTTAAATATGTTGGTCTAATTACTACTTTAGGTCATAAATGATGACGGCTTAAGGGTAGAAAGATGTCAGATTGATACCTTCGCCAAGATTAATTCCCACGATTGAAATTTCTACTGCCAGGTAGTTTTTGTTCCCTAATTACAAACTGGTTTTGCTAGAAGTCCGGCTTTAGGTAGAGAGATTTTTCTAGCTTATGGCCCATGCTAAGAGGCATTCTGGGTTTCTAGTAAAGGTCAAAATCGGAATATACGCTGTACTGAATACTCCAGGCGTATATTTTGATCACCATGAGACATGTGATCACCATGAGACATGAAAGAAGAAGCCTGTTTTTCTCTTCTTCGGTTCTCATTTCACAAGGAGCATTTATAAATATGGGCACACGCTACTTTGCTCTGGTTAGTGGCATTATCTATATTGCGATTGGTCTTTTTGGCCTTATTCCTGGTATGGTTGCCACCCCAGGAACAGGTGGGCCGGAAGTTGCGGTTGATGCTGGATATGGTTACTTGCTATCAACCTTCCCTGTTAATCTCCTCCACAACCTCGTGCATCTAGCGGTTGGTATTTGGGGTCTGGTTGCGTTTGGTAGTTACATTCAATCACGCAACTACAGTCGTGGCTTAGCCTTTTTTTATGGTGTCCTTGCCATTATGGGATTGCTACCCATTCTCAATACGATGCTTGGTTTAATGCCTATCTTTGGTAGCAATGTTTGGCTTCATGCCATTACTGCCCTAATTGCCGCTTTCTTCGGATTTAAGACACCGACCAGAACCGAACTACGCCAGCATGAGCGGGAACTGGTTAGTGGGCGATCGCATCGTCGCATCTAATCACAGCTTACTAAGGGGCTAGGCAGATAACTTGCTTAAGTGCTGTTTAAGTTGGCATCGGTGAGATGTGAACGTTAACAGTGGAGAGTGATTGACCTTCCCTTTAATAATTTCTACAATCAGTTATCTTTGATTAGATGGTTGCCATTAGTCATTTGGAAAGCCAATGACCAACGACCAATGGCAGAGTAATTTTCACAGTTAGTTCAAGATTTCTATGTATCTAGTTAGAGGTAAAATCGCAGCGTTTGGCAACTACAAAGTTTTTCATTGTAAGTTCACCTATTGAAGAGCAGTTTCTCTTCCCGACGCAAGAGAGCGTGATCAGAAACGTTATTTAAAGTGAGCTTTAGCGTGTGCGGTCGTTGTAACTGTATGGTGACGATCACCAACTGATCCAGGGGGGAATTAAGGTACTGATTTGGAACGATCACAGTTTTCTGAACTGTGGACAATTGAACCAACTGCCTCATCTGGTATGACTGCAGTGGTTTATCACCTGACAAGAATAAAAAAACCTCAAAAAATTGTTCACACTATTAAGGAGCGTTCTCATGGAATATCGGCACTTAGGTAAACATGGTATTCGTGTCTCAGAGATTTGTTTGGGTTCATGGTTGACCTATGGTGGTTCAACTGCCGAAGAAACGGCCCGTCAATGTATTGAATGTGCGTATGATCTGGGAATTAATTTCTTTGATACGGCAAATGTTTATGCTGGGGGAGAAGCTGAAAAGATTGTTGGTAAGGTGCTGCGGCAGTACCCGCGTGAATCCTATGTGCTGGCGACGAAAGTTTACTTCCCAATGGGGGATGGGCCGAACGATCGCGGCCTGTCACGCAAACATATTCTGGAACAATGTGATGCCAGTTTGAAGCGGCTGGGACTGGACTATATTGACCTCTATCAGGCCCATCGCTATGACCCGACCGTACCATTGGCAGAAACCCTGATGGCATTTGACCATCTGGTCAAGCAGGGAAAAATTCTTTATTACGGGGTTTCAGAATGGAGTGCCGGACAACTTGCCCATGCAACCGATTTAACGCGACTGGCCAACCTCGCACCCATAACTTCGAATCAACCCCGTTACCACATGCTCGATCGCACCATTGAACGCGAAGTTTTGCCCCTATGTCGCCGGGAAGGGATTGGTATCATCAACTACTCGCCCCTGGCACAAGGTTTATTAACTGGTAAATACAAACCTGGTCAGGCTTTGCCCGAAGGTTCACGCGCCAGTGATCCGAAGCAAAATATGTTTTTGAACAATGGCGATCTGAATCAGCAACAGTTGCTTAAGGTGCAACGGTTGTTACCGATCGCCGAACAGGAGGGTCTGAGCCTGGGCCAACTAGCGCTTGCCTGGTGTTTACGGAATCCGGAACTCAGTAGCGTCATCAGCGGTGCCAGCAAACCTGCTCAGGTACAGGAGAATGCGGGAGCAGCGGGTAAACAACTGTCACCGGAAATCATTCAACGCATTGAAGAAGTACTGGAAATGGAAATGAGCGATCGCGTGACTGTTGGCGTTTAACTTGTTGGCGTTTCACTACAGCAACCCCTATGCATATCAATTACTACAACCTCTTCAAACTCATCGCTTTTGCGATCGCCTTATTACCTGGTTTTCTCCTGCTTGACCGCTGGTGACGTGAACGTATCTACGAATTGTCCGGTAAAACCATTCTGATTACAGGGGCCTGGTGCAGGATGAGCTGCGAGGATGGGTAATGAGCATCTACCTTATGTCATTCCTTGGCATGATCTCATTTGGCAATTTGTTTCAGGGGCCCCTTGTAAGTTGGGTTGGTGCGCCGGTAACGGTTGCGATCGATGGTGTTATCTGTGTCCTGGTCGCGATCTTCTTTGCCAGTCAGTTACCAAAACTACGCCGCATAGTCTGGCAATCCCATCCAGAATTAGCCCCGCCCAATTTACAGCCTTCCTCGGATTTACAACCGTAAACAGATCGAGGATAAAGGCGCAGGGGCAGGTTTAGCAATTTGTCCAGTTCTAATTCCTGAATGACAGGGCCCAGGTGAATGAAAATATGGTCGATCACGCAGGGGTTAAACTTGAAACCAGGAGCGGCCTCTGGCAACAATTCTTCCGTTGTTGAATACCACCAGGGATGGAATCCTCTTTCCAGCCATCCCTCGTCTTTCTGAGGCAATATCCTGTGGGGAAGCGTTTCATCCGTAACGCCAGCATTTGCTTAACGGTTGTAAGGCTATCGACGGATGACAGGTGGCAAGCCGCTCTGGCATCCTGCTTGCTTAAACTGGCGTAGAATTTCTGGCTTATTTTGAAAATATGTTTGTCTGGTGGGGTTGTTCACCCAACGGGGATTGCCGTACTCATAGCTACCCGGTTTTTCCTCACTGATGAACAATGATGCCAAATAATCTCCTTCTCGTACCAGGATCAGATGCATGGCGGTTTTGACCCGGCGATCGCTCACTCTACCAAGGTAGAAAACAACATCATCGAGATGGGCATCGATAATGCAGACCTGACCAGGGACGGAAGTGGGATAGATGGCGAGGGATTCTTCAATGGCAAACCATTCTCCCAGAAACGGGGCGACCGCCGGATCTACCTGATTCCAGGCTTGGGTAAATTGCTGGAGTTGTTGCTTTTCGAGGGGGCTACGGCGATCGTGGTAAATCCCGGTTGTGTCGTTTTGCAGTTGGGGAAGTTTCTGCTGGAATTGCCTTACCAGTTGTTGCACTTCTTGATCGGTGGGATAACGTTCTAGCTCGGCACTCGCAGTTATAGGAAGACCTGCTATGAGCAATAGACCCATTGAGAGTGCTGACATGAGTTGCCTTGGGGTCACCTTTCCTCCTGGGGGATTGAATCAGTTGGGTTGTCTTCGCTATGGGGTGGTAATACCGCTACTGGGGGTTGCTCCTCTTTGAACCAACTGACAATCATGCCAGTGATCGGAATTGCCAAAAATACACCCAGTAATCCAGCAATTCTTTCTCCAACAAATAGGGCAAAAAATATTAACACCGGGTTAATTTCTAAGGCTTTTCCCATCACTTTGGGATTCACATAATTATCCTGAATCTGTTGCAGAACGATGGAGGCCGCGACAACCTGTAAAGCCATCCATTGGCCCTGCGTGAGAAATACCAGCACCGTGATAATGATTACACCCAACGTGGCCCCAATTCCTGGAATCGCATCTAACACACCAACAACGATCGCCAAAATCAGAGAAAACTGCACGCCTAAGAGGGTAAACACGACGAAACTGGCAGTTGATAGAAAAATAATGAGTGTGACCTGTGCCCGCAGAAAACCAAGGAAGTTTTTTTGCACACTGCGATCAAACTGCTCACGGAACGTTTCACCACCAGGGCCATAGGGATCATTGGGCAATAGCTTGAGACAGGTAGCCCAGATCTTTTTACCGTCAATCAACATATAAGTAGCGATGACCAGCAGAAAAATCGCCGTAAATGTATTAGAAAAGATGCTACCAACGACATCTAATCCCGTACTGAGGCTAGAGCGTAGAACTTCGGTGATTTGCCCCACATTGATCTGTTGTAAATACTGCCTGAAGGGTAGATTGCTGTTGTGGAGCGTTGTCGTGAGGTTCTCCAACAGATTGCTGCCCTGATTTAGAATTTGATAGCTCAGCAATGTGATAAATGCCAGCGCGATCGCAAGGCTGCTTAGCACCACGATGGCGATTGCGCCCCCGCGTGCCATATAACGTGACAAATAGCGCACAGGATAATTCATCAGCACGGCCAGAATTGCCGCTACGGTAAACATCGCAATGGTGCTGTAAAAGTAACTGATGAGTTGAACGATCACCCAACCACAAGCAAATAACAGCAGAAAACGCAACAGAGTAAAGTTATTCAGTGCGCGCCAGAGGTCGTGGGGGTCAGGTTTGTGCATAGGACGCTGGGTTTCGATTTTAAGGAGATCTCTAGAACAGGTTATACCGATAAGTTGAAGAGGCGATGCATTGGGCAATAAAATTTTGTGGTCAAGTGAAATCTTGTCTGGGAAACTGTTTTGGCGGTGTGCTAAGCCTGGCAGTTCTTAGGCAGGTGAGAGATGGTTTGTTAGGGTTGGTCACGAATCATGGGTTGATGTAAACAAGCAACACCTCCTTTGGCAAGTTGGTCTACTTGCGGGGATTTAGTTAGAGTGAGAAGGATTGCCTCGTGATACTCCGCGAATGTATCAGAAAACGTGATCTCGACAGTTGTTTGGCTAGGTATAACCATCATGCGAACCCTCCAATTACCCTCTGGACAGACTATTCCCGTTCTTGGTATGGGCACCTGGCGCATGGGCGAAAATGCCCGCAATCGTCAAGGTGAAATAGATGCCTTGCGCCATGGGCTAGACCTGGGTTTTTCTCTGATTGATACTGCCGAAATGTATGGCGAAGGTGGAGCGGAAGAGGTGATTGCCCCTGTTATTGCTAATCGCCGTTCAGAGGTGTTTGTGGTGAGTAAGGTTTATCCCCATAATGCATCCAAACGAGGAGCGATCGCCGCCTGTGAACGGAGCCTGAAACGGTTGAACACTGATTATCTGGATCTCTACCTGTTACACTGGCGCGGTTCTGTGCCTCTGGCAGAGACGTTAGAAGCATTTCAAACCCTGCACCAGGCAGGCAAAATTCGCGGCTATGGGGTAAGCAATTTTGATACGGCAGACATGGAAGCAGCAGCCCAGTTAAAGGGTGGCAAGGCGATCGCCACCAACCAGGTACTTTACAATTTGATGCGACGGGGGATTGAATTAGACCTGTTGCCCTGGTGTCGGCAACGGAATATTCCCATCATGGCATATTCCCCGATTGAGCAGGGGCGATTGTTGAACCAACGCGCATTGCAGGCGATCGCGCAGGAACGGGAGGTGACTACAGCACAGGTGGCGATCGCCTGGTTATTACATCAGGAGAATGTCATCGTCATTCCCAAGTCCAGTCGCATTGAGCATGTGGATCAAAATTACACAGCCCTGAACTTAAAGTTGAGTGCAGCGGAACTGGCAACCCTGGACACTGCCTTCCCAAGACCAACTAAACCTGTTCCCCTGGAAGTACTGTAAGAGCGTTTCAGTGCTGCTTTAACCAGCATTAAAGGAAAATTCATCCACTAATTCCCACGGTCCACCCCGGTAGTACCAGAGCAACAGTCCCTCACCGTAACCGTTCACTGGTTGCCATGTCACGCTCAGTTGTTCGTACAATTGGCGAGCTTCTGCCGGTGTTACCTTATTCTGAATCGTGATATGAGGTCGGTAACCCTGACTGTCCTGCGGTGTCAACCATTCGCGCCAGGAAGTTGCCAGGGTTCGCCGTAGTTCCACCAGTTCCGGGGCAACCGTTTCAATCGCAACGCCTCTCCCCAGGAAACGCAATTCCGGTAAATGGAGTGGGGTGCTTGTTGTTTGGGAACAGAGTGATTGGAGCGATCGCCCGATCGCGGTTACTTGATCACCCGGTAGGGCGTGAAAAAGCGTGATATGGGCAGGGATAAAGTTTCTCTCTGGAGGGAAATACTGCTGCCGTAGCTGATTGACGTACTCAAACGTTACTTGATCCAACTTGAGAGTAAGAATGAGGGGTGGAGCAACTTGTAGCATTATTTCATCGCATACTAGGGGAAAGGGAATGGGAACGAATCTGGAATGGACGAATCACGACAGTTACTATACAGCCTGGACGAGCGGATTGAAGCTAGAGCCCAGGCGATTCGGGGAGAACACGACTGGTGGCCCTGTCAACGGGGGTGTGATTATTGCTGCCGCCATCTTGCCCATGCACCCGAACTGAGTCCGGCGGAATGGGCACGGGTCGATGAAGCCGTCGCCCAACTCCCCGTTGCCGAACGAGCGATCGTCGAACAAAAAATTAATACACTCTTACAACAAATTGCGACGGCATCTCTCAATACATCTATCATCTGTCCCTATCTCAATGAGCAGGAGGGAGCCTGCCGCATTTATGATTCCCGCCCGATCGCCTGCCGTACCTATGGTTTTTTTGTGACCCGTGACCACGACCAGTACTGTCAGCAGATTGAGGCAGAAATCAGAGAGCAAGGTGAGGGGGCGATCATCTGGGGAAATGGGGATGTAATTCGCAACGATATCGCCCAAATTAGTGGTACGCCCATTTCATTTGAAGTCCATTACCGCATATCTACCCATGATTGATACTTCCTGGCAGAAAGTAAACGGTATTATCCAACGGGGCCATAACGTAGCCTCTGGAGTTGCATCAGACAGTCCCTATCCGGGTGGCACTATCAAAATGCAAATCCCATTTTTTCAAGCGTTGGGGTTGGACTTGACTCCTTTCTTCCAGGGCACACTCAATGTTTCGATCAGTCCCAACACGTTTGCACTAATCAAACCTGAATTTACTTTCCGCCAGGTCGAGTGGACGGATAAACACCCACCGGAGGATTTCTCTTTCTCGCGATGTCGCATGTTATTTCAAGCTGCGAGATATGACTGTTTTATCTACTATCCCCATCCAGAGACGAAAAAAACGCACTTCCAGAACCCATCCATTCTTGAGATCATTGCACCACCGATCGCTGGAATCGTCTATGGATGCAACGTCGAGATTGAGTATAACCCGTTAGAAATCATTGTGCAGCAACCATGATTTAAGTCATCATTGGTCATTGGTTAGCTGCTCAAATGAGAATGACCAGTGCCCGTCTTCTCCGGCGTTTTCACATATCAAATCGGATTGCTATAGATTATTTAAGTATCAATTGTTTTGCCATCTCTTGCAGTAGAGATAAGGTGCCATCGGCAATAAACTGTACCGCGATCGCCAAAATAAAGAAACTCAGCAAACGGTTGAATGCCATGACACCATGTTTTCCCAGGCGATCGAGTAGTGGGTCACCAATCACCAGGCAAACATAAAGAGATACTCCCAGTAGCACGATACCGAGCAAGCACCCAATATCATCAAGCCAGTAATCGGTTCTGGCGGAAAGGCCCATGACGACACCGATTGCTCCTGGCCCACTCACAAGTGGTACTGCCATTGGGGTGAAAGAAATGTCTTCGTGATGGGATGCTGGTTGTTTCTGGGCAGAGAACTTGTGTGGTGAGGTGGCCATATCCCAGGCAGCATGTGCTACCAGCAGACCCCCAGCAATGCGTAGGACACCCAATGAAATGTGCAGAAATTCAAGAATGAATTGGCCGGCAACGAAAAATAGTGCCAGTACCCAGACGACATTAATGGTTGTATGCCATGCCTGATACCGCCGCCGAGAACGGCTATCAGCCTCGGTGAGGGTGTGAAAAACAGGCACAGCACCGAAAGGATTGGCGATCGGCAAGAGGGCGAGAAAGGTTGCGATCGCATGGAACAATAGCTGTTGCATAACACTCAGTGATAGACCTGGGGCACCGTTTACGATGATTCATTCAGGCATAATTGCAAAGATGCCACGGAAGGCTGTGCCCCTACAGGTGCCGCCTCTGAAAAAATGGCTGTGTCCTGATTGCACGAACTTGACCTCAACGTGAGTAACGTTCTTCGAGCCACATCCGTACTTCGTCTGCTGACGCAAAGGTGGCAGATTGATTGGTAGAAGGGTCGTACAGTTGCCAGCATAAGTTACCGTGGCGATCGCGCTTCTGCCAAACTTGAGGTTCTGTGCTACACCGGAGGAAATTAGTGACCGCCTGTCCTAATCGGTAGACCAGGGATATCGCTTGTGGCTGATTTGCTGCCTGCGAGGTTCTGTCAGTATTACGATGACCGGGTAAGTGAGGCACATGCTGTTCAAACCAGGCTGTTGAGATTCCTAACATCACTTGTCTCTCCTTACTAATTTCATTCATTTAGCAGCAATGAAATTAGACAATAAACTTCAGTGACTATGAACTATGGCAAATGTTTGTAGCGAGTAAAGTGTAGTTCATAGAAATGATCCGGCAACGGTTAGTTATTGAGTTCAAGAGATATCGAACTCAGTCGAAACTACCAGAAACTTGATCACTATTTCATTTAAGCAAGAACCAAGAATTAAGAAATCAGCATCAGCCACGATTATTTGTTTGATGGCTTGAATAATTCAGTGTAAATACGCATTGAATCAAACGACGGATTCAGTAAGTGTTGAGCGATTTTGGTTCCCTATAGGGACGAGTTTTGCTAAAGTTTAAAGGTCTTTCGTTGGATAGGTTAGTCATAGCGTAACCCTTGTAGTTAAAGGATTTGACGCGTTACGGCTATCCTGCCACAGTCCACATTTAAGTAAGGCTAACTCTTAGCCTGCGATCGCTTTTATCCCACGACTCTGAAAAATATTGAGCGTCTGTTCAATTAGCTCTGATGTGGGAATTTGAGTCTCTTTTAGTTGGTAAGTGTATTCCAACTGTTCCCATTTGTATTCTCCTAGCTTGTGAAAGGGGAGAACTTCGACTCGTTCAACATTGTTTAATGGTGCGATGAAATCAGCGAGCCCTTCTACATTAGAAATTGCATCGGTCAAGCCAGGAACCAGGACAAACCGGATCCAGACAGGTTTATGAATTTCGTTTAAGTAACGAGCGAAATTTAAGGTTGGAGAAACAGATACCTGGGTTGTATGGGTGTAAATCTGTGGATCAAACGATTTAATATCCAACAAGACCAGATCAACCTGTGCAAGTAGCGATGCTGGTGGTGTCGCAATATACCCCGATGTGTCTAGCGCGGTGTGTAATCCTGCTTGCTTGCAGCCATGCAGCAGTGCTTCGACAAACTCTGGTTGCAGCAGGGGTTCGCCACCACTGACGGTTACACCACCCCGTCTGAGATACGATTTGTACGTTTTAATTTCTGCAAGCAACGCGTCAACCGTAACCTGTTTGCCCCCATCCACACTTTGACAATCGGGATTGTGGCAGTAGAGACACCGCAGCGGACAACCCTGCGTGAAGACAACAAACCGTAAGCCGGGGCCATCCACTGTTCCACAGGTTTCTACGGAATGAATACGTCCTGAAATAGCTGTAGAAGCGATCATGATTTCTGTTCCAAGGGGATGAATTGGGTCACTGCCTACACATCAACCATCAAATCCGGTTGTAGGGGCGTTCGGCTGAACGCCCAATGCAGGGAATAACGGTTAAAAAAAACTTTTAGGGTGGACAACGCCCACCCTCATCATCGGTTAGAACCGCTCATGGAACGTGCGACTTACCACGTCTAACTGTTGTTCACGGGTGAGTTTGATAAAGTTGACGGCATAACCAGAGACACGGATCGTCAACTGGGGATAGCGTTCGGGATGGTCGATCGCATCCAGTAACATCTCCCGTTGCAGCACATTGACATTCAGGTGGTGTCCGCCATCGTGGAAATAGCCATCCATCAGGCTCACCAGGTTAGTCGTGCGATCGCCTGCTACCTTGCCTAATGCCGCCGGAATGATGGAGAAGGTGTTGGAAATACCATCCTGAGCATGTTCATAGGGTAGTTTGGTCACGGAGGCGAGGGAGGCAACGGCTCCTTTGGTGTCACGACCACGCATGGGATTGGCACCGGGGGCAAAGGGTTCTCCGGCTTTACGACCATCGGGCGTGTTACCTGTCTTTTTGCCATAGACCACATTCGAGGTGATGGTGAGAACGGACTGGGTGGGGGTACTGTTGCGGTAGGTTTTGTGTTGCCGCAGGTTGTTCATGAAGGCTTCGACCAGAGACACGGCAATGCCATCCGCGCGATCGTCATTGTTCCCATACTTGGGGTAGTCTCCCTCGATTTCATAATCGACCGCTAATCCATCAGCATTGCGTAGCACCTTTACCTTCGCGTACTTAATCGCAGACAACGCATCCGTGACAACCGATAAGCCAGCTACGCCACAGGCCATGGTACGGTACACATCGCGATCGTGCAGGGCCATCTCTAACCGCTCATAGCAGTATTTGTCATGCATGTAGTGGATGACGTTCAGCGTGTTGATGTACAGCCGGGATAACCAGGTGACCATGCGATCGAACTTTTCTGTGACCTCGTTATAGTCCAGGTAATCGGCGGTAATTGGTTCAGATGCCGGGGCAATCTGTTCTCCTGACTTCTCGTCCTTACCACCATTGATGGCATAGAGCAGAGCCTTGGCGAGGTTCACCCGTGCGCCAAAAAACTGCATCTGCTTACCAATTCGCATCGCTGAGACACAGCACGCAATCCCATAATCATCACCGTAGATAGGACGCATCAGATCGTCATTTTCGTACTGAATCGAACTGGTGTCGACGGAAACTTTTGCACAATATTGTTTGAAGGCGTCGGGTAATTGTTCTGACCATAGTACGGTCAAATTAGGTTCTGGAGCGGCTCCCAGCGTATAGAGCGTGTGGAGAATGCGGAAGCTGGTTTTGGTCACGAGGGGTCTGCCGTCAGTACTGATGCCTGCGATCGCCTCGGTCACCCAGGTTGGGTCACCGGAGAATAACTCGTTGTAATCGGGTGTTCTCAGGAACCGTACCATTCGTAGTTTCATCACAAAGTGGTCAAGAATTTCCTGTAGTTCCACTTCGGAGAAGGTGCCATGTTGCAAATCCCGCTCAAAGTAAATATCGAGAAATGTGGACACCCGCCCTAACGACATGGCTGCCCCATTCTGTTCTTTCACTGCTCCCAGATAAGCCAGATACAACCATTGCACGGCTTCCTTCGCGTTGCTGGCGGGTTGGCTGATGTCAAACCCGTAGCTTTGCGCCATCTCTTTTAACTCAAACAGTGCCCGAATTTGCTCGGAAATTTCTTCACGTAGTTGAATGACAGATTCATCAATGGTGTCAACTTCCAGGGATTTCAGTTGTGATTTCTTATCATCAATCAGAAAATCTACTCCGTATAGTGGCACACGTCGATAGTCGCCAATGATACGACCCCGGCCATAGGCATCTGGTAAGCCAGTGATAATGCCCGAATGCCTTGCCAGCCGCATGTCGCGGGTGTAACCATCGAATACACCATCGTTGTGAGTTTTGCGGTATTGGGTGAAAATTTCCTCAGTTTGCGGATCAAGCTTGTAGCCATAGGCTGCCAACGCTGTCTTGACGACACGGATACCACCAAAGGGCATGATGGCACGTTTTAGGGGGCGATCGGTTTGGAGCCCCACAATTTGCTCCAATTTGCGATCAATATAACCGGGGGCATGGGATGTAATGCTGGAGACAACGGTTGTATCTGCGTCTAAAATACCTTGCTGCCGTTCCTGGTGCATGAGTTGGGTAACGTGTTCCCAAAGTCTCCCCGTCCGCCTGGTTGCATCGGCCAGGAAATGTTCATCACCCGTGTAGGGGGTATAGTTCGTCTGGATGAAATCGCGGACATTGACTTCATCTGTCCATAGGCCAACTGCGAAATCCTGCCATTGTAAAAACATTAGTCTTTTCCCTTGCTTGGGGTAAACATGGAAGTGACGTAGAGGGCGATCGCCGCTTCTGCTAACTGTGGGCGTAATAGGGTTTCTCCTGTCATTACCCCGTAACGCCTTTATCAGAGTGCCTCCATGTCCTAAGTTAGTAATGAATCGTGAGGATTTGATGAGGATTGGCTGCCAGTGTAGTGATCCTGATTTGATTCATAGAAAAGCTGGAGGAGACGGTCATTGGTCACTGGTCATTAGTCTGCTCAAATGACCAATGACCAGTGACAGATCAAGATTCACAAAAGGTTTAGGACTACTATATTGAACCGCTCGATTGATGAATATTCGTTTTTGAGAGATTCACTCGATTGATGAATGTAGTTTTAGACTATGTATGAGCGATCGCTAGAAGGAGTATTAGCACTTGATTAACTCTAGTCAAGAAGTATTCTTTATTTATGCCGCCGATCGCCGTCAGCTTTTATATATCAGTCCTTCCTATGAAAAGATTTGGGGGCGATCGAAGGATAGTTTGTACCGAAACCCCGCTTCATGGCTGGAGGCGTTACACCCTGACGATTTAATCCAAGTCAGGGAAAGCTTTGACCGACATCAGCCAGAAGCCTCTTTTTCGCAGGAATACCGGCTTGTGCAACCCGATGGTTCCATCCGTTGGATTTTGGCGCGCACTCGTCCACTGTATAACCATACGGGAACGTTAGACCACATTGTGGTTTTAGCAGAAGATATTACAGACCATAAATTCTCTGACCAAACATCATCCTATTTGGAGGTATCCCTTCGCGCAGTCAGAGATTTTTTGGGTGCAGCATCAGAAGCGATCATTGTTTCTCGGGCTAATGGTGAAATTGTTCTATTCAATCGCAAAGCAGAAGAACTCTTTGGCTTCAGCCAGATAGAAATGCTGGGTCGTTCGGTGGAGTTGCTTATGCCAGAACGGTTTCGCCAGGGGCACGTGCATTTCCGCGAAGCTTACTATCTTCAGCCAAGTCAGCGATCAATGGGGCAATCTCGTAACTTGTTCGCACGTCGTCAGGATGGAACGGAATTTCCGATTGAAGCAGGGCTGAGCTCAATCCAAATTGGCGACGAGCGATTTGTCCTGACGTTTCTGACTGACATCAGCGATCGCCAGCGGATTGAAGCCGAACGTCAACAGGCAGAAGCAAAACTGAGTGCATCGGAAGCGCGATTTCGCAGCATGGCCGATAATGCCCCGGTCATGATTTGGGTCACCGATTCAACGGGCTACTGTACCTACCTCAGCCAGAGTTGGTATAACTTTACGGGGCAGACGGAAGCGACGGGATTGGGGTTGGGCTGGTTGGATGTGGTGCATCCCGATGATCACGAACTGGTGGAACAAGCATTTCTGACAGCGAATGAGCAACAGGAAAAGTTCCGGGTTGAATATCGCCTGCGACAGGCAGATGGGGTGTACTGCTGGGCAATTGATGCGGCAACTCCCTGGTTCAACGGGAATGGTGAGTTTCAGGGTTACATTGGCTCGGTCATCGATATTACCGATCGCAAACAGGCAGAGGAGGCATTACAACAGAGTGAAGCCCGCCTGAAACTGGCGTACAAAGCTACGCGATCGGGCATCTGGGACTGGGATATTGTCCACAACACTTCCCATGTTTCGGAGGAATACTGTCTCCTGTTTGGGCTGCCGCCAACAACCCAAACGGTGAGTTATGAGCAGTGGTTAAACCTGTTGCACCCGGATGATCGCGTCTCCGCCAGTGAAACCGTGAGTCGCACGATCCAGCAAAAGCAAGACTACTATGAGGACGAGTATCGGGTGCTGCAACCACCTGGGGTACGCTGGTTAGCCGCCAGGGGCCAGGTATTTTATGATGCGGCAGGTACGGCGATACGCATGTTGGGGCATATGCAGGACATCACCGAACGCAAGCAGGCGGAAATTGCCCTGTGCCAACTGAATGAGCAACTTGAACAACGGGTCGCCGATCGCACAACCGAGTTATCCCAACTCAATGATCGCCTCCAGCAAGAATTAGTCGCCCGGGAACGATCGCAGCAAATCTTACAGGAACAAACACAATTGCTCGATCTGGCGCACGATACCATCATGGCCCGTGACTTGAATGGCATCATCACTTTCTGGAACCAGGGAGCAGAAAGAATGTATGGTTGGACGAAGGAGGAGGCGATCGGGCGTGTTTCCCATGATTTGCTCCACACGGAGTTTCCCGTCTCGTTAGCTGACATTAAAACGAGCCTGTTCGAGCATGACTATTGGGAAGGTGAACTAATTCACACCAGCCGTAAGGGGACGCCGCTGACAGTTGCCAGTCGCTGGGTGCTACAACGAGATCAAGCGGCACAACCTATCAAAATCCTCGAAATCAATAACGATATCACGGAACGTAAGCGGGCAGAGGATATGTATCAGCGCCTGGCGGCGATCGTCGAGTCATCAGACGATGGTATCGTCAGTACAACGTTGGATGGTACCGTTGTCAGCTGGAATTCCGGTGCAGAAAAGATCTATGGGTATGCGACAGCGGAAATGTTAGGACAAAAAGTGCAAATCCTCTTACCGGGAGATCGCCGCCATGAGGAAGCCCAAATTCTGGAACCAATCAAACAGGGCAACCGCGTAGACCATTATGAAACCGTGCGTTTACACAAGAATGGGCGTTTAATTAACGTATCCCTCACGGTTTCTCCAATTCAAAATGCTGCTGGGGAAGTGATTGGTATTGCCAAGATTGCACGGGATATTACAGCCCGGATGCGAGCCGAGGAACAACTGCGGCTCAGTAATGAACGCATCAGTCTGGCGAATGCCGAGTTGGCGCGAGCAGCCCGGTTGAAAGATGAATTTTTAGCAGGGATGAGTCATGAATTGCGTACTCCCCTCAACGCGATTTTAGGACTTTCAGAAGCCCTCTTAGAAGAGGTGTTTGGCGCGCTGACGGACGAACAGCGAGAACACTTGAACACCATCGAGCAAAGTGGCAGACATTTGCTGGCATTGATCAATGACATTCTAGGCTGTGTTTTAAAACCCTAAGCTAGAATAGGAATAGGCGTATTTTAAAGAT
>CAZGDE010000079.1:0-12544 GCA_964524315.1 uncultured bacterium
ACTTTACCGGGAATGCCAACTACTAGCGATCGCGGCGGCACATCCTTTGTTACAACAGCCCCAGCGCCAATAATACTACCGGTGCCCACCCTAACTCCGTCCAGTATGATTGCGCCAATACCAATCAAGCAACCCTGCTCCACGTGGGCAGAATGCACCACGGCGCGATGCCCAACTGTAACATAGTCGGCCAAAATCGTCGGCTTACCGGGATCACCATGTAGAATTGCCCCATCCTGGACGTTGGTACACGCACCTATCACGATCCGTTCTACATCTCCCCGAATCACGGCACCGTACCAAACACTGGCTCCCTCTGCAACAACGATATTGCCGACTACCGTCGCATTGGGCGCGATAAATGCAGCCTGGGATAGATCAGGCGCAGACCAAAATGATGTAGAAGAAGAAAAATTGGAATTAAGATCGTTCACACTGGCACTCAGATATCGATAGATTACTCGTAGAATTCCTTATGAGGACTAGAAACCTCCGTAGTTATAATAAAGCCACTGGCACTGATACGTAGTTAAGAGGCTGACTGCCCCTGATGACCAACCCCGCCTTGCAATATCCAATTTTTGGTCCGGAAATTCAGTGCCCTCACTGTCGCCAAACCATTCCGGCACTGACTTTGACGGACACTTATCTGTGTCAGCGTCATGGCGCGTTTGAGGCCAATCCGAAGACGGGCGAATTGATCCATCTTCAGTCCGGTCGGCACTGGCGACAGTGGCAAGATGAGTGGTATCGGCAACATACCCACCCAGACGGCATTAGGTTTGAAATTCACGAAGCCCTTGATCGCCTCTACACCCAGGGCTACCGGGCTACCCGCGTAATTATTGCCAAACGATATAAGGAACTGATCAGTACCTACCTGGAGCGGAGTACACCCTGGCGGGGGCAGGCAGATGCCCCCCGGCCCCGACTCTATGGTTTACCCGTTGAGTTCAGTCCTGATCCAGAAGATGAGCCTTGCTGGGAAGTGATTAACTTTGACCTGGAGAAAGAACCCGGTGCGCCAGTACGTTACCCCTACTTCCGCTTGTTTGAATAAGGGGTTATATCAGGGATTCTCAATCCGGCATTTAGGCAAGTTGGGAGAGTGGTTAAGGCAGAACCCAATCCTGCCTTAACTAGCTGCTAATTGTAGTTCCTGAAGCGATTTGGTCGCTGGCAGATGGTAAACCGGAATTTCAATCATGAACTCTGCACCCAGTCCCGGTTCAGAGCAAAACCGGAGGTTCCCTCGGTGCTGGTTGACAATAGTTTGGTAACTCACGGTCAAGCCTAATCCCGTACCCTGACCGACATCCTTCGTGGTGAAGAAGGGATCAAAAATTTTGGACTGAACGTCATGGGGAATACCAGGCCCATTATCCGTGATCACAATACGAATCATTTCAGGATGCAGATCAGTGGCAGGGATATGATCCGTGCAGATGGCGATCGCCTTCTGTGCCCCCTGCCAATCTCTTAATGCATCCGCCGCATTGATCAGAATATTCATAAAGACCTGGTTCAGTTCACCTGGGTAACACTGTACTGCTGGCAACTGCCCATACCGCCGAATAATTTGAATGTCGTCACTGAGGTAGGTTTGCAACATCAGCAGGGAACTTTCGATCCCCTCATGGATATTGACCGTTTTCTGATCGGCTTCATCCAGACGGGAAAAGTTACGCAGTGACAGGACGATCTTGCGAATGCGATCGGCCCCCGCCCGCATCGATGACAAGATACGGGGTAGATCCGTCAGTACAAAGTCCAGTTCAGTTTCGGCTAAAAGCTCCCGTAACACAGGATCAGGATCAGGTAAACGGGCCTGATACGCCTGCAGAAGTTGAATGAGATCGGTAACGTAGGACTCCACATAGGGGACATTACCGTAAATGAAATTGATTGGGTTATTAATTTCATGGGCTACTCCCCCGACCATGCGCCCCAGACTGGACATTTTCTCGCTCTGAATCAGTTGCGATTGGGTCAGGCGCAATTCCCGCAACGTTTCTGCCAGATGTCGGGCCTGTTCAGCACTTTCAGCGGCTTGCTGGCGGGTTTGGGCATAGAGATGAGCCTGTTGAATAGAAATCGCCAACTGATCCGCAACAGCCTGTGCTAATTTCTGGTCATTCTTTGACCAGTAACGGACATGGGAACACTGGTTGAGATAGAGGATAGCGTACAGAGTTTTCCTCGTTTGCACAGGAATAACGAGGGAGGATTTAATCTGCGCCCGCTGATATTCCTCATTGTCAGGGCCAATTCGCTCATCCTGGCTGACATCCGAAATCACCACACGCCGTTTGTTTTGAATGACCCAGTGAGTAATCGGGCCATCGGTATCAAATTCTTCCACCGTCGCGGGAAAGGGCGATCGACACACCTCGTACAGATGCTTATATCGCTTCAGATGGGTGTCTGTCCTGGCTACAATTCGCTCATTTGCTGGGGTGTGCAAGGGATCGTTAGGGTCATCCACCAGATGTACCAGGCACCGGTCGATCGCCAAAGCATCCAACAATTGGGCGATCGCCTGGGTCAAAATCACTTCCAGGTCAAAACTCTGCCGGGTTTGGGCCGTAATCTGATTAACCAGCCGCTCCCGCTGTGCCTGCTTCTGGGTCTGCTCGTAAAGTTGCGCCTGACTGATGGCAATTTCTAAATGCTGGGCAACAGATTGAATAAACTCCACTTCAATTCCCGACCAGCGGCGGGGTTGTTCTGACAGACAGGCCAGAAAACCAATCTGGGTTTCCTGCACATGGACGGGCACGAGCAAATTTGCCATAGCATTAAATGGTTCCACCAGGGATGGCTTGGACTCAGCCGAACCCATCCACCAACGTTTCAACCAGCGTGACCAGGCAGAACCATTGCCCATACCGTTGTTAACCACCAGTTCACCCTGGGCGATCGCCGTGGCTGCGGCCCCAAATGTTTCTAACGGGTAATAGCCCAGACGGGAAAATTGCTTCAGCCCGTGTAAGCGAGACGGAGATGGTTCGGTTGACAGCGGCCCACTTTCACAAACAACCTGCACCCGTTGCGTATCGTGAAAATACCAAAAGAAACAACACCGATCCAGGCCAAATAAAGTTGTGACCTCGTCTACCGCAGTTTGTAAGACAACTTTCAGTTCCAGCGAGTTACGCACGCGATCGACAATCCTGCGGAGCAGAGCATTTTGCCGTTCGGGATGCCGTAACCAGTACAGCGGCAACCGTTTCACATGGGTCGGCATTAACTTAGTAGGAGCAGTGAAGTGAGGCAACAACAGGGAAGTTGATGGCATGGACAACTGAAATAATTATTCAAGATCAAAATTTTTGCCAGGAGTTTGCCCCCTGAAAACTTCAACGTGTCGAAGTAACCCCATGAATCGCTATAGATGGGCTATTCTAAGAAACTTTAATCGTGCGTGTTGTATCTAAACCAACTGTAAAAAGTGCCTTATTTAGCAGATCGCTAGTAATCGGTAGAAATGGGTAGCGAATTGAGGCAATTTATAATTGTTAATTTTTTAATTGTTAATTAATAATACGATGCTTCCGCCCCCCTCCATCCTAAGACCTCGGAGGTTTCCGAGACCTCCGAGGTGTGTACCGCTTGTTTACGGATTTACATGTAGATCCGTCACAGCCCCCAGACTACTAGACGACACCAGCGTTGCATACTTCGCCAACACTCCCTTCGTATAACGGGGTTTAGGCGGTTGCCATACCGCCCGCCGCCGCTCCAACTCTTCTGCTGTCACGTTCAGTTGAAGCAACCGAGCATGGGCATCGATCGTGATCGAGTCACCTTCCTGAACCAGGGCGATCGCCCCACCCACATAGGCTTCTGGCGCAACATGCCCTACCACCATGCCATAGGTGCCGCCAGAAAAGCGCCCATCAGTAATTAGCCCAACGGCATCTCCCAGTCCCGCACCAATGATCGCAGAGGTAGGAGCCAGCATCTCGCGCATACCGGGCCCTCCCTTGGGGCCTTCATAACGGATGACAATCACATCTCCGGCATTGATCTTGTTTGCCAGAATAGCCGTGAGACAGTCTTCCTCAGAGTCAAACACGCGAGCAGGGCCAGTAATCTCAGGATTTTTGACGCCGGTAATCTTGGCAACTGCTCCTTCACTCGCCAGATTGCCTTTCAGGATGGCCAGGTGCCCGCTACTATACATTGGCTTGTCCCAGGGACGAATGACATCCTGATCAGCACGGGGTTCATCAGGCACAGGCTTTAACCGTTCGGCAATGGTTTCCCCGGTAATGGTGATACAGTCACCATGTAGCAAGCCGTGGTTCAATAACATCTTCATTACCTGCGGAATGCCACCCGCTTTGTGCAAATCCGTCGCCACATAACGCCCCGATGGTTTCAGGTCGCACAGGACAGGTACCCGTTCCCGAATCCGCTCAAAGTCATCCAGCGTCAGCGCAACGCCAGCAGAATGGGCGATCGCCAGAAAGTGTAAAACTGCATTGGTGGACCCCCCCACTGCCATGATGACGGCGATCGCATTCTCAATCGACTCACGGGTAATAATGTCACGCGGACGCAGGTTCCGCCGAATGGCTTCCACCAGTACCTTACCCGCCAGAGCAGTGTTCTCAGCCTTCTCCGGATCCTCCGCAGCCATCGTTGAGGAATACATCAAGCTCATACCCATTGCCTCAAACGCCGAGGACATAGTATTTGCCGTATACATGCCACCACAGGAACCCGCTCCCGGACAGGCATTACGTTCAACCGACATCAACCGAACTTCGTCAATCCGACCGGCACTGTATTGGCCAACCGCTTCAAAGGCACTGACTACCGTCAGGTCTTCCCCTTCCAGATGTCCGGGTTTAATCGTGCCACCGTAGACAAAAATCGCCGGGATATTCATCCGCGCCATGGCAATCATTGCTCCTGGCATGTTCTTATCGCAGCCACCGATCGCCAACACGCCATCCATACTTTGGGCGTTACAGGCCGTTTCGATCGAGTCAGCAATCACATCCCGTGAAACAAGGGAATATTTCATCCCTTCCGTTCCCATGGAAATACCGTCACTCACGGTAATTGTGCCAAATACCTGAGGCATACCCCCGGCCGCCCGCACACCATTTTCAGCCTCAATTGCCAGTGGCGCAATCCCCATGTTGCAGGGGGTGATGGTGCTGTGGGCACTGGCAATGCCCACTATTGGCTTTTGAAAATCGTCATCCTGGAACCCAACAGCCCGCAACATCGCACGGTTTGGCGATCGCTGCACCCCCTGGGTGACAACCCGACTTCTTAAATTCTCTGACATTTCTCCGTTCTCACTAGAATGTTCTCACTAGAATTAATTGGGTTGGTCATTGGTCAGCTATCCAACATTCGCCCCTGACTGGTAAATGGCAGACAACAGCAGGTAGACAATTAACCAATGACAATGAGCAAAGGCGGCTATTCTGCAAGGCGGCTATTTCACGGACAGTCGCTTCAGCGACAGGCTGATCCGTGCCTCACCATAATCTCAGGGAAGGGGGCTCTGTGGATCGCTTGCCCACAAGTCTTAAGCTCGTTCTCCCTTCTCAGAGGAACCATTCCATGAGGAACCATTCCGAACGAAATAAAGTCATTTGGGTATACTAGGTAGGCTGTAGTCAGTCAGAGATGACAGGCTACTCAGTCCGCCCGCATTTTGTCAGGAGTTATCGAGTCCATGCTGCGCTACCAACGAGCCAAGCTAATCGTCCATCCCCCTTATCCCCGTCCCCGTAAGTTACTGAGTAAGGAACTGGATCTACTGTTACTGGCTGGTTGCTCATGCCTATTAACCGTTTTGTACCATCCCGTGGCTGAGGCATTGCAGTCCGCCCATACGGCAAACTCAAACCAGGGGGCGATCGCTGCTCAAACCAGCAAAACTCCGAGTAACTCAACGGCACCCATGTACCTCTCCATCCCGCCGAAGCGGGAAGAAATTAAAGAGGACGAAAAAGCCTAATCACTTACACGTCTTGTACCTCTGATTCCCTCAGTTGGGTGTAGTAGCTGGCAATGATAGCAATCATTAACCACCAGAGGGTATTAATCTGGGGGCGATACCAAACCGTATCAACAAAACCGTGGCCTAACATACCTGCCAGTGAGGCGATCGCGGCCATCAACCAGAACCCTTCCCGACTACGAAGTTGTTGTAGTCGTTTGAGTTGTGTCCAGCCCACACTTACCGTGACGGTCAAAAACCAGATAAAACAAGTCAGACCAATAATTCCTGTTTCAACCGCAATCTCTAACGGAATCGAGTAGGCACTCAGGGCCGTAAAGCGGGTCTTCTGGTAGAAGGGATAAATGGCATTGAAGGCGTCATTACCGGGGCCAATCCCCAGAATGGGGCGGGCCTTGATCATTTGCAGTACCGACAGCCAGACGTTCAAGCG
Source organism: uncultured bacterium (assembly GCA_964524315.1). Classification (GTDB taxonomy): domain Bacteria; phylum Cyanobacteriota; class Cyanobacteriia; order Leptolyngbyales; family Leptolyngbyaceae; genus CAZGDE01. Next base: position 6,423 of record CAZGDE010000079.1, read on the forward strand.
GAAGTTGTTGCTCTTATCTTCCCGCCCAACCAGCATGCTGCTAGCACGATCGCGCAGGGGTGCCACAAACAGAACCGCCAGAATAAGTACACCTGCGATCGACCCAACGACGATCGGCAATGCCCACCGTTGCCAGAATGGCGGCAGGACAATACTCCACCAGTAAACAAGCAACAAACTTAACATAAAGAGTCCGCACACCAGGCCAATCCAACCACCCCGACTATAAGTCCAGACCAGGCAGAGGATATTCACCACCACCATCGTCACGGCCAGAAGCTTAGGTAACAGCCTGCGCCAGGCAAAAATTGCCACGAAACTGAATAGAATCGCTGGTACCAGATAAGCCGCTAACAAGTTGGGGTTACCCAGATAACTGTAAACGCGAGTCACATTCCCCAGAGCCGAATCTGGATCAGACCAGGTTGCCAACGGTTTGACGCCGATGAATTTCTGTTGGCAACCGTAAATGCTGACAAAGAGGGCCACATTCAGGAAGAGGGTAACAACCCAGGAGCGAACCCGTGGCGATCGCAATACCCGTGCCATCAAGGCAAACAGAATCATATACAGGGTCAGCTTGGTAAATCCTTCCAGGGCGGCCCGGCGCACCGGGGAAAGTACCGTCGCCAGTCCAGAAATAGCCCAATAGAGTGTCACCAACAGGTGGATGGGGGTAGTGAAGGTTATCCCCTTGCTGGTTGCCACTTCGCGATCGCTGGCTGCGGGATCCGTCGTCTCGTCGACTTCATCGGAGAGGGTGAGTAACAACCAGAACACCGCACAGGCAAGCAGGACAACCCCTAGCAAAGCAGTGGAGACAAAAGGGGCCAACAAAAAAATAAGACTGACCAAACCGGCCCCAACCACATCGCCCCACTGCAACATGAAGCTACTCTTACGCCACTGGCGCACTGGGGTCAGTAACCGATAAATGACGCTGGCACGTCGCCACTGCGGGAATGGCAGTGTCGGTAAGGTAAATCTCTGCCAGTACGATGTAATGGGGCGATCGAGGGTCATTGGTTTACGACAAAAGAAAAACGAACAAGCGAACGTAGCTGAACCGATTTAGCTGAATCGCAAGTGGCGATCCAATTTACCATATACCCATCGGGAATCAGCTATCGACGTGTGGTAGTTCACCCTACAGGCGGATAAAAAACTGTCCGGTAGTGCTGAATCAGCATAGGCATTAAACCATTGCCCCAATGCGTACCATGCTCCCTTAAGAGCCTGAATCAGCAGCGCCAAAATTCCTGTCTTACAATAGGAATAACAGCCTTCATGCCTGCAGAAGCCATTGGTCAGGTACGCAGGTGCATCTTGCTTCTAACTCCTACCTTTTAACTCCTACTTTTTCTCCTGATTCCTGGCTTCTGACTCCCTAACTAGCCTCTGACCCATTTCAACCAGACTTGTATCCACCAATCAAGAACCATCACATCATTTAGGACAACCCAATATGGCTCAACGTCTCAAGCGGTGGGAGTCTCCCCGCCGGGAAGGGCGCAATGACAAAGGTCGTGGTGGCTCTGCCCGCCAACGACAGCGCCGGAAACAGTTTCAAATGCTGCGCAACAAGCTAAAAGGCGCGAACCGTTCTGAGACTGACCAATCACAATCGCAGCAAGACAACAGAAAGGGGGAAGCAAATGCTTCCCCCTTTACTTTAGGAATTTCGCCCATCCTGGCGACTCCTTTACAGATTACAACGAAAAATCTCGCTCAAAGGACGTGCGAGTCAATGGCTGTTCCAGCACTAACCCCTCGCCGCCTAAAACCTCCAGGGGTTTACCATCCACAGTCAACCAAACCTTTGCATTGGGTGACAGACTAGTTACGGTATAAAGTACCTGCGCCACTCTGCCAGTCATGGATGTACTGCCACCCCCGCTCGTAAATTCTGGCGAGAGGTTAACGTGAATCCCGTCCTCTCGCATCGCCAGACTTTGCAATTTCGTATTGGCTGGAATAGTCGTGGTCACAGACGTATCTGACGGTCCTGCCAGTAGTTTTTCCAATGCTACTTTCAGGACTGCGGCTGAGTCACCCTGAGAACTGAGCTTGACAGGTGTTGCAGCCAGGGCAATGTCATTGCCGGTGGCTTTTAACCAGTAAACCTGTAGCGTTTTCTCAGCCGTTGCTGGAATTGCTGGTTGCTTGGCTGTGTTGGTAGACGTTGCCGCATTGGTCGACGTTTTGGGTTCTTTCTGCGTTGGTTGCTGAACCGATTCTGAATGCTCAACGGCAGTTGGTAGTGGTTCCGGACGACGGGAAATCGTGTTCCAACTCCATAGGGCGACGGCACTGCCAGTTGCCAGAATCAGTACCGACAAGCCAGCCACAACCCCTAAAGGAAAGCGACGTTGCGATTGATTGTCTTGCATAGGGAAAATTCCTCCGGGAACGGGGCGTAGTCTATTTGAGGGAGTAGTTGATATTTACAGTGTATCCAGGCGCTTTTCAGCAAAATTGAAATCTCTCTTTAAGAATCGAGCCTTGTGGCAAAAGACCTTGAACGATGGGAAGAATGATCAGTAAAAACCAAGTTTTAAGACGCGAGCAGAACAAAGAACAGGGGTACACCTTCAGTTCAAATTATTCAGATTCACCCGTTATTCGGCTTCACCAATTAATGTAAACGCAGCCCAGTCCTGTGGATCAGGATACTGGCGCATGGTTGTTAACATAGCCTGGCGGAGTGCCTGGGCTTTATCAGGCCGCTGTTTGAGGTTCTGGTAGAACTCGGTCATCAGGGCAGCGGTGGGAGAATCAGGTACGGCCCAGAGAGAAACAACCAGACTGGGCACCCCCGCAGAGATGAAGGAACGGGATAAGCCAATGACGCCATCCCCTGTGATCCGTCCTCGGCCAGTATCACAAGCACTTAAGACGACTAATTCAGCATTTAGTTGCAGGTCTAAAATTTCGTCGGCAGTCAGCAGTCCATTATCTTGACCAGATGGTGCCAATGCCACAGCCCCCGGTACACCTAACCCTTTGAAGTCATCCAATAATCCGTGGGTTGCCAGATGAATTCGATGGGCCTGGGGCATTTGTTGGACGATCGCCACCTTGGTTGCCCGATCGCCCGTAATTGCCTGTGTCCCTAACAGGGGTGCGATCGCAATTGCTTCGGCTTCCGCACCCGGTAAGGAGGTGAGCGGTTCGGCGGGTTGGTCGGGCTGAATGCGGAGGGTGGGCATTGTCGGATTACCCACTACCAGGGCTGAAGGGGTTGTCCCATTGAGGCGATCGCGCCCCAGTTGTCGACGTCGTTGCTGGTGGGTTAACTCCAACACCTGAATGGATGGCGCAGTCAAAATAGTATGTTGCTCTATCAGATATTTACCAGCAGGGGACTGGAGTGCTGCAAACGGTACCAGAAATAGCGAGCCCTGCGGGATAAACGTCACCCGTGCCTCTGGATCGGTTGGTAAAGCTGGGGCGATCGGCGCGATCAGCAATTGGTACAGTTGACTACTGGCGAGTTTGCCCGCTTCCCGGTTGCTGGTATGGCTGACTACACTCAGACCCCGTCCTCGCACACCCAGACTTTCCCGTTCCGTTTCGACCAGTTCTCGCAATGAGGTTTTCTGCTGTTGCCAGAGGGGTTTGAGGTCAACCTTACGAAAGGTAATGTTACCCGTAGGTGCGATCGCCCATATATATAGTTCTGTTTCGCGCCCGACCATCTTGCCATTTTCCAGCACGTCTTCGTAGGTGATGGAATATTGCACCAGGGTAGAATTTTGGGCTCTGGCAATTTCCCTGATTTGGGCGATCGTGGGGGTGACATTCGGATCGGTTGTGAGTTTCTTGCCCGACTGTAACCGTCTTGCCAACAGTTCGACAAACGCCCGGGCCCGTCCCCGTTCGGCAATTTCCAGGGCCGTATCGGTCTGGTTCTGTGCCACCAATACCCGTTGCACCAGACGGTAGGTGCGACTCTGCTGTTCAAAAATTGAGACTTTATTCAAGTCATTGGTACCCAGACTACGCCGCAGGGACTCCCAGATTTGAAGTCCACTCAGGAGAGTATTTTTGGCTGCGTCCAACTGACCATGATGAAAAAAGCTGTTGCCCAGGTTGTTCAGGATTAAGCCTTCCGTGGCACGGTCTTTAATTGTGCGGGCGATCGCCAATGCCTCTTGGTGGTGACGAATCGCCTGATCGTACTGTTTTAAGTCATCGTAGGACACACCCAGATTCACCAGAGCCGTGCTAATCTGCGCCTGATCGTTGACCTGACGGGCGACCGCCAGGGCTTTTTCCAGGGTTGCAATCGCCTGGGAAGACTGCCCCATTGCCTTGTAAACCGTACCCAGGTTAATTAAAGCCGTCGCGGCACTGCTCAGATCCCCACTCTCCTGTGCTAGGGCTAACCGCTTTTGATGGGAGGCGATCGCGTTTGGATAGTCCTGCACGACCTCATACAAATTACCGATTGTCGTTAGCAAAGATGCTTCCAACGGGCGATTATTCAATTCCCTGACAATTTTGAGGCTGGCGAAAGCAACCTCCAGGGACTTGGGAAAGTTACCCAGGTCATAGTAAACAATACTTAGATTTTTTAACGAAGAGGCTTCACCCAGGCGATCACCCAGGCCACGGGACAGTTTTAACCGTTGCTCATGGTAGGTAATCGCCTGGCCATAGTCCCCCAACTGGTAGTATTCATTGCCCAAATTATTCAGGGCTGCCGCTTCACTGCGCTGGTCTTGCAATTGCCGCGCCAGGGCCAGGTGCTGCTGGTGGTATTTAATCGCTTCAGGATAGTTATTCATGGTGTGGTAAACCACGCCCAGCATACCCACCGAATTGGATTCAAGTTGACGATCCTTCAATTCGCGGGCAATCGCAATGGTTTGTTGCAGATTGGCGATCGCGCCGGCGTAATCTCCTTTAAACGTGGCAATTTCCGCCAGGTTGCCCAAAACCTGCCCTTCACCCAGTCGGTCTTTAATCTGACGATAAATCGGTAACGCCTGCTGGTAATATGAATCCGCCTGCCGATAGTCTCCCTGGTTGACAGCGATCACGCCTAAATTACTCAGCGCTGCGGCTTCACCTTCCCGATCCGTAGTCCGCCGCGCCAGTTCCAGACTTTGCTGATAGAAGGCGATTGCTGTTTCAAAACGAGCCATTAGATAGTAGACATTCCCCAAATTACGGAGCGTCTTAATCTGCTTGGGCTGGTCTTTGATTTCCTGAAAGATTGCCAACGCTTGCTCTAAGGATTGCAATGCTGCTACCAACTGATTGGTGCGATATTGCTGGGTTCCCTGTTCCAACAAGCGATTCGCCTCTGCCTGCTGCGACTCCCTCCCCGTTTCAGCAATGCGGTCAGAAGTGCCACTGATCGGGGCTGCATCTGGCCGAGCAAAAGCCATAGAAAAGGCAGGGTCGCCGCCAGGGCAAACCGGACTTAAAACAAATGAAACATTTGTCAGAATGACGACCAATGTGGTGCGGACGAGTGTGTTAAGGTACATAAAAGTGAAGATTTCCCTTACCAGAGAATGTTCCCAACGAACATTTCAGTCTAAACAAGATTCTGGTTTGCCAATCGATACTGACCGATCAGTAACATCTTCGCCTACATCCGTTATGGTGTTTCTCGGCAAAATATAGTACTCTTGTACCTCAAAGTACCATCGCTAGAGGTCAAACATTAACACTAAGGAATAATAAAACTCGCCCAGGAGGGATGGGCGATCGGTGAGGGGTGCGCTATAGTGACAAAGGAAAAACAAGCCTGAAGATTCCCTGACAAACGTTAACTTCTGTTTTAGAAGTAGCAGTTTCGCCTATCGGGCTCGTTTAGATTAACTTAAGCATTTCCTTGGGTTTCATTTAGCCAAAGGAAAACCATCAAACAAGTGGGTAGCCTAATTTGAACTGGCATTGGTTGTCAATGTTTAGCTTCAAAACGGAGGAACCAAATTACCGGGGCTAATCTCGAAACGATTGAGAGAGACACCTTCCCAGTCTTAGCCCGTCAGCTAACTCCGTCGGCAATGGGAGGAGTACCTAAAACTATCGCTCTAGTTGTAGTGGTCGTTGGAGGCTCCGGTCAGATTCAACCTGATGATTGATAACAGGTTGTGTGTCTGTTA
>CAZGDE010000079.1:12554-20489 GCA_964524315.1 uncultured bacterium
ACCTGACCCACCTCTCGCAAACCGTTATCTTTGAGAGGCTCAACTGTGAACATCCTATCTATGCTTGCGCGTCTGGAAGATGCGTTGGGTTGTAGTGATCTGGCAGAGAAAATGGTATTGCTGCCTCAAACTCGTCCCTTCCAGGCCCATGATCATCAGGATATTAATCTTGTCGTTGGTTACGATGGCTCTCCACGTAGCCAGACCGCACTCGACCTGACCCTCTGGATTGCCCATAAAACTCGGATGGTAAGCCGACGACAGGTAATTGTCCAGGTCGTTTATGTCGTTGATTTAGCGAACGAATGTAGTCAGCCTCCATCCGTAGATTACCCACCTATGGCATCAAATTTTACTGGTAAGAGTACGGAACGGCAACAGGTAGTCCACACAAATCAGGCCGCTACTCGTCATCGTTCAGCCAGCGCGATCGCTGAATTTCCCGAATTACCCGTATCCGAATTAACCGTCAACTCCCATTCCTGTCAGGTATCTCAGTTTGAACAAGCTGACCAAATCCTCTGGCAGGCACGGCATCTGGCGGAAGAATGGCGTGGCTCCCTCAAAACCCATTTGCGCTTTGGCGATGTTGCGCAAGAATTACGTGCCGTCGTCGAAGCCGAGGCAGCAACTTTATTGTTACTGGGTTGTAGTTCTGCCACCGAGACGATGGTGCAGAAGTTGGGCCAGGGCTTTCCCTGTCCTGTATTGGGAATTCCACCCGCAGCATAATAAATAAAATGGGCGGTAAGATTGCTCCTACCGCCCGCATCCCAGAGGATCACTGGAGAACCGTAACAGGTGTGGCGCACCAGAGCCGTTACGGTTACCTAGTTACCCATTCACCTAACAATCTGAAACGCATGGGAGGGTTGGTCATCCGGATCGTTTGATGCGATTAATTTCGTTTTGCAATTCTTCGATCTGACGGCGTAGCTCATCCACCTCTGCCTGTGCTTCCGGCGCTGCTCCCGGTTGGTTTTGTTGATTTTGGACGTTCACATCAACCGCCCCTTCCGCCCCCGCATGGGTGTAATTACCTGACCGGATCTGGCGGTACTCGCTAGAGTTTGCCCATTCTCGCAGATAAATTGCCCGTTCAACAGTGAATGGATGGGTCAGAAAGATATTCTGGGACAGGTTGTTGTAAAGCAAAAATTTGTAAACCTGGTTGAGATTATCCCGATCCAATTCTTGATAGCGCTCTGACTGGCGAATAAACTCATCCACACTAATTTCGTTGGCATGTTTGCTACTGCCTCCCGCCATTTTCATCATGGCGTGCAGGATTGGGTCAAGGTCATCCACAATTAACAGGGCTGCGCGATCGGCCGACAGTTCAGCCTTCCGTAGCCATTCATAGAAGGCCATCAACAATCCTGTCGTCACCAGGCTACTTAAACCAAAGGTTCGTTCCGCCAGGTTTGCCAAAATCACGGTCGTCCAGATTGCCATCTGGTTCAGGGTCGAATGTCCGCATTTCACATGCCCCAGTTCATGGGCAATGACCGATCGCAACTCCGCCTCACTCAATAAATCCAGCAAACCCGTATTCAGGGTAATGGTAGGCCGCTCCTGCCCCAACGCATAGGCATTGACTACCGGACTTTGGGAAACAAATAGATTCGGCTCAGGGTAAATGTCTAATGTCTGGGCGCATTCCCGCAGGATGTGATAGAGACTGGCATACTGGCGCGGACCTACCTGGATGCTGTTACCCATCTGGTAAACAAACTGGGGCCGTTCTGCCAGAAATTCCACAAATTTACGGGCAACCAGGTCAAATCCTGGGACATTCCGCAAGGCTTGCTCTGCTTGGCGATCAAGTGGATGCCGGAAAGCTTCACTGGAGATGCCAGGATAGGTGGGCATGGAAGTAGACTCCGTAAATGAGATGAGCAGCTTCTTTTGTATCCTACTACCCTGTTTTTGTTAGTGTCTAAACGCATAATTTGCTGAAATAGATTCTTGCAAGGTCTTCTTCCAAGATTTCCATGCACCTATCCCTAGCTTTGTTCTGTCTGATCATGCCTGATTGGGCGATCGCTATCCATCCCGCAATCTAATCGAATTCCTTGACATCGAATTAGTTGAATCTGGAACATTTAGGGCTCAGGTGTACGTCTCTACCGAAAGAGGCAATTCCTGAATCTAATTTTTGAATCTAGCTTCGTGGATTTAATTCCATCGTTCGAATTGACCCAATATGGGTTCGCGGACATGAATTAACGGCTTCTAACTCCTACGATGGCACATTCCTAATCGACAAACCTTTCTAGTTTTCTCCTTGGTTGTGTGCGGAAAACCCTCTGGCTTTTAGCTAGGGGGCTTTTTGTTGCCTGAGACAGTTGACCAGGGAATAGGGAGAATAGGTAATGGAAGATAGGGAATCGGTAGTCATGAGAACCTAACAATCCACTACTCCCCATCTCCCAACTTTCCCATTTCCCCATCATGTTCCCCATGCGATCGCTGCCCAAAGTCTGTTTCACCGTTTTTTGCCTCTCAACCCTGACATTCTTTTACCAGCCACCTGTCCTCTCTGCCGCCAATCGGGCCCAGCAGGGCATGGTGACATCAGCCCATCCATTGGCAACCGAGACCGGGGTAAAGATGTTGCAAAAGCGAGGGAATGCCGTCGATGCCGCCGTCGCGACGACCCTGGCAATTTCAGTCGTTGAACCCTTTTCAGCAGGAATTGGTGGCGGTGGCTTTCTATTGTTTCGTTCTGGCAAAACGGGTGAAGTTACCACGCTAGATTTCCGGGAACGGGCACCCCTGGCAGCAACCCCCGATATGTTTTTGGATGCCCAAAAGAAGATACGTCCCGGTGCCAGTGTCAATGGTTATCTGGCCGTGGCAGTACCAGGAACGATCGCCGGCTTACATGAAGTACACCGTCGCTATGGCAAATTACCCTGGCGGGAGGTGGTCGCCCCTTCGATCCGGTTAGCAGCCGATGGCTTTACCGTCAGTCCACGATTGGCCAGTGCGATCACCCGCCAAACGACGCTCCGCCAAAACCCGGCTGCTCGCCAGATTTTTACCCGTGCAGGAGAACCCCTGCAACCCGGTGATCGGTTAATTCAAACAGATCTAGCAAACACATTACGGGCAATCGCCTCCAATCCCCAGCGATTTTATACGGGGGACATTGCTACTGCGATCGTCCGTGCCATGCAAGCAAACGGGGGATTGATCACAGCGGCAGACCTGAAGCGTTACCGTCCCATCTGGCGGGAACCCATTTGTGGTAGTTTCCGTGTTTACCGGATTTGTTCCATGCCACCCCCATCATCAGGAGGCGTCCATCTCCTCCAAATTCTCAACATAATTAGTGACACCGATCTGAAAGGTATGGGGTGGCACCATCCCGACACGTTGCACCTGCTGGCAGAAGCAATGAAAATCGCCTATGCCGATCGCGCCCAACACCTGGGCGATCCGGATTTCGTCAGGATTCCCGTCAAAGCATTGATCAGTCCGGGTTATGCGCAACAACGCCGTCAGGAGATTGATCGTAACCGGGCCCGACCATCGCACCAGATAAAACCCGCCGACCCCGGCATGCTGCAAGTCCAATCACATCGCTCTCGTGTTGGCCAATCACGTCCCTTAGCATTGCCAAAAGAATCAACAGATACCAGCCATCTCAATGTGGTAGACCGGGAGGGCAACGCCGTGAGTCTTACCTTTACCGTTAACCTGGGCTTTGGGGCAGGTGTCGTCGCCGATGGAACAGGCATCGTGCTGAACAATGAAATGGACGATTTCGTCATCGCTCCCAACGTCCCCAATGCCTTTGGTCTGGTGGGGGTCACCGCCAATGCGATCGCCCCCGGTAAAACGCCCCTTTCCAGCATGACCCCCACCATCGTTACGGAAAATGACCAGTTGCGGTTGGTGGTGGGTGCCCCCGGTGGCAGCACCATCATTACAACGGTGTTGCAGGTGGTGTTGAACGTGCTGGTCTACGAAATGGATGCCCAACGGGCGATCGCAGCACCCCGGCTCCACCATCAGTGGCTTCCCGATCAGTTACGGATCGAAAAATGGGGGTTTGATCGCCTGACTCTGGAAGAACTTCAGCGTCGAGGTCACAAAATTAACGAAGGTGAACCGTGGGGCAATGGCAATGCGATCGTACGTACTGCCGATGGTTGGCTGGAAGGAGGAGCCGATCCTCGCGGTGAGGGCACTGCGGCTGGATTATAGCCCTGTTTACAGATCACCGATCGCCGCCGTCAACAACTGGCTGACCATCTGTGCTTGCAGGACAATACCGGGCATCCTGAGGGGTACATTGTCCTCATTCAAGTAGGGGGTGTTGTAATCGTCACCTATACTACGGGCGGTGAAGCCAATCAGGACAACTTTGCCCTTCACCCAATCGGGCTTGACCTGCTTTGTCAACACCTGGGTTAACGACACCTGGGGAGCCACATTCGTAGAAGCGCGGTAGTAAAGGGGCACCTGGTACCCACCCGTGTCGATCGCCGGTTGACCGGGGCAGCTCCGTTCTAAGTGAGAGAGAACGGAGCTGCCCCACTGCAAATGGTTAGCATCGGTGGCACTCGGCTGGGGAAAGACGTTTTTCGTTGCCAGGTATAACTCTGCCAGTTGGAAGGCAAAGGAAGAAACAGCCTGATTGTCTTGCTGAGCGAATAAAAAGCTACGGCGAACGGTGCCATCTGGATCAACAAGCAGGTCAATAAATCCCGTCTGTTCGGCAGGTGCCCCCTTGGGTGAGGCGATCGCCACCGTTGAATTTGGCGTTCCTAATTTGTAGATGGTAATAACGTTGCGTTTTTGCAGTTGTGTCAGTAATGCTTTACTACCGGGGGGAACCGGAATGTCACGGTAAATGGCTAATCCAATCGCAGCGGGTTTGTACCGTTGCAGGGCTGCGAGGGTGTTCGCCAACGTCTGGTCACTGAACGGGTAGCGACCTTGTTGTTGGATATCTGCTTCCGTAATCCCAACAATCAGCAACCGTTGGTCAGGACGAGCGGGGGGGCGCGATCGCACCTGCCGATCAAACTCGGCAAAATTCAAACAGGCGGGGTATGCTTGCTGTGCCTGAGCCATGAAGGGAAACGGCAACGAACAAGCTGAACTAATCACCGCCAGACTCAATGGGGCAAGGACACGAACCAACGACCGAACTTTAAAGGAGCAACCCATTACTACCTCGACCGGGTAATGCATTAAAACAAGGCTACCAGGAAGGATGTTGCCAGACTGATCACGAGAATTTGCAGCGTGATCACTTCAAGTAGAAATTTGATGGGTTGCCAGTTGGTTTTATTCATCTACTACCTTTAAGAAACCACGGCGCAGGCGATCGAACACCTGGTTGATCAGGCTTTGTTCATCAGCATTAAGGCTGTTAAGGGCAAACAGCAAATGTTGATCGTAGCGGGTGATCCGGCGGGAGGAAAGGATGCGGTCAACGATGTCTTGAACGGTCAGGTCGGATAATGGGGGGCGAGTAAGTGCTTGAACTGTCATAAAATTGGGGGCTCATTCGATAGTTATAGTATGCGCCCCCCTAGCAGATAATCGGGTGACATCAGGAATGCACCATTGTGATAAATCGAGTGATTTCCTGTGATGACAGTCACTATCAGATGAGATTCACTAATCGATTGACGGCATTGAACACCTGTTGCGTTGCCCCTGCCAGAAACGGGCGATCGAGCGTCGCTGCTGTATCACTGGCCTGATGGTAATTGGGATTGCGAAAGTTGGAGGTGTCCGTCACCATCACGGCTCCAATGTTTTGATACCAGAAGGGTGCGTGGTCACTTCGTAATAAATCCGGCATCATCACCCCTTTGTAAGGAACAGCCAACGTTTGCACTGGGGGTAAGTTGGCTTGCTTAGATGAGGAGAATGCTTCTAATAAGAATGCGTGCTCCTGATCACCAATGACAGCCAGAAAATCACCGCGATCGCGCCTTAATTCACTGGGTATGCCATTGGGATACTGCTGACAGCCAATCCTGTGACAGGCGTATCCCACCATTTCCAGGTTAATCACTCCAATCAGGTTTTGCTGATTGGCAGGATTGGCAAGATAGGCAAAACTGCCCAACAACCCCGTTTCTTCCTGATCAAAGAAAGCCAGTTTGAGGGTTCGTTGCGTGGTACGAGTACCCATAAGACGGGCAATTTCGAGCACGGCAGCGATCGCACTGGCATTATCATCGGCTCCTACCGAACCGGGCACCGTATCATAATGAGCCGTTACCAGTACAACTCCCGCCTGACGATTTGTTCCTGGTCGTTGTGCCACCACATTCACACCCCCCTCAAATGTTTGCAACTCGGGCTGCCAGCCAAATTTTTGTAAGGTTTGGCTGAGGTACTGACGGGTACGGGCGCGATCGCTGGGGGTAGACCGCTCAAAGGATAAAGCCTGAATATGCTGCCACAGTTGCGCTGGTTCCACAACTGGCGGGGACGGCAGAGGCGATGGGGCAGACGGCAACACCGTGGGCGCAACCTGTATCACAGGTGCGGGTGTGGCTGGCGGATTGACTCGGTGGGAGACGCCACAACCGCCAATCAGTACCAACAACAGACCAACCCAGATCCAGACAAATCTCTGTCTTGTCATCCGTTTCGTCGCTCGCACAGTCCTACCTATCTACCCGCCATGTTCCACCATGAACACATTGGCATAGAGACTGGCAGTAATTTGCTGACCTTGCTGGGTTAATGATAGATACCGCAACGCGGGCTGAATATAGGGAAACACGCCCTTCCAGTAGAACTGGGGATAATTTCGCCGCAAGTCGCCTGGGCAACGGTAGCCCAACGCTTTATTGACCCCCGTCTCTTCAAACTCATAGAACAGAGCCGAGATCTTACGCAGGTAGCGTGGGTCGCTCAGTTGTCCAATCAGGTCAGAGGCACGTACCAAACCCGGATAGTTAATGGTGTCCTGGTGATCCTCGGCGGCTGGGACAGGGAAGCGGGTGAGTTCAATATTGGTCTTAATGATTTCTGTATCAATCAGTTTGTGTCCACCAAACCGCTCGTCAATGAATAACTTGCCACGGTCAACATGGTACGGAGTCAGACTGGCATCAGTCGCGCCCGGTGGCAGGGAAATGAGTGTGCCATCAATACCAGTTGCACAGAGATCATCACGATCATCACGACAGACACCTCGTACATAACCAATATCATGACAGGCCAGGGAGATGATGAAGTGCAACCAGTCTTCCGGAGTGACACCTCCTTCGCGGATGTGCCGGCCCCGCAACACTTCCTGTCCGACCAAGGTAACCAGGATAGTGTGTTCAACGTCATGGTACAGGGCATCACTATTAGCAATATTCTCTAACGCCATATTGCCTGCCCAGGCCAGAATATCGGCATAGTCGGCCTTGAGGTTACCGTAGGTGCGCGTATAGCCTTCCCTTAATTTCTGGACAAAGGCACTAATCAGGATTTCGGTCGCGTTGAACATTTCAGGTTCTCCTTGTAATCCGTCGGGGGGGCGGACTTGAGGGTTCAGGTTCCACACAGTTACCTACATTTCTACTATGACGTTTTCGCCACGTAGCCGAGGTGATAGTGCGGCACTGAAAACGTGATCGTTGTCTGTCAATACGGTGATATCTATCGGCCTATCAGGTGATCCAGGATCCACATCAGAGTGATACGAGTCCAATCATGATGGGAAGCATCTAATAGCATTACTCCCTTTAAAAAACTATCCGCTCCTACCAAGGTGTTCACGTAAAAACGAAAACACAGGAGTAGGAGCGGTGTAGCGGGTCTTCAAACTGAAACCAGACTGCCGGAAGGAACTCCGAACCAGCCCAGCTACTTAGCTGTAAATAGTCCCGAAGGACTAAAGCTGGCTGTTAGAGAACAGCCCCGGCACACAGCCGGCTAACTCCAGTTTGATGACCCATGCAT
>CAZGDE010000080.1:0-5489 GCA_964524315.1 uncultured bacterium
GGCTACCTGGATGCACCCTACTCGGTCGATGGTTATCAACCCCAAAACTATGGCCGCAAATATAACGGTTGGATGAACCTGCGGGAAGCATTAACCAACTCGGTGAATGTTATCTCCGTTAAACTCATCGTTGATGTTGGGTTTGATCCAGTTCTCCAGATGGCAAAGAATATGGGGATCAAATCCAAACTGCTACCCACCTATTCTCTAGCATTGGGCGCATCTGAAGTGAATCTGTTGGAATTAACCAGTTCCTACGGCACACTGGCAGCTAATGGTAAACACACCGATGCCCACGGAATTCGCCGCATCTTAACCCGTAATGGCGAAGTTCTCTACGATGCCAATTTCAAGACCAAGCAAGTTGTTGATCCGGGTACCGTGGCGATTATGACCTGGATGATGGAGAACGTTGTCAACAGTGGTACCGGTCGAGCCGCCCAGATTGGTCGTCCGGTCGCTGGTAAGACGGGTACATCGGAAGAAGCCCGTGACCTGTGGTTTGTTGGTTTTATTCCCCAAGTTGTTACTGGTGTCTGGTTGGGCAATGACGACAACAGTCCAACCTGGAGTGCCAGTAGCACAGCCGCGTTTGTTTGGCATGAATTCATGACAGCAGCAACGGTTGGTCTGCCTGTACGAAATTTCCCTAATTTACCTACTTTGGATGGACGTAAAGGTAGCATTAAGGCGAAAGCGGTATCTCCTCGCAGGGCATATACCACCAGCGACCCAGGAAGCAGTAACTCTGGCAGTAGCTCTTCTGGTTCCTATGACCGCCCCAACAACAAACCCGCCGAGGATGCAGGTAATAACAATGCTCCGGCACCGGCTAATGAGGCACCTGCTGACTCACCACCCGCTCCGGCCACTCCTGCGGCTCCGCCAGAGTCACCACCAGTCGAGCCAGCCCCCGCGCCACCACCGGATAACACAGCTCCTCCTGAACTTCCACCGGCAGATGTCCCCCCACCGGCGTCATCCAGTCCGGCTCCAGCAGCGCCAGCCAATTAATACATTTAACTCAACTTGCCCTAATGGCGTTTTGCGCTCTCAGGTAATGGGTTTGACCTAATTTGGTCTCCAAAAACCATTCATGCCATTTCAGGGTGGTGTTATTTGTTATACAATTGTTTCAAAATGTAAACGAGGATTCTGCAAATGAATTGGTTACTTGCGGCAACTGGTGCGGCGGGTTCTCATTTTCCAGTGGCATTTGTCGCTGTGTACGTCGTCGGGTTTATTGCAGCCGTATCGATTGGCTCGATCGCCTGGTACAACTCTAAGCGCCCTCCTGGTTGGGAAGATAAGGAGCGCCCTGACTTTGTTCCAGGTGTCAAAAACGAGGAAACGCCCTGATGGCGAAGCGAGTGGTTCTAGTTGCCAGGTTGTGATTTCCCGTTAAGAATTCAATGTGTCGAGCCAGCGTTTGTAAAGATTGCGAACAGCTTTAAGGATAGGGCTATCCGCTGGCTCCGATGATTCATTTGCTGGATCAAGCTGTTGCAGATTGGTCAATAATTTTGCTTCTTCGTTGGCAACAGTGCCATCGCTATAGATCAGCCCACTGATTGCTTCGATTAATTGTTGACAGCTTTCAGATGTGGGTTGGTCGCCCAGATATTCCTTGACCCAATCGTAACATTCAGCTGTTTTGACAGGTCTAAACTCGTACAGTAAGGGTTGAATGTCAGGCGCATCTGCCACACCCTTCTCTTTTGCCACACGGTGCAGATATTCTCGTTCTTCTGGCTGAATCTGACCGTCGATCCAGGCAGTACCAATTAAGATTTTGACCAGAGTTTTAACTTTTGGATCTATTGTCATGGGTATTTATGGGAGGGAGTATGGATGAGTTTTGTCCCTCCAACCTACACCTTACCGCCGGTCAGGTTACAGACCCATCTACTTTTCTTTAACTCTGGCAATCCCCTCCAGTGAGAAACACATGGGTACACGTGTGAGGACACCCCTCAGGTTAGGTTGCTTTCCTTAACCTCACCATGAAAAATCCATCCATGCCGTGCTGATGGGCCCAAACCTTCATCCAGCCATCTGGCGACATGAATGTAATGAGCGGTGAATCCGGCTGAGGCGGCATAATTTCCCAGTCAATATATTGCTCCAAAAACCAACGAATCATTGCTTCATTTTCAGCCGGGTGCAGGGTGCAAGTGGCATAAACCAGCGTCCCGCCCGGTTTGACCCAGGTTTCTGCAGCCATCAACAGTTCTTGCTGTAGGAGAACAAGTTGCTGCACCGATTCTGGCGTTTGCCGCCAACGGGCATCGGCATGGCGATGTAAGGTACCTAATCCGGAGCAAGGAGCATCCAACAAAACCCGATCGCATTGCTGAATGAACTGGGGTTGATGACGGCTATCTCCCAGGCACACCCGGATCGACTGCAGCCCTAAGCGACTTACATTATGCTGTAACTTTTTCAGGCGTGATGGGGTGCGATCACAGGCCCAAATCGTGCCATTGTCCTGCATTAACTCTGCCAGATGCAGCGTTTTACCACCAGGGGCCGCGCAAGCATCCACCACGACCTCACCAGGTAACGGGCCAACCAGGTGACCAACTAACTGGGCACTACTATCCTGAACCATCCACCAGCCTGCTTCAAAGCCTGGAAGGTTTTGCACAGCTCCTACTGAGCCCTGCAACCGTAATGCCTGGGGCAGGTGTGGCAGCCGCTTAGTTGCAATACCTGCCTCTTGCATAGCCGTTTCAACTGACTCTAAAGTTGTGCGCAAAGGATTGATCCGTAAATCAATTGTGGGTGGGCAGTTCATCCACTCACAGAGCTTTTCCGTTTCCAGTAGACCTAATTGATCCAGCCAAACCTGCACAATCCAGTCAGGGTAACTGTGTAAGATACCCAATCGTGTGACCGGGTCAGCAGGCAGGGCCAGAGGCTCACTTTCCGTCTCTGCCAGCCGGGTATATTGCCTCAATACTCCATTTACGAAGCCAGACAGCCCCACAAACCCATTTTGCTTGGCCAGTTCGACTGTTGTATGAACCGCCGCTGCTGCTGGCACATGGCTGAGGTAGCGCAACTGATACAAACCCAAATGCAGAATCAAGCGCAGATCGGCTGGCTGCTGCTGTGACTTCTTGCTTGCCAACTGGTCGATGAGAGCGTCGAGGGTGCGTTGTCGCCGGACGCTACCGTAAACCAGTTCTGTCAGCAACCGGCGATCGCTGGCAGTCAGATGAGACTGGTTCAAGGTTTTATCCAGGGCGACATCGGCGAACGCCCCCCGTTGGATTGCCCGCAGAGTAAGGAGTGCCAATTGGCGAGGGTTTGCAGACATGGTTGCTGGCATGGGGCGATCGCGTAATCCTATCCCAGTTATGCCAGATTTTCCAAGCCGCTAACGACCTTTGCCGACTCAATCGTGTCGCCCGCTTTCAATTTTTCCAGGACATCCTTGCCGGCTGTGACATAACCAAATACGGAGTAACGGCCATCCAGCAGATTCAGGCCAGCGGGAGTCAGTTCAGGTTCAAACAAGAAGAAAAAGAACTGGGATGATCCGCCATTAGGATCATCGCCGGGACGGGCCATTGCCAGCGCCCCGTAGGCGGAGAATGGCAAAACGGGCTGATCCTTATAACGTCCTGCATCCTCTAAGGTAATGCCATAGGTGGGAGCGTCATCTCCCTGAACTAATACTTCCAGAGGAATTGCTCGGTATTGCTTGGTTTGTGGGTCAATGAAGCCAACCTCTGGCCCCGGTGGGTCACCAACTTGCAATACATAGGAGTCTTCCTGGCGGGTAAAGGGCAACCCGTTGTAAAAGCCACGCTTGACCAGATCGACAAAATTACCTGCTGTCACCGGGGCACTATAACCATCCACAATCGCAGTAAGGGTTCCTTTATTCGTTTTGAATTCAATAGTGGCTCGACCCTTCAGTTGGGGAAGGTTGTCATACTCCACCGGAACTTCAAATGGGAAAGTCGCAACCATCAATTCTTCTAACTGCCCAACCTGGTTCAAAAGAGCCGTTCGTTGGGCCAGAGTTTGCTCCCGATCCTTTGCCTCAACCGCTGCTTGTAGGACAGGAATCCCCTCTTTTAACTGAGAAATCACCTGTTCAGCCTGGGGTTGACGGGCCTCAGGGACACTGGCCAGCAAATCGGCGGCGCGATCGCCCACAATGCGATTGGCCTTATTCACATCGGCAACAACCCCACTCCAACGACGCTGTGCCCGTAGCTGGTAGGAAATATCCTCCAGACTCTTCTGCAGCTCACGCACTGGCTTGTTGTCGATTGGCAGGGCGTAACGTAACAACGCATTACCATCTGTAATCGCATTGCCAGCCGGGAGACTACTGGGCCTTTTGGCAGCACTTAGACCAACCGATAGGACGACCAGCAACAACAGTGTTACCCCGGTTCTAAGCCAATATCTCAAGCGGTCAAATCCTTTTAGTGGCATGGTTAGATGAAATTCTTAAAGTTCAGCATCCGTCAGGTGTAGCCAACCGACCCCACGGTGGAGCTTCCCCGTTATTCAGACAGGGACAGGCACTACCCTAACCCCTTATCTTGCCACAGGGCGGTACCAGGAAAACTCCCTCAAGTTGTCGCTTCTTTCCGTATCCCTGGTATGAGCTTGCAGGCAGGGGGATTTGAGAATTTTCTTTGTAGAGCTTTTTATTTGGCGAAATGCGAAAAGGGCCCGATTTTGCTTTTGACCTACAGACAAAATTGGGCGGGCGAATTCACGTTATCCCTGGAGGGGTAAAATGAATTGCCGAGCATTTTTTCCAGATATTCAAGACTCATGATCTCCAGTAATGATTTTCGACCAGGTGTCAGCATTGAGTTAGACGGGGGCGTCTGGCGGGTTGTGGAATTTTTGCATGTGAAACCGGGCAAGGGATCTGCCTTCGTCCGCACAAAGCTCAAAAATGTCCAATCCGGCAACGTGGTTGAACGAACTTTCCGCGCCGGTGAAACGGTACCGCAGGCAAACCTGGAAAAAAGTACCATGCAACATACCTATAAAGATGGGGATGATTTCGTCTTTATGGAAATGGAAACCTATGAAGAAGCACGGTTAAATGCCAACCAGATTGGCGATCGCGTGAAGTACCTGAAGGAAGGTATGGAAGTAAACGTGGTTCGCTGGGGTGAACAAGTGATGGAAGTTGAACTACCTAACTCGGTAGTTCTCGAAGTCACCCAAACCGATCCCGGTGTGAAAGGTGACACGGCAACGGGCGGAACCAAGCCGGCCATTGTCGAAACAGGTGCCCAGGTGATGGTTCCATTATTTATTTCAATCGGCGAGCGGATTAAGATTGATACCCGTAACGATTCCTACTTAGGACGGGAGTAACCACTGGTCATTAGTCATTAGGAAATTTCTGGAAAAGAATTTATCCCCTGTAGGGACGAATCACGATTCGTCCCTATGACTTAGTTCCCGATGCGTTAGGTGATTGCTTGTTTGAACATCTTCCCTCC
>CAZGDE010000080.1:5499-20420 GCA_964524315.1 uncultured bacterium
TTTCTCCTTCGCCATTTCATTACAAACCTCATTAGTTACAAGGTGTTTGTAAATAGAATTTGTAAATCGAAAAGGAGTGAAGGATGGAGGCTGTGGCCAAATGACGCCTGACGTAAGCGGATGACGAATGCCGAATTGCTGATTGAAGGGAGCCATAGATCTGTGTCATTGGATTTGAACGAACTCCGTGAATTGCTGGCAGCAATTAACCAGACCGATATCGCGGAATTGACATTGAAAAGTGCTGATTTTGAGCTGGTTATCCGACGGGGTGTCCGGCTTGACGACGCAATTACAACCACTGCCCCCCTGCCTGTGTTGCCAGTTCCTACCAGTGGTAGCGTGGTACCGACTAATCGGGAAATTGCTGAAGTCGTTACCCCAGTTACAGCACAAGCACCCCCCCCCCCTACAAGTGATCGCCGCCTGTTGGAAATTTCCTCACCCATGGTCGGTACGTTTTACCGGGCACCCGCTCCTGACGAACCACCGTTTGTGGATGTTGGCGATCGCGTGCGTAAAGGCCAAACCGTTTGCATCATCGAAGCGATGAAACTGATGAACGAATTGGAATCAGAAGTAGAGGGAGAAATTGCCGAAATTCTGGTGCAAAACGGCCAACCTGTGGAATACGGGCAGATTTTAATGCGTGTTGTCCCAAATTAACTTCTGGCAGATTAATTTGCTGGAAATTAATCTGCACTAAATTAACCCGGTTGGGTGTATCAACGGAAACATCGTTCATGGTCGAACAATGTTTTTAATTGAGAGAAAGAATCGTTACTGATGACATATCCCAATCAACGGTTAAAGTAAACTCTGATGTCCCAGTGCCAGTTCATGAAACTCTGAACGAAATTGTGCCGCCCTACCTGCTTCATCATTGCAGGAGGTAGAACGGCTGGCTAGGATCTGGGGATCAGTTCTCCCTTACACACAATTTGCATGAAGTCTGTAAAACCTGTTCCTACGGAGGTCGTACATCAAGTTGCTGAATATTTCAGCATCCTTGGCGAACCAATGCGTCTCAAAATCCTCAATCTGCTACGTGATGGCGAAAAGTGTGTACAGGATCTCGTAGAAGCGACCAATACAAGTCAGGCAAATGTCTCAAAACATTTGAAAGTGATGGTACAGGCTGGCATCTTAACCCGGCGCAGTAAAGGTACCCTTGCCTACTACAGTATTAAAGACGACCTGATTTTCGAGTTATGTAATCTCGTTTGCGATCGCCTTGCTACTCGGATCGAGGAACAGGCCAGTTACTTCCGGGCCTTCAGTTTTGTGGGAAAACGGTAACCTTTAAACTTCAACTGGAGACTTAGTTGTCTCTGGGGCGTGATACTTACCATTGGCATCTTGTTCAATCTTTAAGAGCGATGCCTCACCTGTGATTAACCGGGCACCCCGGTTACGCGTGAAGTAGTTCCAACCCCACTGGAGCATGACAATCAGCTTGTTGTCAAACTCGATCAGGTAATAAATGTGAACAAACACCCAGGCCAACCAGGCAATGGGACCGGTCAGCTTCGCAAAGCCTAGATCGACTACGGCAGCATTTTGCCCGATCACGGCCAGACTACCCGCCTCAATGTAACGGAAAGACGGCAAGTCCTTACCCTGTAGGCGTTGTCGAATCAGTTTAGCAACATACTCACCCTCCTTTACAGCCACAGGTGCGACACCCGCAAGAGGTTTGCCAGTTTGATGGGCGTAATGGGCCAGGTCACCAATCACAAAGATATTGGGATAGTTTGGCAGGCTCAAGTCCGGTTCGACAATGACTCGACCCACCCGATCCAGCGTGGCACCTGTGCGATCAGCAAGGGTTTGCCCCATCGCCGAAGCCTTTACCCCCGCTGCCCACAGAATTGTGCGGGCAGGAATTTGCTCAACCTGGTCGTGCCGCTTATAGGTAACAATGTCGTTGGCAATGTCTGTCACCATTGATTGGGTCTGCACCGTGACGCCCAATCGTTCCAGGTAGGTCATTGCCTTGGCCGACAGATCGGGAGAATAGGGTGGCAGAATCCGATCCAACCCTTCCAGTAGGAGAATTTTCGTTTCCGTCGTGTTGATGCTGCGAAAGTCGCGTTTGAGCGTGTTAAAGGCAAGTTCGGCGATCGCCCCTGCCAGTTCCACCCCGGTAGGCCCCCCCCCAACAATCACAAAGGTCAACCAGGCACGCCGTACCTCTGGATCCGTTTCCTTTTCCGCCGCTTCAAAGGCGAGGAAAATCCGCCGCCGCATTTCTAGAGCGTCTTCGACTGTCTTCAAACCGGGAGCAGTGGGCCGCCAGTGATCGTTACCAAAGTAGTGATGGCTGACCCCAGTAGCGACAATCAAGCTGTCATAGGGAATGGTTTGTCCCCGCAAATGTACTGCTTGGCTGTTGGGATCAAGATCAACCACTTCATCCATCAACACTTTCACATTTTTGAACTCACTCAAAATGCCGCGTAATGGTGAGGAAATATCAGCGGGTGAGAGTGTGCCCGTTGCCACCTGGTAGAGCAGTGGTTGAAAGAGATGAAAGTTTCGCTTATCAATGAGTGTCACATCAACGTCAGTGCGACCCAGCGACTTAGTGGCGTATAAACCGCCAAAGCCTCCACCCACAATTACTACCCGATGGGTTGGTGGTTTTTCCATATCGTCAACCATAAATCTCCTTGCCTGCCTGATGCCCCTGAGTCAGTCTTTCCTGCACCTTTGTATCACCGGATTGGATGACACAAACAGTTACTCCAGGGAACAGTTACATTGACTAATACCACGCTGATTTTTTTGAACTCCCAATTCTAAACTACGGTAGACCATTACCCAAGAATTGATAACAGCCTAAAGGGTGGTGCCCCCTTGATGGGGTAACAACCGCTACGGAGCGAGACAGTCAGGTGGCAAGGTAGGGTGGCAGAGGGAATGAGATCGCCCCTGCCAGGTTGATTCTAATACTCAATACCCGGTTGTGCTTTGACCCCTTGTTCCTTAAACGGGTGCTTGACGAGTGTCATTTCAGTCACTAAATCGGCGCGATCGACCAAAGCTGGTGGCGCACCTCTACCCGTCAAAACTACATGGGAGTCAGCAGGTTTTTGTTCCAGCCCGTGTAAGACCTGATCAATCGTTAGATAGCCATGTTTCAGAGCAACGTTCACTTCATCCAGTAAAACCAATTTGAAATCGGGATTGTGAATGAACGACAATGCCTTCGCCCAGGCTTCCTGTGCTTTTTGCGTGTCGCGTTGCCGATCCTGCGTTTCCCAGGTAAAACCTTCACCCAGGGCATGAAACTCTAACAGCGCGGGACGACTCTCGGTTGCCACAGTCCAGTGGTCAAAGGCCGCTTTCTCCGCTGGTTCCCAGGCTCCCTTAATAAACTGGACGATCGCCACCCGATAGCCATGACCGAGCGATCGCAACACCATCCCCAAAGCCGCTGTTGTCTTACCCTTACCATTCCCGGTGTGGACGACGACTAACCCTTTTTCGCTCGTCATGCCGGCCAGTCGTTGCGCCTGTACTTCTTTACGGCGCTGCATTTTCTGACGATGTTGCGCTTCTGTCAGGGTTCCCATGCCATCAGTCATTGTGTTCATCGTCTCTAAACTGTCACCCATTGCAACGTACCTCATCCGTAAGCGAACAAAATCTGATCTATAGCAGTTCTACATCATGTGTGAAAGTGACGGGCTTTGTGACAAGGGTTACCAAAGGCAACCCTTGTCACAAGCCAGATAGGATCGCCATAGACAAATGGGTTAATAGAACCTAATCCAGCCAGAAGACGGTTGATTCTCGACCCTCTTCTACCCTTGCCATATCGCCCTGGTAATAGGTGTTAATATGCCGTGCCCGTTCCTGCAAGTGGCCCGGTACATATTGCAAATCAACCGGTAAGCCATGTCGCACAAAAAACTCTGCTAACTGGTCAGGATGAAGGTAAATCCCATCACGATGTAGCCCTTGCAAAATATCCATAAAGGTATGCCAGGGAACGGGTTGCGTATCTGAGAGAGACGTAGAGAACTGATTCAGAAAACGATCGGACATGAATTATCGGCCCTGACAGAAGCGCTAAAACTGACAGCAATAGGCATTTACAGTAACAAATTGGTCAGTCACCCCATTGTTTCTGATTGCCATTAGAGATGCAACCCTCTCCCGCTCAGATCTACTCAGGTTGACTTACCAGGTCTGCTTACAGAGTGATGTCTGTCATTCAGGCTCCTATTTAGGATAGGTGGTGGCGACACGCTGTATGGTTACGGTTTTCCACCCCTGCAATGGGCCTGAAGCAAGCGATAAATTAGCATTATTGTTCATATAAGTTCATGAAATTAGTTCATCGAGGGATTCATGAAGTCAGGTTCGCATAATAGCTCGTTGGGTTTTAGCACCTGATTAACCATCAAACCAGCTGAGATTCCAGTTCTTCTGTAGGAGCGGGTTTTACTTACATGTTGATACTTGCTCAGATTTCTCTTTCCAGCCAGCCCCTTTAAACCTGCCCGTATTACAGAGGTGTCAGTCAATTAGCATTAGAGCCCTGACACCGGATATGGTTTTTGACCTTTTATCCCTTCCTATTCTCTAAACGGCTATGTTTGAACTCTTCACCGAAAAAGCCATCAAAGTGGTTATGCTTGCCCAGGAAGAAGCACGCCGTCTGGGACATAAGTTTGTTGGCACCGAACAAATTTTGCTTGGCGTGATCCGCGAAGGCACCAGCATTGCCGCCCAGGTGTTAACAGATTTAGGTGTAACCCTGGAAGCCACCCGGATGCAAGCAGAAAGTATCACAGGTCGAGGTGCCGCAGCAATTCCAGCGGAAATTCCGCTCACACCCAGCGTCAAACGGATGTTTGAGCATGCGTTACAGGAATCGCGGCAACTGAGCCACAAACAGGTCACTCCTGAACATTTACTCCTCGCGATCGCCAACAGCGATGAAGGCGTAGCGGTCAAAGTATTACATACACTGGGTGTTCAACCGTCTGATTTACGCCAGAAGCTCCTGGCGGCGATGGAAACAGTCGCCACTGTATCTAGTGGTCGTCGCCCCAAACCTCAATCGGCCAAAGCCGCCTCTGTCAAAACGGAGACACTGGACGAATTTGGGACTGACCTGACCCAACAGGCTATGGCAGGCAAACTCGACCCGCTCGTTGGCCGTGACCAGGAAGTGGAACGGGTGATCCAGATCCTCGGTCGGCGGACAAAAAATAATCCAGTGTTGATTGGCGAACCGGGTGTGGGTAAAACCGCGATCGCGGTTGGTCTGGCGCAACGCATTGCCAACCATGATGTGCCCGACACTCTTCTCGATAAGCGCGTTTTGAGCCTGGATATGGGTTCCCTCGTTGCCGGAACCCGTTACCGGGGCGACTTTGAGGAACGTCTCAAGAACATCCTGGCGGAGGTACAGGCTGCCGGAAACATCATTCTGGTCATGGATGAGGTGCATACACTGGTGGGTGCCGGCGGCATCGACGGTGGAATGGATGCCGCTAACCTGCTGAAACCCGCTCTGGCACGGGGGGCACTGCAATGTATTGGTGCCACCACGCTGGATGAATACCGCCAGCATATTGAGCGAGATGCGGCACTGGAACGGCGATTCCAACCTGTGATGGTGGGTGAACCGAGCGTTTCGGAGACGATTGAGATCCTGTACGGTCTGCGCGATCGCTACGAGCAACACCACAAAGTTGAAATTAGCGATGATGCCCTGGTCGCGGCAGCACAACTGTCTGCCCGCTACATTAGCGATCGCCACCTGCCCGATAAGGCGATCGACCTGATTGACGAAGCCGGTTCCCGTGTCCGACTGACCCATACGCCTCCCTCTGCCACCAAGGAACTGAAACAGGAATTGCGGCAGGTGGTACAGGCGAAGGAAGAAGCTGTTCAATTGCAGGACTTTGATGCCGCCGGGAAATGGCGCGATCGCGAGTTGGAAATTGAATCCCAAATTCAGACGCTTCAGCAAGGACAGTCTGCCCTAACCCAGGGTGGTGACTCGTTCCCTATGGCGGCACCTACCGTTACGACTGCTGATATTGCCCAGATTGTTGCCTCCTGGACAGGTATTCCCGTCAGCAAGTTGACAGAAACCGAATCGGCTCAATTGCTCCATCTGGAGGAAACCCTGCACCAGCGGGTCATTGGTCAGGATGAGGCTGTAAAAGCCGTTTCGCGCGCGTTGCGACGTGCCCGGATTGGCTTAAAAGACCCCAATCGTCCGATCGCCAGTTTCTTCTTCTCCGGACCTACGGGTGTTGGTAAAACCGAACTGGCAAAAGCCCTATCCGCCTACTTCTTTGGTTCTGAAGACGCCATAATCCGGTTAGACATGTCGGAATTCATGGAATCCCACACGGTTTCTAAGCTCATTGGTTCACCTCCCGGCTTTGTCGGCTATGGGGATGGTGGACAATTAACCGAACAGGTACGGCGAAAGCCTTACAGTGTGATTCTGCTGGATGAGGTGGAAAAAGCCCATCCCGATGTGTTTAATCTGCTGTTACAAGTGCTGGAAGATGGTCGCCTCACCGACTCCCAGGGGCGCGTGGTGGACTTTAAGAATACCCTGATCATCCTGACGGCCAATGTTGGTTCCAGGGCAATTGAAAAGGGTGGTGCTGGCTTTGGGTTTGAGCTAGATCTGGATCGGAGTGGGGCCCAGTACAACCGCATCCAGTCCCAGGTGAACGATGACCTGAAACAGTTCTTCCGTCCCGAATTCCTCAACCGCCTGGATGAGATTATTGTTTTCCGGCAACTGACCCGTGATGAAGTTCGCCAAATTGCTGACATCATGGTGGGCGAGATTGCCGATCGCCTGCGGGAACAGGCGATCACTCTGCAAGTGAGCAATCGCGTCAAGGATCGTCTGGTCGAAGAGGGTTACAGCCCTGCCTATGGGGCGCGATCGCTGCGTCGGGTGATTACCCGCGTCCTGGAAGATGCTCTGGCAGAGGCAATACTGGCCGGTACAATTCAAACAGGAGATCGGGCGCTGGTCGATTTAGATGCGTCAGGTAATGTCAGCATCCATCCCCTTGACCAACCCGAACCACTGCTGGCTGGAGTTCTGTAACACAACGAAGTAAGGGCATTGTCTCCATGCTCAGCAATGCCCTTACCAGATGCAAACACTGCGACAGCAATCCTCAAGGCATTAATCGTCCAAAATTGCCGTGATCGGTGTTGGTAACCCATCAATACTGGTGCGGTTTTTTTGTTGCCAGTAATCCCTTAAACCCGTTTCGCCTTTTTTCTCTGCCCATTGCACCATAACATCTCGCTGGGACTGGTGTTGGTACAGTGGCACACCCGCACCACAGGAAGTTTGTACCCGATCAATTTCGGCAACAACGATCTGACGAATACCAGGAATTGGTTCAAACAGAGCAGACAGAGAATCCCAGGTTGGGGCATCTGGTAAGACGGCGGTACCACGCCCATACAACCGCAGAATTAGAGGTGGCCCCTGAAAGGCGCAGAACATGAATGTAATGCGACCGTTCTCTTGCAAATGGGCGGAGGTTTCGTTGCCACTACCCGTTAAGTCAAGGTACGCAACCCGATTAGGAGCCAAAATCCGAAAACTATCCAGCCCTTTTGGTGACAGATTGACGTGCCCTTCTGGATGGAGGGGAGCCGTTGCCACAAAAAACATGTGCTGTTCTGTGATGAAGCGTTGCAGTTCAGTAGTAATGCTGTCAAAAACTTTTGCCATAGCACACCATCTCTTTTCGTCCGTCTACTACTCTACTCTGCGTCAGTTCGTAATCTAGACCTCCGAGATTTGGTCTGCAACCGTCAAACCTTGGAGGTTTTGGGTGTATCCTGAATCAAACTTTAAATGTAAGCAAAGACCTCCAAGGTTTATTTGGCGATCGCCACACGCGCAGATCTCCAGGGTCTTGTGTGCAATCAAAATCAAACTTCAGACACGTTCAAAGACCTCTGAGGTTTGGTTTAGCGATCGCCCTTCTCCCCACAAAAGTAATGCTGCGCCTTATAACCATCGACCCGGCGATTCTTTAAGTTCGTATCATACAAACAGTTGATCGTTGATAAGTCAGTAATGCCCCGATAGTTGAGTAGCCACAGGTCGAAGGGGCGAGGGCCTGCTACCAACGTTTGTTGCAGTTGCACGGTGGGCAAATTGCACATCTGCGGCGTTGCGGCATCGCAGGTTTGATGATCCAAATAAAACGAGGGTTGGGGAGCTGTATCTCGCCACTCCCAGGCCAGTCCCATCAGTCGCCCTGTCTGCCCGTGAGTGTAGTGGGCGATCGCCACCAGCACGGAATTTTGCGACACACGCTGCACCAGATCGCCAACTAGATCAGGACGATGGGGCTTTTGGTAGCCTAAACCCAGCGACACGGTTATTCCCCCCAGACAACTGACCAACCAGATCAGAACGATCGCCCATTTACCCGTTTTGCCCCCAGGAATCAATCGACTCCGTACCGACCAGAGACTCGCCAAACCGACTGCTACTAACAGGATCACTAACGGGAAATAGACAAAGGCATAGCGGAAGGCACGGGCCAAATCTGCACCTATCAGGTAGTCGGGCAACAGAAAGAGGGCGATCGCCACCACCAGCACCCCAAAGAGACTACCCAGGAGATACCACTGCTGCGATAGCCGGAATTGGAGCCGGATGCCATGCCCCACCAGCAGCCAGACCCAGATGCTAAACACGACCACCACTACCACGGAAATGATGGGAATCGGTTGTGCGATCTGCTGAATGGGCAACAGACTGAGCATGGTCATACCACTTGCCAGCGTATAAAAGATGGGTTCCAGCCATGCCAGCGTACTGTCATTCTCTTCGTACACCCATTGCGTCAGTTCACTACTGTAGCTACTTTGCCAGGATGGTAGCCAGATCAAACAGCCAGCCAATGTTCCCAGCGCGGCACCATAAATTCTGCCCCAGGTCATTTTTCCGGCACTGGGCTTGACCGGCAGTTCCGGTAGCCATTGTTTCCCTGGTACCATTTCCCTGGCTAACAGCCAGAATGCCAGTACAACCAGCCCTTCGGCAGCAAGTAATAGGCCAAAAAAGTAGTGGGTAGCAATGCCCAAGGTATTCACCCCAATCCAGGTCAGGGTCACTGTTAGAGTTAAGCGATCGCCCTCCTGCAAAGTCCGGAGGACAATCGCAAAACAGGCGAGTGAGGCGATCGCCCATAGTACTGCCAGGGTATAGTGACGGGCATCCTGTGCCAAGTACACACCAAACGGGGAAACCGCCATCAACGCAGCGGCAATGTGGGCAACCAACCAGGAACGAAAGGCAATCAGTCCTAACCCAAACATGGCAGGAATCGCCAGTACACCTAATAGGACTGGGAGCGATCGAGCTACTGCCAGTGACACCAATTCCTGTGGTGCCGATAGTAACGTTGTCCACCAGTGCGCCAGGACAAAGTACAGGGGTGGGTGCGTACTTTCAGTCATTAAGTGACGAATCACATCTGCTGCACTGCTGGTCGGACTGACCCTGACGGGTTGTAACAGGGTATCCAGGGAAATTACCTGATCCAGTGGTACCGTCCGAAAACTATGGCCCAGACTGAAAACCAGGGTCGCGAATTCGTCCGTCCAGACTGGTTTCGTTGTCAATTGGAGAAACCGTAGTCCCGTACCAACCCCAATCCACAGTAGTAACAGCAGCACCTGTACCCAGTAATGCTGCTGGGCGATCGGATTTTCCAACGGGTCACTGGGAATTTCTGGCTCCGAATCTCCCTGAACAATGCGCCTCACATTCCCACTCCACACATGGTAAAGACGATGCTGCACGGAACAACCAATCTCGCAAAAAACCGGGTAGCCACTTAGACTACCCGGTTCACTTAGACAAGGTTATGAGTCAACTAACTGCTTACACAGCAGCAGTGGTCTTTTGAGCCACTTGATCCAGTTCACCTTTCTTGTACTTGACAGCGAAGACATCAACAGATGCTTGCTTGATCTTGCTAGCGTTGCCAGCGGTCCAGAACTGCTGATAACGGTCAGAACAAACTTTTTGCATGTACTTGATGGAAGGCTTCAGGAAGTGACGGGGGTCAAATTCCTTGGGATTCTTTTGCAGAGCTTCCCGCACTGCGGCGGTGATAGCCAGACGGTTGTCGGTGTCGATATTGACCTTACGTACACCGCTCTTGATACCCTTTTGAATTTCTTCAACGGGCACACCGTAGGTTTCAGGAATCGTACCGCCGAACTGGTTGATTAGCGCCAGCAGATCTTCGGGCACGGAGGAAGAACCATGCATCACCAGGTGGGTGTTGGGCAGACGCTTGTGGATTTCTTCGATCCGGCTGATTGCCAGAATTTCACCCGTGGGCTTACGGGTAAACTTGTATGCACCGTGGCTGGTACCAATTGCAACTGCCAGAGCATCAACCTGGGTTTGCAGCACGAAGTCAACTGCCTGATCAGGGTCGGTCAACAGTTGGGAGTGATCGAGCTTACCCTCGAAACCGTGACCATCTTCAGCTTCACCCATACCGGTTTCCAGAGAACCCAGGCAACCCAGTTCACCTTCAACGGAAGCACCGATCGCGTGAGCAACTTTCACAACTTCGCTGGTCACAGCAACGTTGTACTCGTAGCTAGCGGGGGTCTTAGCATCAGCTTCCAGCGAACCGTCCATCATCACGCTGGTGAAGCCATTCTTGATAGCAGAGTAACAGGTAGCAGGCTCGTTGCCATGATCCTGGTGCATTGCGATGGGGATGTGGGGATAGGTTTCCACAGCCGCCAGGATGAGGTGGCGGAGGAAGTTTTCGCCAGCGTAGGAGCGAGCACCACGGGAAGCTTGCAGGATCACGGGGCTATCAGTTTCTTGAGCAGCCAACATGATTGACTGGATTTGCTCCATGTTGTTGACGTTGAAAGCAGGGATGCCGTAACCATTCTCAGCCGCGTGGTCGAGCAACAGCCGCATAGGTACGAGCGCCATAGACAATCCTCCTGGATAATTTTGGGTCAGCTTTTAGGATCAATGCTTAGGATAATCTTAAGATACTTTGCGCCTTAGGAGCAGGGTTTAAGTCATGGTTTGCGGAATTAATAGGCAAAAACTCCTATTTGACTTATCTGGCTTTTTGTTTATAAATCATAAATATATTTAATATTCCTAAATATTCATGCAGGTTTGCCCCTCCTATTCTTTGGCGGTGCGTTCCATCAAAGCTAATCTCCATGCCAATCCTATCCGGCTTGAGATGCAGCTGAAGAAGACGGTCATCGGTCATTCGTCATTCGAGCAAACTAGTGACTAATGCCCACTGACCAATGACTGAGCAATATTCACAGATAGTTTAGAGCCGCTTTATGTCCCAATTGTCTTTGAATCTAATCGCTATTACCGTTTTTACGATGACCATGACCAGTTTGCTGGGCCCATTGGTTCATTTATCACCCGTCGTACCCGCGATCGCCACAGCCGGGGCGTTGGGACTGGCGACACTGGACACCTTTAGCTGGCGCGGACAGGGAGTGGCATTATTACTTGATTGGTTGGCCAGTTTCTCCCCTGCCCATCGCGATCGCATCCTACGCCATGAAGCCGGACACTTTCTCATCGCCTATCAGTCCGAGATTCCCATCACGGGTTATGCCCTGAATGCCTGGGAAGCTCTTCGCCAGGGGCATCCCGGCTTTGGCGGAGTGCGATTTGGCACCACTGAATTAGAGCAGCAACTTCAGCAGGGGGCCCTCTCCAAACAGCTCATTGATCGTTACTGTACGGTGTGGATGGCAGGGATTGCCGCTGAAACCTTAGTTTATGGCAACGTTGAGGGGGGCGACAGCGATCGCCAACAACTGCGAGCAGCCCTGACTAAATTGGGCCTGTCGGTGAAGGAAGTACTAACCCAGGAACGTCTGGCACTACTACGGGCTAAGACCCTGCTACAGGAACATTGGTCAGCCTACGAGGCATTGGTCAGCCAATTGGCAGAACGCGTCTCCGTGGAAGAGGCGGTCGCGACATTGGCACAGCCGATCAGCGAACCATCACTCAACCAGGTCGAGTAACCGGAAGTGGGCAATCTGGCAGATTTCGGCGATAGCCTGTTGCTGTTCCACCTCAACCGAATTCTGGAGCCTCCGCTCAAAGGCATCGAGAATACTACTTTTGGTATGATTTCGTACTGCGACAATAAAGGGAAAGCCAAAGGTATCTTTATAACGCTGGTTGAGGCTATGGAAGCGATCGTACTCAGCCGGGGTTAATTGGTTTAAGCCAGCCCCGGCCTGTTCCTTGATGGAGGCATCTGCCATTTTGGCCTTACTCCCCAGGTCAGGATGTGCCCGAATCAGAGTAAGTTGCTCCGCTGGAGTCATAGAATTGACCACCGCAACCATTTTCTGGTGCAAGTCTGCCACGTCGGCAAAGGGGCGATCACTCCAGGCTTGATGGGCGATCGTGGGAGTATCTTCAAACACCGTTCCCAACTCCTGGACAAAGGCATCCTGGCTCATTTGATTCAGCCGGGCAACGGACAGTTTAGCCATTAGTTCTCCGCTCTAATGCCGCTTTAACACTGGGTTTACTGAGGAACACAATCGTCAAAATTGGATAGATCAGACCCAGCAATCCACCGATAATGGTACCAATCTTAATCGCAACAAACATTGTGTTTTCCTCACTGCCAGAACTCCCTGGTTGTAATGACAGCATCATAATCGTGAGCAGCACACTGAGGGCAATGGACACATAGCTGTAGTATATCGACCCGGATCGTCCCCAGGACCTCTTCATCAACAGTCCAATCCCCAGAGCTAGCAATATGAATGACATGACTGGAGCCAAATACGCTGAAATCTGAACCCAGGCAAGCACTAATGAACCCACGCCAAGGGCTTTAAACAGACTGAGCGATTCATTCAAGCGAGCTAGACTTAAGGGGCTGGTCACTAAGCCGAAGGTGCCAAAGATCGTGTTGAGGATACCAAAGACGGTGACTGAAGTTGGTATGCTACGCCCTTCTTCCATAGGAATTTTTTCCTCCTGAATGATTTCTCGTTGCGGTAATTTTCAACTGTGGAAGCTGTTTGTTCCCCAATCTGCTTAACCTCTTAAAGCATGAGGGCAATTTTAATGCTGAAATAGAAGCATGGGACTGAATCGGCGGGATTTTCTCAAACAAACAGGTGGAGTGCTGGCAGGTCTGGGTGCCAGTGATTTGGGTTTGTCACTCCTCAGTCAGCAGTACGGTCAGGTTTTAGCCGAGCCCACCCGACGTAAACTGGCATTACTGGTGGGGATCAACCAGTACCGTCAGGTACCGTTAAACGGATGTGTGACGGATGTCGACCTCCAACGAGAACTGTTGATCCATCGCTTTGGTTGGCAACCGCAAGACATTCTCACCCTGACCGACCAGCAAGCAACCCGAACCGCGATCGCCACTGCTTTTATGGAGCATCTGATCGGTCAGGCGAAAACGGGAGATGTCGTGGTCTTCCATTTCAGTGGCTACGGTGGCAGTGTTAGCCTTGGCTCTGACGCAACGACTATTCAGCCCAGCCTTGTACCTGTCGATGATTTGCTTGCGGATGGTGATCTCCCCATCGTGAATGACCTGTTGACCGAAACGTTGGGGTTACTGGTGCGATCGCTCCCTACCGATAAAGTCACCACAATTCTGGATACTAGCCACGCTTTCCTTGGTAAATCGCTCCAGGGAAACCTGCGGATCCGTGCCCGTCCTCTGGTGACTGCCCAATCTGGCAATGCTGATCTGGCATTGCAACAACAACTCCGGAACCAGAAACCATTCCACGCAACTCTTCCCGGTGCCTTGCTAGCCGCCGCCGCCCCGGGTCAACTGGCAACCGAAGCCCGTTGGAGTGGATTGAGTGCGGGATTGTTTACCTATGCGCTGACCCGGCATCTCTGGCATACGACCGCCGCGACAACGTTACGGTTCAGCATGCAGCAGGTGCGTGAGCAGGTGGAACAGTTAGCCAGACAGGAACAACAACCCCAATTACGCGTTGAGAGGAACCAAACAGCGACCCTATCACCTTACTTCCTCAACGGTGTACCAGTCACCGGGGCGGATGGCGTTGTTATCGGTGTGGAAGAGGGGGGACACACGGCAAAATTGTGGCTGGCAGGATTACCGGCAACCATTATTGAGCAGTACGGGGCCAATTCCCTGCTGACCTTGGTGAATGAAACGCAACCTGGTCTTGCTCCTGTCTATCTGCAAGTACTCACGCGGGATGGCCTGTCAGCCAAGGCCAGAATTTACCGGGCCGATATGCCCCCAGATGCGATCGCCAATCTCCCCGTTGCTACCGTTGGGCAGTTCGTGCGGGAACGGGTGCGCGTATTACCCCGCAATGTGGGTCTGGTTGTGGCCTTGGACAGTAGCCTGGATCGGATCGAACGGGTTGATGCTATTAGCGCATTTACGGCAATTCCGCGCGTGTCATCGGCGATCGCGGGTGAACAGGCTGCCGACTACCTGTTTAGCAAAATTTCAACACCCCCACCGACCCAAGTGGCTACGACCAACCTGACAGGTGTGGTACCCCCTACCTCCGGCACGACTCCCAGCAGTTATGGGTTATTTTCTTTGGGGCAGGAGGCAATTCCCAATACCGCCGGTGAAAGTGGAGAAGCGGTAAAAGTAGCGATCCGACGATTGGTACCCAAACTGCAAACCCTGCTGGCGGTGAAATTGCTTAACTTAACGGTGAATGATGGGGCATCCCAGATAGCCGTCCGGGCGACTTTAGAGAAAGTAGAGTCGCAGATACAGCCGCTTCTGCAACAGGAGACCCTGGCATGGCGACAACGGAGCCGTAACAGTCCCTTACCGCCGACCAACAGAACTGGTAAAGGTAGCGCGGAAGGATTGTTACCC
>CAZGDE010000081.1:0-14982 GCA_964524315.1 uncultured bacterium
AAGGGGGCTGTCGTGTTTTTCGGACGCTCCCTAGTTGTTTGGGTCGTTCGGAATAATCGAATATCCTTGTTTATCCTCAGATATATCTTCGGGGAAATAGGTTCTGCGTTCTGCGGTTAGTGACCTTTACGTTTAGAGGTCTGATAATGCTGCGCTTTAAAAAATTACTAGTAAGGTGGGTCGATGACTTGGCTTAAACTACAGCAACATAGTCCCCAAACTTTCCTCGCGCGCCGTGAAACAAAGGACAAAGTATCACCTGTTAAGGTCACGGCTCAATATACAATCTCCAACGATCGCAGCTACTGTTGTCTCCGCTTCCAAGCGTTAGAACCCAAGAAGGCGGAACTTCCTGAGTCAGTCGCAGTTACTGATTCGAATGAACAACAAACCTGCTCAACTCCAAATTCTGCCGTTGCCGAGATACTGGAATTCTCTGAATTACACACGATTCTGAAAGTCTTGCCCATTCCGGCGGTCGTTTTCCGCCTGGCAGACGATATAGTTCTGGGGGCGAATGTCCATCTTGGAGAACTTTTTGGGTTTTCTAACATAACAGAATGGTGCAATTCGTTCGCGCGGTTTTGTTTTGATCCGGTTGATCGCGAAGAATTACGAAAACGATTAGATCAGGAAGTCACTCTGCGGAATCACCAGGTTCAGGTAAGGAAAGCTGATCAAACATCGTTTGCGGCATCCGTTTCGCTGCAAAAGGTGATGATTGCTGGGGAATCGGCGGTACTCTGCACATTTCACGATTTGTCAGCACACCAGCGGACAGAAGAAGCCCTCAGACAGAGTGAGGCCAGGTTTCGGACGCTAGCAGAAACGACAAATACGATTATTTTTATTCGCCAGGGTAAGCAGTTTTCTTACATTAATCCAGCGGCCCAGATCATTACTGGCTACAAGTGCGAAGAACTGTTAGAGTGCCCAGATATTAATCAATTGATCAAGGAACGAGGTCAGGTTCGTCCGTCGAATCGGTTCTTCTTGCCACAGCTATTTCCCCAGTATGAGGAGGTGAAGATTCTTACTAAAAATGGCTCGGAATGCTGGCTCGACTGTTCGGTGGCTGTCACTGAATTTGATGGCAAACCAGCGATTTTAGGGACGGCAATTGATATTACGAAACGAAAACAGGCAGAAACCGAAATTCGTAACGCTCTTGCGAAGGAAAAGGAATTAAATGAACTAAAATCTCATTTTATTTCGATGGTATCCCATGAGTTTCGGACACCTCTTAACATTATTTCATTTTCTGCCAGTTCTTTGAAACGGTTTTTCCAGCAGTGGTCAGAAGAAAAGAAAGTTAAGTATTTGAGCCGTATTCAAACCAATGTAGAAAATATTAACTATTTACTCGACCAGATATTACTTATTGGTCGCGCCGAAGCTGGCAAGATGGAGTTGCAACCAAAGGCAATTGATCTGGTACAGTTTTTTGGCGATCTGGTAACCGAGATGCAATTAAGTGATGGCAATAATCACCCCATCAGGTTTAACTGTCATAGTGAACCAGCGATCGCCCAGGTTGATGAAAAATTTCTCCACCCAATTTTGACTAACTTACTCTCGAATGCACTGAAATACTCGCCATCTGGTAAACCGATCGGATTAGAGCTATGGATTCACGATCAAAGCATTGTTTTTCAGGTGATTGATCAAGGAATTGGCATCCCAATAGCAGAGCAAACCCATTTGCATGAACTTTTTTATCGGGGAAGCAACGTTGGCACTACTCCTGGTAGCGGTTTGGGGTTGGCAGTAGTGAAAAAATTTATCGAAATTCAAAATGGGCAAATTACATTTACCAGTACGCCCGGTACTGGCACTATCTGTACAGTAACATTACCCACACAAAGCAGTTTACGAACGGTTACATGAGTCATGGATTAATTAACTAGCCAACTATTAACTGATATCGACTAATGAAGTGAGGTAGATTGTGCAAACAGTTTTGGTGATTGAAGATGATCCAGTTACCCGTGAAATCTACCTTGAATGTTTAGAATCAGAGGGCTTTACAGCAATTGGGGCTGAAAACGGTGCGATTGGTGTGCATAAATTACGGCAGTTGCTTCCCGATATCGTTGTCTGTGACATTATGATGCCGGAAATGGACGGCTATGGCATGCTGTCGACCCTGCATAGCGATCCGGATACGGCGGTGATTCCCGTCATCTTTTTGAGTGCTAAATCCAGTAAAGAGGATTTACACAAAGGCATGAAGCTGGGAGTTGATGCCTATCTCACGAAACCCTGTACTGCTGAGGAGTTACTGGGGGCCGTCTGTACGTGTTTGAACAAACGCTCCATGCTGGAACGTTGCTATAAGGCTAAGTGGCATACTACTCAACCTTCCGTGAATCAGATAACGCCGACTTGTGGTGTGGAGAGTGTTCCTGCGGACTGCATTTCCGCCACAACAAGTTCTTTGCACAGTGTTACCGAAGATATGGCGGCTAAGGCGGTTGCGGTAGAAGTGATCTTTCCAAATCTTTGTCCGCGTTTAACAAAAGTCTTCGACTTTCTGGAAGCTAACTATCACCAACCCATCAGTTTAGAAAATATCGCCCAGGCAGCGGGGTATTCCCCTGCCTATCTAACAAATTTAGTTGCTAAGAAGACAGGACGAACCGTTTACAGTTGGCTGATTGAGCGCCGTATGGTCGCAGCCCGAACCTTACTCTTAGAGACAGACCAATCCGTCGAGGCGATCGCCCGATCGGTTGGTTACTTAAATCTATGTAATTTCTTTCGCCAATTCCGCCAGCATACTGGTATGACGCCAAAGGCATGGCGACAGCAGCAAGGCACTGCCTCACCTCAGAAGGAAACACTGTAGAACCGTTATATCAGTAGTTCCGCATCGTTCGTTAAATTAAAATTAAGAAAAATTGCAAAACTTTTGTAAGATTCGGGGTGCCATTGCGGTGAATCGGATGAATTCGCTATGGTTGCTGCGAACGAGCATTGTATCAACTAAAAAAAGATCGAAAAAAATGCAAGTTTTATCTAAAGAAAAACGGCTGTGGTTTCAATCCTCTTTCGTTTAGCATGGCGATGTTGAATCCGAAAGGAGTTTGTTCAATGCCCACTGTACAAGAAGCTTTAGAGAGCGTTTGGAGTGACGAAGCACTTAAAAATAGACTGCTGACAGACCCCAAGCCAGTCCTTGCTGAATTTGGACTGGATATTCCGGCCAATGTCCAAGTACAAGTTCATGAAAATAGCCCAGAAACGTTGAACGTTGTTCTGCCAGAACAATCCCAACTGGAAGGGATTGATCCAGAGCAGTTTGATCCTGTAGCAGGGAAGGTGATGAAGCGCGCTTGGGCAGATCCGGCCTTTAAGCAACAACTCCTTGCCGACCCGAAAACTGCCATTCAGGAGGCAACCGGAACGGATTTACCCGCCGGACTCGCTGTGCATGTGTTTGAAAATACCCCAACCGTGCAACACATGATTCTGCCTCCTAACCCGGCTGATTCTGAGTTGAGCGACAGCGACCTGGAAGCGGTTGCTGGAGGGCTGAGTAAGGGCGTTCAAACGGGTACTGGTTGCGGTGTTGCTGGTGCAACATTGGGGATTGGTTCAGGGATTACTGCTGCAACCACCTTCACCGCCGTTACCGCCGTTGTTGCCGGTACACTGGGCGTTGGGGCCGGTGTAGTCGGTGCTGGCTCTGCTGCCGGTGGTGCGATCGCCAGCGGTTCTGGTAAGTGCTAATCCCGCGCTTGAATCAAGCGTGAGGATGCAAGCGAGTTGATTCATCTATTGAGAAACAATGTGCAATTGGCCGTTGCCTCCAATAGGAATTCAACCCCTTGAACCCTCATGCTGACGTAATCAGAATAAGTTGATCGGTCAGCTTATTCTGATTACGGGACGGCACGATTTCATGATCCATATGTCTGAGCAGGGGATAGGAACGATGCATGCCCCTGGTCAGTGCCGATGTTCCAGATAAGGTGAGGCTTGACCATGCTAGCGGCGGGTATTTCTGGGTTAAAGCGCGAAGTTGGGTTAGTGGGTATCAGCCAGATTCGGCATAATTGGGCTCGTTGGGCTGGCCACACCACGCAAACATGGTTAGAGTTACCTGATGATACTTTTAGCCAGCGGCTTGAGCGTGTTAGCCAGATCAAGCGTTTTCTGGAGAAATACTGTGTTGATCCAACCTTCAGGGCGGATCTGGTGAACAATCCCCAGCAAACGCTGAGCGATCATGCCATGAAGGTCGATGTGGCGGATGTGCGATCGCTATGGGATTCAACCTGGGATCCCAACATGGCTGCAAATCAACCAATTTCCGATGCCGTCAACCAATTTCTCGACTTCTCGCAAGAATGGATGGACTGGGCCGAGTTGAGACAGATCGGCGGTTGTTCCAAACATCCGTTGTTTTCGGCCTGGCGCGATCGCCAAATTGCCCGGACGCAATTTCAATTGTCTGACGCCTTGAGTCAGCGCCTTGCCCATATTCCTGTTTGCTTTGAGCTAAGCCAGGGCTGTTCCGTCGGGTGTTATTTCTGTGGTATTTCTGCCGCAAAGTTACAGGGAGTTTTTCGCTATACGCCAGAGAACGCCAAACTGTGGCGAGGTATATTAACCCTACTCCAGGAAATATTAGGAGAAGCCGCGAGTGCGGGTTTTTGTTACTGGGCAACCGATCCCCTCGATAACCCAGACTACGAACAGTTCATGATCGATTTCCACGACATTTTAGGGGTATTTCCCCAAACCACGACGGCGCAACCAACGAAAGACTTAAATCGAGTGCGATCGCTCTTAAAACTCTCGTTTGAAAAAGGGTGTAAGTTAAATCGCTTCTCGATTCTTTCTGCCAAAATTCTCGATCAAGTCTATGCCGAATTTA
This sequence comes from uncultured bacterium, assembly GCA_964524315.1. Lineage (GTDB taxonomy): Bacteria > Cyanobacteriota > Cyanobacteriia > Leptolyngbyales > Leptolyngbyaceae > CAZGDE01. The sequence continues at coordinate 4,883 of CAZGDE010000081.1, forward strand.
CGGCTGAAGAACTGGCCTTTGTTGGTCTGGTACCTCAAAACCCGGACGCTCAAGTTTTGACCCGCTTTCCTTTTGCGGCTGCACCAGCCAGAAAGATGAGGGCAGGACGCTTGTTACAGGGCCGTTCTTCGCAGCAGGAATCCAAGCAAGCGAACCATGCGGTTGATGGAACAATTGCCTGTGTTTCAGGCTTTTTAATCAATTTGGTTGAACGAAGTATCAAATTAATTAGTCCCTGTAATGCCAGCCCAGACTATCCCCTGGGTTACATTACCTTTGATCAGGGAACGTTTTCAGATATTCATAGTTGCAAAACTTTAATCAATCAACTGATAGAACGAAACATGTCGCTATCTGTGTTGCCACAACAACCGATTCGTTTTCAGCAGGAGTTGCAATATCGCCCCTTGCTGGACGGTTTTCAGGTTTCTACTCCCTGGAAGACGATCGCCGTTCGCCATCTTTTAGCGATTCCGGGTACGCTCAATCGTCTGCAGCTAGGTCAGGCTATTTATGCAGGTAAGCATACAGCGAACGAAATTGTTGACTTGTTTGCCCATCAAGGCGTTTCACCCGAATCAACCTTGAATGCGTTGAATGGCTTATTGCAACAAGGCATCTTACAGGAATCCATTCATTCCCCATTACATTTCTAGGTCAATAACGTTTAGCGGAGTAGTTTTAAATGCCTGCTTCTGTGATTTGCTCTATGACTCCCCTGGAGAACTGCTATTCAATCAATTTACGTCAGATCGTTGAGCGATCACTGTCACCAGATGAGTGGGCCGCGATTCCAGAAGCCGTTGTGTCCGATAGTGTGGCAGATCGCCAGGAAGCGGAGCGATTGTTAGCCCGATGGCAGAAACTAGTCTGGTTAAAAACGGCAAATAAAGATGCCTTTGACCAGCGATTACAAAGTTTGGGACTAGATGAGGCGGCGGCGATTCGACGACTAACCGCCCGTACCTTACCGGCGGAGTGTGACTTACCCTCTTGGGCAAAGTTCTTAGGCGCAGCCCTGACCGCCAATACGATCACCCATCCAGCTCTGACTGTAAAGCAACTCCAGAATTGGACGGATGAAGAACTGCGTTATCGTGACCTCAATTTAGCAGAAGCGGCCCTTTTTCCCGAATTTCTGCATCCGTTTATTTCTGTGGCTATTTGCCAGATTCGCGATCGCGTTCCTGATGTGCTGACAAAACTGACGGATGGGGCGATCGAGCAAGTAGCGCGATACTTACTTTTGAAACTCTCTAAAATCGTCATTCGAGTGGTGGCTTATGAAGTCAAACATCGACGATTTAAGGGGCAGTTACTGGGAGATACTCCGGAAGCCCGCTACCAGTATTTTGTCCGGGATGTGTTAGGCACTCCGGCAGGATTGGCGCAGTTAATCAATCAATATCCCGTATTGGGGCGACTGCTGGCCGTTTGTACCGAAAACATTACCAACTTCACGGTTGAATTCCTGCATCACCTGCAGCAAGACACCCCTGATCTAGTTGCGACTTTTCAACCCAACACCCACTTAGGCCGTGTGACATCCTTTCTCATGGGGTTGTCCGACTCCCATCGGAGCGGTCGAACAGTGTGTATTATGCAATTTGAGTCGGGGCTCAAGCTGGTTTACAAGCCACGCAGTTTTGAAATCGATCTGGCATTCAATGATTTGATTGAGTGGTTGAATCAAACTGGGAAAACCACCTCCATGCGATCGCTACGCATTGTGCCACGGGCGGATCATGGCTGGTGTGAATTTATCGCTAAAGCCGACTGCCATTCAGAGGCGCAGGTTGCTCAATTCTTTCAGCGTCATGGTGTCCATGCGGCACTCATGTACTTCCTCTGCGGCACTGATTTTCACTATGAGAATTTCATTCCGGCAGGGGAGTACCCCGTTCCGATTGACCTGGAAGCCATTCTCATGATTGGCACCCACACGATTCCCGATCACTGGAAATCCCTACCGCTGTATCTGCATCCACCCACGATCCTATCCAGTTGCATTTCGTTCTACTGGCGGGCGGGGGATTATAACAATCCACTATTTGCCGCCAGTGGCATTAATGGTTGTGGCGATCGCCCCTTTCCTTCCCTGTCGCCGGTGATCGAAAAGGTGGGAACGGATGGCTTAAAATTAAGTCAACGATATGTCGCCGTTCAATACGATGATAATCTTCCCTGTTTGAATGGGGAAAAGATTCCTGTGAATCAACATATTCAAGATGTGGTTCAGGGGTTTATGTCCACCTATCGTGTTTTATGGCAACATCGGGATGATTTGTTGCGTCCTGATGGGTTGCTAACGGCTTTCAAAAACCTGAAGACCCGGACATTACTACGGGATACAAGCGAATGTTTGGGAGTGATGTATTGGAGCTATGCACCGGATCAACTGGTATCAGGTGCAGCCTATGATGTGGCTCTTGAGTTTTTGGGCAGCCTCACTCCCATCTATATCGAACTTCAGTTACCCGATTTATTGAATGAAGAAAAGCAATGTTGCTGGCAACTGGATGTGCCTGTACTGTATGGCATGCCGTCTTCGCCTTACATCTATACCATTGACGGTAAGCCTTACGGCCCTGTAGTGCAGAAAGTCAGCTTTGACCATTTACGGCAACGGTTACAAGATGCCTCGGAAACAGATTTAACCTGGCAGGCAGAGCTGCTCAGAGTTTCCCTGGAAATGTCTGTTTATCCCAGTGGAAAACAGCAAGTAGCACCCGCACCGCCATCAATCGATCCCGCTAATGGGCAACAATTGTCCTGGCTGGGCATTCGGGGTTCCAATATTAGTGAACAATGGCTGCAGTTTAATGGCTGGTCAAAGTTTTCCAGGGAAGAGGGCGATCGCCCGACAACAGCAACCGTTGAACCAGTTCTGGATGTGGCATCACTCAAAACAACGGTTTTGACGCACGCGATCAAGCTGGGTGAGGCTATGACGCAGTTAGCATTGCGCCATCATCATGGTAATAGCTGGCTCATCTTAACTCGCAACTCCACCGCTTCTGCGATTGTGAGTCCGCTACATCCCTTTCCCTGGACCGCTACAGGAGCTTCAGGTACCAGCATCTTTCTTGCGAATTTAGCCGCTCAAACGGGTGATGAACGGTATGCGCAAGTGGCACGGGGTGCCCTGGCATTTACCCTGGCGATGTTGCAGCAGTGTGCAGACGCACAATTAAGTTCACAAATTCCCATTTCAGGCTTACATGGCATCTATCTACCGATTTATGCCCTCACGGAGTGTGGTCGTTGCCTGCAGGATGAATCCCTGATCGATCGTGCCGTAGAAGTGGTAGGCCACATCCCAACGGCAGCCATCCAGCGAGCGAACAATCCCGATGTGTTAAATGGTATGGCAGGGGCATTGCTGGTTTTACTGCACCTCTACCGCTATCGTCCCGATGCTCAGATCTTGGCCCAAGCAACCCAACTTGCAGAGAATATCCTGACGTGTCAACGGGGGGATGGGGCGCAGGGATGGTGGGTGCCGGGATTCCATCGTCCCGTCCTGGGCATGGGGCATGGGGCTGCTGGTATTGCCTATGCGTTGTTACGGCTCTATACCGTCACCGCTGATGATCGCTGGTATCAGTCAGCGCTGCGAGGCTTGGCCTACGAGCGCCAGCATTTTTGCCCTGAAACTAAGGACTGGCCTGACCTGCGACAGGAGCAGGGAACTCATTTTCTGACGGGTTGGTGTGCGGGTGCGCCCGGGATCGGACTGGCCCGGTTGGGCATTCTGGATGTTTTAATGGCTGATACCCAAATTTTGGCGGAAATTGATTATGCGATCGCCGCCACTCAACGTCACTCTGGCAAATATCAACACCATCTTTGTTGTGGTGAGGCGGGCCGGATTGCCTTTCTGACGACTGCTGCCCATCGTTTAGGTCGTCCTGAACTGGCTGAAACAGCCCTGTATGCGGGATTCAAAATGGTTGAGTACTACGAAAAGATTGGGCACTGGCGACTCCAGGAATTTTCCGAGCGCAGTATTATTCCTGGGTTGCTGGATGGGGTATCAGGCATTGGTTTGTCCCTCTTAAATCTGCTGAATCCCACCCTCACTACCCAAGTTTGGTCATTAGATTAGGTTTCACTATGGTTTCTCTAAGCTCCACCTCCTCACGGATATCTCACTTCGGGCCAGGAACAGACGCAGCCAGGGCTGATCTACCAGTGCTGACCGAGTTGGAATGTCAGGAGATTCGATCGGCCATCTATGCGTTGAAAGCGGATTGGTTACGACGAAATCCTTATCTGCCGTTTTATACGCTGGGAGCGGCCAGCTATATTGATGCAGCCCAGAACGTGCAAACCTACTCTGAGTTAGCGCAACGCTACAATCCGATCTTGCGCGATCGCTTCCAGTGGCTCTACGAGAAGGTTGCCCTGCTGCTATCCGAGTGGCTTCAGGCTCCAGTCGAGTACCCATCTCAACTGGCATTGCCAGGATTTCATATCTACCTATCCTGTAAAGCGTTTGAGCAGCCGATTGCCTCTATTCACTGCGATTCCCAATATCAATTACTACCCTGGCCCGATCCGCAAAGTGCGGACTTTACCCGTCCACTTTCATTTACCCTGGCGATCGCGTTACCCAAGTTTGGTGGTGGGTTAAACCTGTGGGATCTGTCTTACCAGGACATCGTGGGGTTGAATCAAGCCGAGTTTCAACAACTCGTGCGTACCCAGCCGCAGGAGTATTATCCCTATCAGCAGGGGCATCTCGTTTTGCATTCAGGGCATCAGCTCCATCAAGCAGCGCCAGCGCAAAACATTCAACCTGATGATGAGCGGATTACGCTCCAGGGACATAGCTTTTTCAGTCAGGGTAAATGGCAGTTGTATTGGTAAGGCAATATGTTTTACGAGCCACGTGATTTTGAATTTACGACTCATTTGGCTAACTCCTGGCAAGTCATTCGTCAGGAGTTGGAACATCTGAGCGAGAACCAGTTTATTCCCTGGAAGGAAACATTTCTATACGACACGGGATGGGACGTTTTTGGCCTTTACGCTTTTGGCAAACGTATGCCTGAGAACTGTGAACGGTGCCCGCAAACCACGCAAATTATTGAAACCATACCGGGACTAATTACGGCTGCCTTTTCTTCACTGAAGCCTAAAACCCATATCAAACCGCATATTGGTTATCACTATGATTACACCAATGGTCAGCTTACCCGTATGGAGTTGAATCATACGGTATTACGGTGTCATTTAGGATTAATCATTCCCGCAACGTACACACCGTTTGGCTGTGCGATTCGGATCGCTGACGAAATTCGTAACTGGCAGGAAGGTCAATGCCTGGTATTTGATGACACGGTTGAACATGAAGCCTGGAACCGCAGTCAGGGAACTCGGGTTGTGTTACTCATTGATTTTCAGAAATAAATTGCCGGTTGAACAATTAACGCTCTTCTATCCCACAAAAACCGATGTTTTTAGAACCTAACGAATTCCCCTTTATCGCTCATTTAGAAGCCAACTGGCTGACGATTCATCACGAACTCACACAGTTACAACCCCAGCATTTCATGCCCTGGACAGAAACCTTTCTGTATGAAACAGGCTGGGATGTGTTTGGTTTATATGCCTTTGGCCAACGACTGCACCAGAACTGCCAGCGTTGCCCTGAAACCACCCGCTTAATCGAGCAAATTCCAGGGATGACGACAGCGGGGTTTTCCTGCTTAGCGCCTGGAACTCACATTGTGCCCCATGTCGGTTATACGAAGGCAGTACTCCGTTGCCATTTGGGGGTAATTGTTCCGGATGGGTGTGCGTTGCGCGTGGGAACTGAAACCCGTCACTGGCAAGCTGGCAAATGCTTGATCTTTGATGACACGGTTGAACACGAAGCCTGGAACCGGGGGGGGAGCGATCGCATTGTATTACTGATTGATATTAAACGCCCCGTTACAACGGACACCCCCCAGCCTGAAGTGACTGTTCCGGCTACGGTATCGCGGGTATTGCAAAAACTCACCAGCTAATTTCTATCCCCTTAATTTCTATCTCCCTAATTTCTATTCCACAGCGCATATAGCAGGTTCGCCATGTATTCCATCAATCGACTGAATGTTTTCAACGCCTTTCGTTATCGGTCACTCACCTTTCCATCCTATCAACCACTCTTGCAAATCATGAATGGGTCAATTGTGGCAATGGGTGCCGCAATTGACGATGAACCCATTGGATTGGCCTTAGCTGAAATTCAACCAGATCAGGTTGCTAAAATTTTGTCGATTTATGTGAAACCAGCCTATCGGCAGAAGGGTGTGGGAACGGCTTTACTGACTGAGTTGGAACGGACTTTAAACCAGCAAGGATGTACAACCGCTCTGATTGTGTATGTCGCTGGCAAGCCTGCAACACCCGCCTTAGAGAAACTTCTCCACACCTGTGATTGGTCATTGCCCGAACCCCGGATGCTGATCTGTCGGTGCGATCGCCGGATGCGATCGGCCGCCTGGATCGATCAAGCCTCCTTGCCGAAAACCTTTACCATTTTCCCGTGGACTGAGCTGACTGCCGCAGAACGACAAACCCTGCAACAACAGCAGGAAGAGAGCCCGTGGATGCCGGAGAGCTTAGTTCCCTTTCATTACGAACAATCGATGGAACCATTGAATAGTGTTGGGTTGCGCTATCAGGGAGAGGTTGTCGGGTGGGTCATTACGCAACGATTTAAACCGGATACGATTTGCTATAGTTGCAGCTTTGTGAGGCCAGATTTCCAGCAACGTGGCCGCATTATTCCCCTCTATGCTGAGGCGATCAAGCGGCACTACAGCCGCCCTGAAATTCCCTATGCAACCTGGGTGGTTCCCTATGTTTATCCCGGTATGGTGCAATTTGTCCAACGGCGCATGGCAGAATACATGACTACGATTGATGAATTTCGCCGTTCGCTCAAGCCTTTGTCGGAGAATCAGTCAGGGTTTTCTCTCCCCAGTCTTGATCAGGCTCATCCCATGTCCTTTGACTTATCGGTTGCAGGAGTAGTTTAGATGATGCAAAACGATTGTGTGATGACAGGAGAAGAACCCATGCTCCAAGCTGAACGCTCCAGGGTCAGTCAAGTTCCCATCCTGACCCCGCAGGAATGTGTAACGATTCGAACGCTGATTGATGAGTTGCGCGAATCCTGGATTCAACGTCATCCAGTGGCACCGTTTTTTACGCTGGGGGCTTCTAATTACTTTGATCTTGCCTATCTTGCAAACCCGCCCTATTACCAAATGGCCCAACAGTACAACCCGATCCTAAAGGAGCGCTTCGGGTGGCTTTATGACCGTTTGGCTGTCGTGTTATCCAACCATTTACAGGCACCGGTTGACTATAAAGAATCCCTGGCATTACCTGGGTTTCACATTTTCCTTGATCATGCGGCGTTTCAGCATCCACGGGATTTAACCCATCGGGATTGGTTTCGCGATCGCTACGACCCGGCTGCCGTCTCCAATCCAATTCACTGTGATACACCCCATCTACTGTTTAATTGGGGTTCTTCCTATGATGGCATTGATTTTAAAAATCCCATTTCGTTTACCCTTGCGATCGCATTACCCCAATCGGGTGGCGGCATGTATGTCTGGGATCTCCATCGAGATGAAACCTTAGGTCTTCCGCAAACAGAACTGCGTCAGTTACTCGATTCCCGTCAAAAGACGCTTCACTCCTATACGATTGGTGCCGCAGCGCTGCATTCTGGGTTTTACTACCATCAAATCGCTCCCTTTCGGGATGTTCAACCGCATGATGCGCGGATTACATTGCAGGGGCATGGAATTTGTTGTCAAGGTCGGTGGCAATTGTACTGGTAGGAGGTTGTTATGACGACAATGCATATTCTCAACTCCATTACTGCATCGCTCTACCAGCAATTTACGTTTCCGTACTATCGCACGCGTCTGCAAACAATCACAGCATCCGGTATGACGATCGCGATTGGTGCAATGGATGGAGCGCAGGCGGTTGGTTTAGTGTTAGCGGAACGTTTACCTGAGAGTCGAAGTGCAAATGTTCTATCAATTTTTGTGGCCCCGTCTCACCGAAGTCGCGGTATTGGTACAGCATTGTTGACTCGATTAGAGCAAGAATTACAACACCAGGGATGTGCGGAACTGCAAATCGTGTACGTTACCGGCAAACCAACGACACCTGCTTTGGAGCGGTTGTTGCACCACTGTCAATGGACACCACCGCAGTTGCGGATGCTTGTCTGTAAATCGACATTCGATCGTATTGTTGCCGCTCCGTGGATGCATCGATACTACTTGCCGTCTGTGTTTGAAATTGTTCCCTGGGCGGACATTAGTCCAGACGAACGACGGGACATCCAGCAACGTCAGGATGAGAACCCCTGGATTCCCAGTGATTTGGTGCCATTTCAGTTAGAAGAAAATTTTGAGCCGATCAATAGCCTGGCATTACGTTATCAACAGCAGATTGTTGGCTGGGTCATTACGCATCGACTGGATACTAGTACGATTCGTTATACCTGTAGTTTTGTGCGAGAGGATTTACAACGCATGGGTCGGATTGTGCCCATGTATGTGGCCGCAATTCAACGACAGCAGCAAGCTGGCATTATGAATGGAATTTGGACTGTACCCCAACGTCATACCGCCATGTTTAATTTTGTGCAACAACGCATGGCCCCTTATATGGCATCCATCGAAGAAACCAGAGGGGCAACGAAACTTCTTCCCGTGCATGAACCTGTTGCGCTAGTGCGATAGGTCTAGTGCGATCTCTAGTGCGATCAGGTCGCTGAAATAGCTTGACACTGAATTAACGTGGAGCCGAAATTTTTCCATGAATGTTGAACGCATTGTAACTCCATCGCTGGATGTGTTTAAGACGAACTACGTCTTACCACAAAAGCCAGTTATTATTACGGATTTGTTTGCTGATCAGCCAATCTCCCATATTCGCACGGTAGAGAAAGCCAGGGCAACGCTGGAAAAGATGTCGCTCATTGTCCAAGAGGAATTTACATCCTTTGCCTTAAGAAACTCTACTTTGCTTGATAGCCGGGACAAAGAGATTTTGAGCTTTAAAGATTACCTGGCCTATGTTGAAAAACATCCAGGAACGAAGAAGATGTCCACGGAGGGGCAAACGCCTGACGACGTTCGGTGTTTGTTCGAAATGCCGACCCTGGCACATTTGACTCCAGAGGAGGACGATCGCGATGTGGCATCCCTTTTATTCCTGGGCAATGTGGGTAATTATGCCCATCTCCACTTTGATGGGGACTATCGCCAGGTCTTGCTCCATCAAGTCTTTGGTACCAAGCGTGTCATTATCATTCCTGCGATCGCGTCTCGCAAGCTCAGTCCCATCCGTAACTTTAGTAGTTTCTTTTTAGAACACTTCTCGGAATCGGAAAAGATTGAGTTCGTCCAATACATGGGCGGATACGATTGTGTCCTGCAGCCGGGAGAAACTCTCTTTATGCCAGCCTGTATCTGGCATTATTTGGAATATCAGGACACTGCGATGTCGTTTTCAGTGCGCTTTGGCAGGAACTCGTACACACGTTTTTTCGGCGATAAGCTGCATCCGAATATGTACTTGCAAAATATCGCGACAAAGCTCCTTGAACGAACTACGGCAGAGGCGCAGTATTCATTCGTGATGAAAGCGATCGAATCTGCTTATTACCGTCCCTATGCCACCGCTTTAGAAAAAGGAAAAGCACTCCAAAATTTATTTATAGAGCTTTATCACAAGCTCTACCCTGACATGCCCCAAGGCATCTATGCGTTAACAAACCTTGCACCATTTGAAGATGCGTGTCTGCAAGCAGACTCCTATCATTTATATAAAACGTCTTCCCTGCCACAGTTCTTAGCTGGCTATGCCCTGTGATAAGTAAATAGTTAGTTAGACTTAGCGACGGGAGCCGGACCACTAACGGCTCGCTTTAGCGAGGCAAGCGCCCGGTTATAACCCAAAATTGCGTTCAATAAGTTCCCGGCTGACCGGGTTAAGTTCGTCTCGGCGTTCAGCACATCCAGTTGGGTACCCACCGCCGCCTGAAACCGCAAACGGGCAATACGAAGTGC
>CAZGDE010000081.1:14992-18799 GCA_964524315.1 uncultured bacterium
TTCTAAGGATGCGCTCGCAACCTGGACATTTTGCAAATTAGATTGCAATTGGAAATAAGCTTGTTCCACCTCAAACCGGACTTGTTCAGTTGCCTGGGCAAATTGGACTTCGGCCAGTCGGATATTAGCATTCTGTTGGGCAATCCGGGCGGCGGCGACACCACCATCAAAGAAGGTCCATTGCAGCGTAAAGCCAAATGAATACCCGGTGGCAAATCCCTGGGCAACAAACTCTCCCGGTTGATCGGTGTGTAGATTGAGCAAGTTATAGTTGGCAAAGGCGCGTAACTGGGGGAGAAAAGCCGCGATCGCTGCCCGCCGCTGTTGTTGACTGGATTCTCGCTGCGCTAGCTGCTGTTTTAATTCAACTCGTCGGTCGAAAGCTCGGACAATGCTTTCTTCCAGGGTTAGATTCCAGCGTTCGGTAATTTCAATCGGTTCGACGGCCCTGACACCCACGGTCGCTGGTAAACTCAAAAGCTGGGCTAACCGCCGCAACGCAATATCCTGATTACTTCTAACCTGGATTAACTGTTGCGTTGAGTTATCTAACTGTACCTGGGCATTCAGCACATCCAACCGGGTTGCCATCGCGGCCCCCACCAGTGCTTGGGCATCACTCAAACTTTTAGTTGCCTCTTTCACAGCCGCTTCTTGAATGCGAATTTCTTGCTCCGTTTGCTGCAAGTCATAGTAAGCTTGCGTCACATCTAGCCGGAGTTGCTCCTTTACCCGTTCTACGTCCAGTTCACTCACGCGCACCTGCTCACTGGCGGAGCGAATTAATGCCGGCCGTTGCCCACTGGTGAAGATCGTGTAGTTAACGGCGAAGGTGCCATTAAAGGTACGGGAGGCAAAGTTATCAAGATCTTGCAACGAACTTTGGGCGGTAGCTAACTGCCCCTGCGTTTGTTGAACCGCCAGGGCTTGCTGCAATTGTAACAACGGGTTGATTGACACCGGTTGATTGAGCAATTGATTGAGTTGTGCCTGCGCCAGGGGAATTTGCCGATTGGTCTGGGCACGTGTTGCGTCGACACTGAGTTCTCCACTGGCTGATAGATCCCGACTGTAGGAACCCTGGAGGCCAAAGGTTGGAAACCAGGCGGCTTGGGCTTCCCGCATAACTGCACGATTGCGATCTAGTTGGATTTCCGCAATCTGTAACTGGCGGCTATTCTGCTGCGCGATCTCAATGGCTTGCTGCAATGTAATAGGAAGAACTTTTTCGATCCGAACTTCCTCCGGTTTTGTGGGATTGGTCAAACGAACAGGGCTGCTCAGCAAGTTTTCCAGAGTGGCAGGTACCTGATCGGGTTTGTCTGAAGTTCCTGATGGTGAAGTTCCTGACGGTGAAGTTCCTGATGGTGAAGTTTCTGGTGCTGATGGAGATAGTGGAGCAGACCCCGTTCCTGCCGGGGAAGCATCTGGCGGCAGAAGTGGGGTAGCCGACTGGACTACATCTTGCGCTTTCGGGTCTGGCGCTTTCGAGTCTTGCGTCTTCAAGTCTTGCGTCTTCAAGTCTTGTGCAGGCAAAATTTGTGGCAGAACGGGGGCATCCGCAGGGGGCGGGAGAAGAGTGTCTCCCTGGGACTGAAGCATTGCAGAGTGAGGTTTGCCGGGATCGGCATTAACAGGATGAATGCTGTAAAAAAATATCAACCCTGTAGTTGCGCCTGTAGCGATAAATTTACAAACCGATTCCATTAATCCGCACCAACCTTTCCCTAGATTGTGGCAAGTGTATATTTGATACTCGTAGATTTTCACTCAATGTAGTGTAATTTTGCCAGTTGATCACATTGAAATCAGGGGTTGTGCCTTAAAGGGCAGGATGGTGAGAGGGTAAGAGGGCCGAAAATCCCCACCATCACACTCTCTTACCCTCACTCCATCATTCTTTATCCTTTCCTAAATCGGACTACCAAATCAGGCAAAAGACACCATAGTGCATACAGACAGACGGCTTCCAGGACACCTTTGACTTGTTCAGAACAGCATTCGTTACTTATCTGACAGTAGATAGAAAGTTACAGGAAAGGATCACTCTATCAAGTATTTGACTGTACAGATAGATAAAAATAGATAGATCAAACTGTCGTCATACTATCCCTATTCAGGTACTAGCACAAAGTGTCCGAGAATCCGTACTGTTACTAAAGCCATGACCAGGGAAGGCACCTATAATCGGCGACATAGTAACATCACTTTCGTTAATACCATTACCTCAACCTTGATTAGGAAAAATTTACAGATTGAAATACTCTCAAAGCCAAGAATAGGTAAAAATTGGCTTGTTATGGTGGGTCGGGGATTTATTTCTGACTGCGTGAAGGGTTAAGTGACTTAACAGAACAACTCACATATTACGGGTTGTCGGTCTTTTCGTGGATGGTTCTTTTAGGGTGAGCAACCGCGATTCATTAATGCATACCACCAGTCTATATGAGTTGAGAGCCAGAGTTTTGGCTGCCTATGGTGCTGACGATCAGGCAACGCAAGAGTTACTTGTCTATGGTGAGAACCCGTTTGTAAAGGGTGAGCAGTTGCCTGTTGTCGAGTTGCCATTGAAACCAGAACTTCATGTCGCTGCGTGGGAACAATATGCAGCGGAAGCAGTTGACAAAAGTGTGTTTGAAGCGTTGAGATCGCGGTTGCCCCAACTACAGTTTCCCATTCAGGCAGGTATCAGTGAAACCCCGGCTTACCGTGCGGCCACTCGACGCGGTATCCCTGCGCCTGATTCAATCGCAACGGGCTTGAAGTTAAACCAACCTGAAAAATTACAACTGCGGTTACACTCTACCCTGGCAGGGATCATTCCGGTTCTGGTGGTGGGCGATCGCCAGGATTTTGTCACTCTGGTGCAGGCATTCACATTTCGCAATGAGCCGAAACCAGTGCCCGATTCGATGGGTGCCTGTATTGTGACCGGGTTCAACAATTGGGATCGGATTCATCAATATCGCAAACAATGGGAACAACAAAATCCGACCACGTGTTCCGAGAGACACTGGACATTAGAATTTCAGCGCATCACGCCGCAAAAAGCCCTATATCAAGATCGGTTCATTATTTTAAGTGAAGGTTCTTATAGTAATGTTTCCGCGTCCGCCTTAGGCTTAGCCGATGACGTATGGCAGCAACTATCACTCACCATTCGCCTGGAGCATGAATGTACCCATTACCTTACCCAACGGTTGTTTGGCTCAATGCGTAACAATATCCTGGACGAATTGCTGGCTGACTATCGGGGAATTGTCGCCGCGATTGGAGTTTACCGGGCAGACTGGTTTTTGTGGTTTGTTGGGTTAGAGTCTTACCCAACCTATCGAGAAGGGGGGAGGTTACAAAACTATCGGGGGCAACCGCCCCTATCCGCTGGTGCCTTTCAGGTGCTTCAGGGATTGGTCAAAGGAGCAGCCGCAAATCTGGAACAGTTCCATTCCCAGAATGCTGATAGGCTAAAGGATGATATGGGTCAGCTACGATTGTTTATGCCGCTGACACAGATGACATTAGAGGAACTCGCTGATGCGAGTGCGATCGCTCGCTTAGAGAAAATTTTACGAGATAACTGTCCGGGTGCAGGGGAAAACTATCAGCAACTATCCCCGATCGATCACACTAAGTCGGAGCCATATTAACTCCATCATCCATCTGTCGCTTCACCTAAATTAAGAAGACCATGAGAGATGCGCTGCTCAAAGTCCAAGAACTTAACGAAACCGATGTAGACTGGTTCTGTTCTGCCGGTCGTCAGCAAGACCTCAGCCCCGGCACCAAATTGATTACTCAAGGGAACTC
>CAZGDE010000081.1:18809-20417 GCA_964524315.1 uncultured bacterium
TGGAAGGGGTACTGACAGCGGCCATTTCGAAACCGGGCAGTGATGATCGCCTGTCTAAAGCCTTTGCGGTCTTGGAAGGGGAAGAATCAACGAGTACTGAAATCGCGCGCTTTACCGAGGGCGAAATTGCCGATGAGTTGACTGTAATTGATCCCCGCGCAGCGGCGACAACGGTTAAGGCGCTCAGGCGGGCAGCAGTGTTGGCCGTTCCCTGGCAAACACTCAACACGAAGCTGGAACAGGATACTGACTTTGCCTCCCGGTTTTATTTGGCGATCGCTGTGCGCCTCTCCAATCGCTTACGCAGTACCATTACCAAACTTAGTTCCGGCAAGACGGTAGTCAACCCCACGCCGTCTCTGCGGAAAGTGTTATTTGTCTTTCGGGAACTCAATGATAGTGATATTGATTGGATGAGTAAAGCGGGAATCCGCGAACGCTTGACCGAAGGCGGTGTGTTAATTCAAGAAGGGCAATCCATTGATGCTTTTTATATCCTTCTCGACGGTAGCCTGAACGTCACAGTTTCTCAAAGCGATAGTCCGCTGAATCGCACCTTTGCTCTGTTAGAAGGGGGGCAATTGGAAGGCCAAAAACTTGCCAAACTGTCTAAAGGTGAAATTGTGGGAGAAATGTCATTTCTCGATAACCGACCCCCGTCTGCTAGCGTCATTGCGCTGGAAAATTCCCTGGTGCTAGCCATTCCCCGTAAACAACTAGCCGCCAAATTGCAACAAGATTCGGGATTCGCCGCCCGTTTCTATCGCTCGCTGGCTGTTCTCCTGGCCGATCGCTTCCGCAATACCATCTCCCAGATTGGCTCGAATCGGCGCACCTACAGTACCGGCCAATCCCTCAGACAGGATGTGGAATACGAAGATGAACTGGATTTCGATTTACTGGAACAAATGGAACTGGCGGGAACCCGATTAGATTGGATGTTAAGTCGGCTCCGAGGTGGATAACACCACCCTTTGCAGGTACTTCGGAGCCTGCGGTTTTGTGTTAAGGAGACTGTGTTAAGGAGACGTATCGTTCATGTTTAGTCAACAAAAGTCAAGCCTATATCGTAAGGAGTCTCTCGAACGGCTTTCCTCGCCGGAACAGCTCGATCAAATGACCCAAATTATTGGGCCTAAAACGTGGATTCCCCTCGGTACGTTGGGCATTTTGATTGGCATTGCCCTGTTATGGGGCGTTTTTGGGCGAATTCCGATGACGGTTTCCGGTCAGGGTGTGTTGATTCATCCCCGTAAAGTTGTGCAACTCCAATCACCGACCGCCAGTGGTCAGCTCATTACCCTGAATATCGAAGAGGGAAGCACGGTTAAAAAGGGCGATATTATTGGCACTATTGATCAACCTGAACTCCAAAAACAGTTACAACAACAAAAATCAAAACTGACCGAACTCCAGTCCCAGGCTGAAGATTCGACCGTTCTCCAATCCCAGCGGACGCTTCAGGAAAAGCGTACCATTCAGCAACAGCGGCTCACCATTCAACAGCAAATTATTGATGCCAGGGCCCTGACTCCCGTTTTGCAGGACAAAGGATTAGTATCCATTAGCAAACAGCGCGAAAGTATCCAGCAACGGTTACGAACAGTG
>CAZGDE010000082.1:0-5432 GCA_964524315.1 uncultured bacterium
ACGTAAGATAATGTAAATCATGACGCAAAGTTAAATCTTCCAGTGCATAGACAACATCCCAAGCCATTTGTCCCGTGCTGTTTAAGACTTCAGTACAGCCCCTAATCTGATGTAAGTAACTATGTTTCTGGGTTTGAGTAACTAAAGAGTGCAATTCGTTGGCTATTAGGGTTCCAACGGGTACGTAATGGGCGTTAGCTAGCCTAGCTACGTACCCAGTCAAACTTTCAACTCCATCTGTACCAATTCCTATAGGTTCCAGACTATAGAGACGGCTGCGAGAAGGGGTAACAGGTAATGTAAGGTCCCAAAATTCCTTGCTCATTGGTAAATGACTTTCCATACTGGGCTATTGGCTATAACGCACAAAAGTTTCCAGGAGTTTCAACTGCATTTGCCGGGTTGACTGATCCAGTGAGATTTTCGATTCTGACTCTCTAGTTTCATGAAGCACTTGAGCAATCGCCGCACTGGTCTCCTTGTTCGGCAAGTTAGGCGTAACTGCTAATACTTCTATTACCTGCTGAGTAACCCAGAGATGCCATTCAAGCTCTGAATAAATTAAACGTTCTGCTTCTGATGGATTTTCCCCTAGTTTGTTCAGCCAAGCTTGGCACTGGGAGCAACGGGCTACCTGCATTTTCCCTGTCAGAGGACGTTGAATTCTTTGACAGGAAGGACAACGCGATTGCAGAGGTTGGTGATGGTAAGGGCAAACAGTAACAGCAGCGATCGACCAGAGTAGGGGTTCATAAACTTGCTGTTCAGCATCAAGACTATCCTGGAAGCATTTTGGACACCAAACTCTGATATCTTTTGCTAACTCAGTTTTTGCACCCAGGGCTTTACTAAACCACTGTGGAATAATTAGTGTTTGTAGGCTTTCTCTCAAAACTAATGGTTCAAGTCCTTCAATATACTGAAAAGCTAAAAATCCATACTCATTAGGATTTTTTGTAGTTGCAGGTCTAGGCAAAGAAGCAACTGTAGTGATACTTCCGTTAGTGTGCAACTGATAAATCTCTTGCTTCCCTATTGTGTACTTTCTTCTGAAGCTAGGAAGAATCTCTTGTTTAATAAGGACTCCTGGAGAAACACAATGTGCTTCAGCAAGTCGGCAAATGTAGCTGATTAATCCCTCAGTATAGGCTGTACTATTTGAGATCGCTTCTAGGGAGTAGAGCTTACTCCGTTTTGGAGTCTTTGGGAAATTTGAATTCCAGGACCCATAGGTCTTCAAATTATTGACTGACACATTCTTCCTCCCCTACAAGATGTCGGTGGGGTAATGGTTCACCTACCTTCCGTGTTTGATTTTTTTGAGAAGCTGTTGAAGAAACAGCAACGTCAGGTAAAGAAATAGATGTATCTAGCCCCAAATCAGCGCGGAGTTGGTCACTAGTTGTGCTCTTATTTTTTAAATCATCTTCACCTTCCTTTGCTTCCTTTAGCATGGTAGAACATTGGCTTGCTGACCAGGCATGACGTTCCAAGTTCTTGACAGTCAAAGTTCTTGCATTATTGTCCTCCTCAAGAACAGCACTTAAGGTTCGAGACAACCAATCTTTAAGGATACCTATGCAACCAATGCTACGTTCATAACAAAAATCCCAGTTCTCCAATAGATTAGGCGCATCCGGAAGAGGAAGATAGCTTTGAAATGTTGATAAAACAGCTTGAAAAGCCTGTCGATCGTTATCAAATTCAGCAAAATATCGAGGTAGGTGAATGTCAGTACTGCGTCTACATACTTGCCCACTTAAATTTCTTAAAACTAGTAATTCATAGGTTCCGCAAAGGACAAACTGAGTTTGGGTAATATTGGCTAAAGATTTGATACAGTCAGTTTGGTCACGTAACTGACGCCCACTGGTTACTTTGCCCAAATTTTGGGCTTCGTCTACAAAGAATGCATCTGGTTCCCGGTTTTTAAGGGCTGACTCCAACGCTAAGCGAAGTTTAAGTTTAGAATCTGTACGACTGATCTTCTTTTCAATCATTGGTTCCTTAAGAGCCATTAAGGCACGGACATAAAAGTCTTTCCAATCAAAATTTCTAAACTCGGGGGCAATTGCCTCAATGCCTGCAACTGGAATATAACCTTTATAAATCTCCATTCTAGGGAGTGCAGCCTCTGTTAAATCATGAGAAACCTTCCTTAAAAGAGTAGACTTTCCAACTCCTGAAGGTCCAAAAACAAAAATTAGAGATGCCCCTGCTGGTTGATGAATAGAACGCTTTAATTTCTGGGCAGCCTCTCTCAATTTTGGATGGGGCATTGTGTAACTTTGAAAGTAAGCAATTCTAGCGGAAACTGGTTGATTTAGGAGTTCCCGTGGAAAACCTCTCTCAGACAGCATAGTTACCACTCTCCATAAAAATCGAATTCTTCAAAACTGGATCCTGGAGGATTTTCCATCATGGATTTGTCGATGTTTTGGTCAGTGTCAAGAGAAAGCGGTCCTATGGATAATGGTGAAACCACTGCCTCATGCAGACTTACTTCTCTACTGGGAGTCGCTTCCCCACTGCTTGAAATTCCTTGAATCACATTTTGATTTTCTAATACTTGTAAGCGTTGGTTCAAAAATTTACCTTCTTTTGCCTCAGTTGAATTAAGAAATTGCACTAACTCTTTGTCATTAAGAACAACATCTCTTCCCAGATCTCGTTTGCGTTTTCTTAGCTCCTCGGCAATTAAACGCATTTCCTTTTCTGGTCGTCCCTTTAAATATTGGAAATGACTAGAAATACATTTCACCCATTGCCCCTTGACTAAGACATAAGCAATACTGGCATCGAAAGGCTCGTATCGAACTTCAACCTTTGACCGTTCAATCTCTGGGTCACGAAAAGAATTTGACCAGTAATAAATGTGATTTATTTTGATGCCTTGTCCTGGTTGTACTATGCGTTTGCCACGATCAGGAGCAGGTAGTGTCAACATACAGAAGGTTTCGTCGTATTCAACTCGACGATGAGTCCGATGTCCTCCAATTGCCAAACCATTATTAAATGCATCATGGGGGCTTTGTCCAAGTGCTGGATGTTGCCGCTTGTCATAAATTTCGTATGCCCATTCACACAGAGATTCATATAACTCACCCAAACTCCACTCTGCTTGGCTTGAAGGTCGTACAGATTTTGTGACTTTACGACGCAGTTGGGCAATCTGGGTATTTCCCTTAAGCTCATGAACAAACTGATTGTTTGCTGTTCCGAACAATCTTTCTACTACAGAGCCAAAACGAGCATCGGCTGGAGGTCGGTGTTTTTTAGTGCAAGCATAGTAAGCTAGCAGTTGCTCAAAATAGTTGCTATGAAATTCCGCTCCATTATCTACCACAATCGATTGAGGAAATCGCTTAAATCGTTGAACACAGAGACGCAATATTGCCATGCAGGAACGGTAGCTGGGTTCTTCGTAGGTTAGATAAACTGCTAGAAGACGACGACTATAAGCATCTACCATAAAGGACGCCCAAGGGCGACCTAAATTGAAACGATTAGTATCACTGGTAGCAAGATTGCATTGGTTTAATGAAGCCAGAGAACTGATTAATTCAATATCAAGTTCTGTGTGGTCAATATGGACAATTTCAAAGGGACGATCGCCATGTCGGGGGGTTGTCAGTTCCAGCTCAAAGTAAGTTGAACGCTTCTGAATAGCAGCTCTACGACCTTCTCGCTTTTCCGTTTGCTCTACGCCAGCGCGTTTTTTGATCTCTGCATAGAAAGTTTTTGAACTGGGAGGAATCAATTGAGGTTCGTGCTTTTCACATGCAGCTACTAGAGAAGCATAAACACGCCAACCTCGTCGATGCTTGAGTGTTTCATAGTTTTCCTCAATAAATTTCACCATAAACGTTCGAACAGCCTCATCCATCTTGGCAGTTCGGTTTCCCTTGGCTCCATGCTGGGGAAGTAGACCAATGTAACCACTCCCATAGGTTGCTTCTGCTTGACGATATTGAATCCGCCAACGGCGAATGGTACTAGAAGGGGTTGGTGCAGAATTTAAACCTAGATAAGGTTGAATTTGCTCATATCTTCGGTTGGCTTCAGTAATATCGTCTGGTCTAGCGCGTTGAAGAATCGCCTGAATTTCTTTCTGTTTAGTCGTATCTTCGGCTTGAGTTAAAGCGGTAATCTTGCCTTCCTGAATGTACTTATCTAGTATCTCGTTAGGTAAATCTATAACCTTGCCACCTGATTGCAATAAGGCTGTAGCGTTGGTTCCGGTGTTGATAATCTCCCAGCACTCCCCATCCCAGACAAGAGTACTTCCAACTGCAATAGCAATTTGTTGTGGATTGATGGGGGAAGATTTGGCAACCTCTGCGGCTCGATGGTAGGCAAAGGCAGTTGCTCGATCAGAGTATACTTTCACTCGATCGCTGTTTGCTAACCGTTCAGCCGTCAGATCAACATAAATTTGCTTGGTTGCAATCAGCGTGTAGATAACATCAGCATCCGTGTCTTCTGACTGTTGAAGCAGGTTGAGCAACATGATGCCTTCGTTGGCTTTAACTGAAGCGATGATTGCGGCTGCAACGGATTCATCAACAGAGGGTGCGTCGGCACAAAAGTAGTCTTCTAGCCAGATAAAGTTCTGCTGAAAGACCCAGTTAATTTCGGTACTAGACCATAGACGGAAATAGAGACCGAGAGGATGGGCATAAACTTCTGCGGGAGGACATCGCCAATAACCGTTCTCATCTTTCTGATAACGGTTGGGACTGCTTTCAGCTAGCCGTTGAAGCTCGTCTTCGGTTTTACATTCTTCCCAACCTGCCGAGTCTCTGCGGATAACGAAGAAGTCGGGGGTATATTGGTGACGATTGCGCCTTCCGCTTTTTGAAAGGTAATCAAGCTCGAAGGAAGGGGGCTGGTCGTAATATTCCAGAACGTCAGGGTCGTGTTCCAGTTCGTAAATGCGGGCAAGCTCGTTTCGATGGGACTCAAACTGGATAGTTACACCCATTTTCCGGCTCGGGTAATTACCTGAGACGTTCCCTCTTCCACTCCTCACACGACGGGAGGGTGGAGAAGATCGTATCTGCTCTATGGTTGCGCGGGCTGCTTGACTGAAACCGAGTGACTGACACCAGTTGTCGAAGCTTATTGAGTCAAGCATAGATCCTACTCCTGAGTAATGCCATCAACAGTACAAAGGAACTACAAAAATAGTAGCAGAACTTATTTCTTGAAGCGAGATTTCCCCTGCCAAGAAACTGCTACTTGCTGCTGACAGTTATTTTTTCTATCGCCTAGAATTATTGCGAAAGGCTTCAAGGCGAGAAATATGTCAAACATTCTAGTTGAAGTACAAGGAGCGGATGCGATCGCCGCCACTGAAGAACTATTGGCGATACCAGAGCTTTCAGGGAGTTGGGAAACGGAGGAAGAAGCCGAACGGGAGGGGGTCGTTG
>CAZGDE010000082.1:5442-16446 GCA_964524315.1 uncultured bacterium
GGGTCGTTGCCACGATCGCAACCATTGTAGGGATTGTGGGGGGAACGCTGGCGATCGCGGAGCAGATCCGTAAATGGTATCAGGAGTATAAGAAGGGGAAATCTGGAAGGAGGATTGAAAAAGTTTTGATTGTGAGCAGGACAGGGCGACGATTGCTGCTGGAGAATGCCACAATTGAGCAGATCCAAAAAATCCTGGACGAATAATTTCACCCTAATGCGAATCCTTCATCTGGATCTGAAGACCATTAAGGAAGATACGGTCGAACTGCGCTGCTTCTGGGATAACCCCAACGACTACGCTGATCGCGCCCTTTCCCTCTCCGCCATTGCCGACCTGACCCGGAATGCAGAAGAGGTCTACTATGTCTCTGCCAAGCTGCGAGAAAACCTGCCAGCGATTGGACAACGGTTATTCAACTGGTTGGATGGCAGCGATCGCTGGTTGGTATCGCGGTTAGGAGAGTATCCGGGAGAGGGAATCGTACTGGCGATCGCCGTTGCCGGACAACTGGCGCATCTGCCCTGGGAAGTGCTGCATGATGGGGTGCAATTTCTGGTGCAACGATATCCGGCAGTTGTACCTGTGCGCTGGCTCTCTTCGGATCAGGTGCCCCAACTAACCCCAGCATCCCAACCTTACAACGGGGCATTGCGGCTGTTGTTTATGGCGACCTCACCTCAGGGCATCAAGCCTGTGCTGAACTATGAACAGGAAGAGGCGGCAATCCTGAAGGCAACGGCACGTCCTACGATTGGGTTGACGGTGGAAGAAAGTGGCTGTCTGGAGGAACTGGGCTATCTGGTGGACTCCTATGGCAAGAACTACTTTGATGTGGTGCATATTACGGGACATGCCACGATCCAGGCGGGGCAACCGAAGTTTATTACCGAGACGGCAACGGGGGATGCCTACTATGCCAGTGCGATCGAAATTGCGCGTACCTTAAAAGCACCTCTACCCCCATTGTTGTTTTTGTCCGGGTGTAAGACGGGGCAGGCAGGCAACGCCGGGGCGGTTCCCTCTATGGCAGAGCAGCTATTGCAGGCAGGCGCAACGGCTGTGTTGGGTTGGGGACAGAATGTGCTGGATACCAATGCGACAGCAGCAGCAGCAGCGTTATATGAGGCACTGTCTCGCAGCAATCCCCTGGCAGAGGCAGTCGCTTTTGCTTACCAGAAGTTGATTGAGCAGGAGGCGCGGGACTGGCATCTACTGCGGTTGTATGTCGGGAAGACGCTGCCAGAGAGCTTTGTCACGCCCAGAAACAGCCCTGGCTGGAAACCGGCTCCACCCGCTTCAATGGCGACGGAATTTCTCGATCCGTTGACGAAACAGATTAAAGTCCCGAGGCGGGAGAGTTTTGTCGGGCGGCGGCGACAGTTGCAGAACTGCCTGCGGGCATTGACCCAATCCCCGGAGTCTCTGGGAGTATTGATTCATGGCATGGGCGGTTTGGGCAAGAGCAGTCTGGCAGCAAGGATTTGCGATCGCCTGCCCCAGTTCAACCGTCTGGTTTGGCAGGGTGCGATCGATGGGGCAAAGCTGGCAAGGCAGTTAGCAGCAGCACTGGACGATCGCACCCTGCGGGAGCGGTTACTTGACCCCCAGGAGGACTTGCGCTTTCGCTTACGTGGTGTTTTTACAAAGCTAAATGAGCAGGGAGCCAGCCCATTTCTGCTGGTGCTGGATGACTTTGAGCAAAACCTGGAACCCCAGGGGATGGTCTATCGGCTCAAGTCACCGGCTGCAAATGTATTACAGGATTTGATCTGGGCAATTCAAGATACCTACGCACCCCACCGATTCATCCTCACCAGTCGTTACGACTTTGAACTGACGGAGGGGCAGGTGTTGTATAAGCAACCAATGGATGCCTTTCAGGGGGCAGACCTGCAAAAAAAGTGTGAGCGGCTGTCGGCATTAAAACCACCGGAACTGGAACGGGAAGAGTCCGTGACCGAAGCCTTAGTGCTGGCGGCGATGGAACTGGTACAACTCCAGGAGCAGGCAAAACGACTGGCAGATGGCAACCCGCGACTGCTGGAAACGCTCAATGGTCTGGATCAGTTGCAGCAACAGGCACAACAGTTGCCCGATCGCAGCACTCGCCAGGAACTCCTGAAAGACGAGCAAAAGACCCGCTCGGCACAGCCCCCGATCGCCCCGGTCAAGACGCTGGCACAACTGGAGCAAGACCCAACCGAGTTAAGACAGCAGATCGTTGACGATCGCCTGCTCCACGATATGGATAGCGACCTGCAAGCCATGCTGTCTCGCGGACTGATCTTTGAACTGCCCGTACCCCGTTCGACTTTCGTCACGGTCACCCTCCCCACTCCCCACTCCTCACCCTCCAATCCGCTCGATCGCGCCATTGCCCTCGGCATCCTGGAAGTCAGCCCCGATGACACTCTGCGTGTCCCCCGAATTTTACCCCTGACCCTGCCTGCTGCGGTTGCACCCCTCTTTGCTCCTGCTGCCCAGTCCCTCTATCAGCAGTGGTGGGAAGGGGACTATCCCATCAGTGAGGAACAATCTTTAGAGATCGTGCGATTGGCATTATTGGGGCAGGAATTAGAAATTGCTGTCACTGTGGGCGATCGCATTGCCACGCGCTGGGTGAACAGTTCCCGCTTTGCAGACGCCCGATCGCTGTGTCAGGCAATTCTGCAACTGGGGGAAGACTACCGCATCCTGGGCACGATCGCCCGCGCCGAAGTAGTGCTGGGGGATACGAAGGATGCGATCGCCCACTATGAACAGGCACTCCATCTCTGTCCAGAGGATGATTTTTCAGAAAAAGCCGCCACGCTTTCCAACATGGCAGGGGTGGTGGCGCAGCAGGGCGACATTGAGCGCGCCTTGCAACTCTGGCAGGAATCGCTGGAAATCCTAGAGCGCATTGGCGATGTCCAAGGCAAAGCCGCCACGCTTAACAACATGGCATTAGTGGTGGCGCAGCAGGGCGATATTGAGCGCGCCTTGCAACTCTGGCAGGAAGACCTTGAAATCTCAGAGCGCATTGGCGATGTCCAAGGCAAAGCCGCCACGCTTTCCAACATGGCAGGGGTGGTGGCGCAGCAGGGCGACATTGAGCGCGCCTTGCAACTCTGGCAGGAATCGCTGGAAATCAAAGAGCGCATTGGCGATGTCAAAGGCAAAGCCGCCACACTGGC
The DNA here is from genome assembly GCA_964524315.1 of uncultured bacterium. Classification (GTDB taxonomy): domain Bacteria; phylum Cyanobacteriota; class Cyanobacteriia; order Leptolyngbyales; family Leptolyngbyaceae; genus CAZGDE01. Next base: position 8,622 of record CAZGDE010000082.1, read on the forward strand.
AAATCTGGCATATTGGGCAGGTGAACACGGGGATAAACCTCGTCAGTTTAAGTTAAACGTGCAGGCGGCTCAGAACCTGGCACAGGTGAGGGCTTACGGGGATCTCTTCACAGTGCTGAGTAATCTGGGATTGACGGCAGCGGAAAATCCCCAATCTTATCTGGCGCAGGCACTCTGGTTGGGACTCCGCATCCAGACCCCGTTACCCGCTCTGATCACCCTGGCGCGCTTTTTCTACGACCAAGTGCCCCAGGGTGATGCAATGGAAGCTTTACTGGCAACGACGGCATTGTTCTTCTGTCAGGTGCGGGGCGAGGGGCATCCCCAACTCAACGACCTGCAAAATACCAGCCTGCAAATGCTGGCAAATGCCGCCGTCTCCCAGGGCGTAGAAGTAGACAGTATGGAAACCTTAAGCAACTGGATGCAGCAACAGCAACTCAACGATCCCCATGTGTTTCTCCCAAAATTGACCCAGCAATTGGAAGCTATGATCGACAACAACTGGTTATTTGATCCCAGTGGGTTTCAGTAGTCACGCCAACGATTACAAAATATTTTCTGCATACACCGCCCTTGCCCGCTCTAACTCCTGGGCAATCTGCTGTGCCAACCACTCCGGCTCCAGGATTTGCACATTAGAGCCGTACTGCAACATGCGTTGCCGAAACCAGAATAAATAATCCTCCTGAGCCGCAATCTCCACCCAGTTCCCATTCCCATCCCGCAGTAGTTCCTGCTCATTAGCACGACGGGGTTGATAGCTTCCCAATGCACCACTCATACGGTAGTGAACCTCCAGAGTCGGAAAATGAAATAGGCTCCAGGGTGTTGTTGATGCGGCTCGGACAGCCAGGATGCGATCGACCCGGAAGGCGAAATTCTGTTCCACATTGGGACGTTTCTCAATCAGACGGGGCGAAAAATCAGGAATGAAGGCAAACAGGTAAAGTACTCCATTATGGAGTCGGAGTTCGGAGCGATCGCAGTCCCAATTTTGCTCATTCCCCCGATTGCTGCGATAGCGAATCGTATAACGACACTGCTGCCGAAACCGCTGTTGCAGTGTCCGTACCGTCTCCTCCACTCTGTCCTCGCTATAGTCCACAGGCGGACTGAAATTGACCTTAACATCGGTGGGCAGGTCTGCTTCGGTCAGTTTACCAATCCGAGTAATCTGACTCGCCTGGGCTGAAAATCCCATATCTGATAAAAAGTAGGCAGCCAGTGCCAGTGCCTGCCGTTGTTCCCTGGTCAGAATTACCGGAAAAGACGACTCCACTAACTCATAGGGACGGTTGGGCGCACTGCGAATTTCAAACCCACAGTCTCGTAGTCTCCGAATCGTTCGGGTCAACTTTTGCAGAATGTCCTCTGCGGATTTTTCGTGCTGCTCCAGAAAATCTGATAAGAGAGTAGCCAACTCCTCCCGTTTACAGGGTTTTTCCGCTAGCAGCTTCAAAATCTCTAAAGCAAACGCTAGTTGATTATAGTTATTGTCATTTTTTGATAATTTCTTTTTCAATGTGGGTATTAGACTGGCTACAACTTCACTTTTAGACTACCGTGAAAGTTTTTCTGAAGCCACTCTATTCCCAGTTGAATCCCGGTATTGGTCACTGTCCTCTGGGATGTGAGCAGGTCTGTCAGGTCAGGCAACAGGCTCCCATCCTCCAGCCTCCTCCCGGTTACACCTGTCCCCTTTCCGTTCACCAGGCTAACACCTGTGCGGCGGTAGTGCAGGGAACCGCCGATGTCATTTTTAACAAGGCAGCAACGGGTGATGGCAAATCCTTAGCTGCCTATGTTCCCGGTTTGCTAAATCCCAACTTCCGAATTATGGGACTGTACCCGACGATTGAACTGGTGGAAGACCAGACCCATAGCCAGCAGGGTTGGCATTCCATGTTTGGGTTGGATGCAGACGAGCGCATCGACCGCCTGTTTGGTGAAGAGTTAAACCGTCGTGTCCAGCACGCAGAAACCAGTAATAAGTTTCAGGAGTTGCTGCTAGCAATTCAGCAGAAGCCGATTCTATTGACCAATCCCGATATCTTCCATCTAATTACTCACTTTCAGTACCGCGACCCAGCCTATGGCAACGACCTCCTGCCCCTTGCTCTGGCAGAGTTTCCTGACCTCTGGGTATTCGATGAGTTTCACATCTTTGGACCGCACCAGGAAGCCGCCGTGCTTAACAGCATGACGTTGATTCGACGGACTCAACCAGAGCAACGTCCCCGACGATTTCTATTTACTTCGGCAACTCCCAAACCAGACTTTATCGACCAATTACAGCAGTCCGGGTTACAAACTGTAGAGATTACAGGCAGCTACGCCAGCGAACCCATACCTGGCTATCGTCAGGTTCTACAACCTGTAAAACTGGAATTTGTTGACTTGAAAGCGTCAGATTCTCTAGGGTGGTTAGCTGAAAATGCCAATACTCTCCGAGCCATCTTGCAGTCAGAGTCTCAGGGAAGGGGACTGGTGATTCTGAACTCGGTGGCTCAGGCAGGACAGGCAGCCCGATTATTGGCTGAATTACTGCCGAGTGTCTTGGTGCGAGAAATCAGTGGACGGATTGATCGACGAGAGCGATCGCAAACCCAATCAGACCTGAGAAGTTCTGCCCAACCTGTTCTAGTTGTTGGTACTTCGGCAGTGGATGTTGGCGTCGATTTCAAAATCCATTTGCTGATTTTTGAAAGTAGCGACTCGGCAACCGTCATTCAACGGTTAGGCAGGTTAGGACGACATCCAGGCTTCTCAAGCTACCACGCCTTTGTATTGCTAGCGGGACGCACTCCCTGGGTAATGGCGCGGTTGCAGGAACGCTTGCAACCAGACCAACCAATTGAACGGAACGAATTACAGGAAGCGATCGCTGAAGCCTTCGCTGCCCCAAAGGAGTTTCAGGAGTACCGCAACCGTTGGGGGGCAATCCAGGCACAGGGAATGCTCTGGAAAATGGGTGAAGGCAATCCACAAGTGATGCAACCTGTGCGCGATCGCATGGTTGCCGATCTCCAACAGGTCTATGGTTTGAGGCTGAAGCCGTGGCTGGGTGATTGGAAAGAGTTGGGTAAAAGTGAGGTGGGCAAAGAAACCCAGAAGGAGTTACTTCGATTTCGGGGCGGCTCGACCTTGCAAGCTGCCGTCTGGGATGGCGATCGCTTTTACACCTATGACCTGCTGAGGCTATTGCCCTATGCTCTGGTTGAAACAACAACTAGAGAAGCCTTTGTAGAGGCGGCAAACAAGGCAGGACTGGGCGAAGAAACCTTTCCTCAGGAATTCATCCAGATTTACTTACGAGTGCAAGAGTGGGTGCGCGATCGCTTTGATGTTAGCCTGCACTGTAACTGGAATAGTAACGACCTGAAGTGCTGCGAATTGACTTTAATCAGCCGCTTAAGCCTGGTCGGGCATCCCCAGTCAGAAGTTGGCAGGTGCCTCTACTCCAAGAAACTCCTGGCATTCCTGGTTCCACTGGGCACACGCCAATTGCATTGGGAAGTCAGCCGATTGCTGAAGCTTAGCCCCGTCTTTGGTCTGCATTATCTTACCGATGGTTCCAACAAACAGGGTTACGCTTGCGCTTTCAATCAGGATGCCTTACTGCTCGATGCTTTGAAAGGGCGATTGACTAAATTCTGCCGTTTACAACCGCAATCGTTAATTTTCTAGGGTTTTGCCATGACCACCTTACTTCAAACCCTCCTATTACGAACGCTCCCACCCGAAGCTGACCTGGTTCTCCGTGCCTATGTTCAGACGGTACTACCTGCAATGGAACAGGAATTTGGCTTGATTCCAGCCCTCGGTGGCTCAGAGGAAGCCCATTACTATCTGCTAAGGCAACGGGGCAACAAATATGCTGCGGAGAACGCCAAGCGGTATGCCAGTCGCTCAGATCAAAGCCTGCTGGTTCATGTCTTAAATGCCTTGCTGACAGCCTGGAATCTATTGCCATTCCTAAGCTCCACAGTTGCCCTATCAAACGATGAGAAACGGCTGCTCTGTCTCGGACTGACCCTGCATGATTACAACAAGTGGTGCCAGGGTGAGGAGGAAGATTCCCCGTTTGCATCCGAAGTGACAGAGATTCTTGAGCTTTGTCAAACATTGGGAGAGCGGTTGAACTTTGATGCATTCTGGGCAGAGTGGCGGGAGTATCTGACCGAAATTGCCTATCTCGCTCAAAATACCCAGGGAAAAGTTGGAACAAATCTGCCGAAAGCAAATTGGAGCACTTTCAAGATTTCAGATACCCGTCGTCTGGATTCACCCTTACGCTGGCTACTTGCCTTTGGTGATGTTGCAGTCCATCTCAGCGATCCATCCGATATCGAAACAAAAACGGGGGGCGATCGCCTGCGGGAACACCTGCGCTTTCTGGGTATCCGCCGCAAACTGGTTTACCACCGCCTACGCGACTGTACGGGGCTATTAACCAACGGGATTCATAATGCGGTAATGCACTTTGCCAAAGAACTCGATTGGCAACCCATCCTCTTCTTTGCTCAGGGTGTCGTTTATCTTGCTCCCCAGGATGCTGGTGTACCCGATCGCTCAGAACTCCAGGATTTCCTTTGGGCACAGGTCAGCAACCGATTAGCCACTAGCATGTTGCGGGGAGAGGTTGGTTTCAAGCGAGATGGCAAAGGACTTAAGGTGGCTCCCCAAACTCTGGAGTTATTTTCGCCTGCTCAGTTGATTCGCAATTTGCCCGGTGTTGTCCAGTCGTATGTTGGAAATGCTAAGTCTCCCGCGACTCCAAAACGGCTGGAGAAGCTGGAACTCGGTGCATCAGAACGAGCGTTTTTGGCTAAAGGTGCAGATTTAAGAGCCGATCGCATTGCTGAGTTTATCTTTTTGGCACAAAAAGAGTTTTTTGGAAATAGCCTAGAATTTATCACCTGGACGCTTGAGACGCTGGGGGTTCAATTCGCTATCACTCCAGAGCAGACGCAACTGCAATCGGGTGGTGTGAACTGGGGATGGTATCACGCGGCAGCCCACTACGTCGCGAGTAACGCCACGTTGGATTTGGAAGAGATTTCGGAGAAACTTCAGGAATTCGCTGAGCGATTGGCAACCTGGGCAGAAGAAAACAACTTTTTCCCAGAACACCGCAGTCCAACTCGCGAAATTTTCTTCGCCTATCTGAGTCAATATCTGGAGGTTCAGGGGTGGGAGCAGCAAGAGCAATCCTTTCAACTCGAACTAGCGGGTTATATTGGCGCAAAAACCAAAACTGCCAGACAACCCATTTGCTCCCTCAGTTCGGGTGAATTTGCTTCAGAAGACCAGATGGATTCTGTTGTCCTGTTCAAACCACAGCAATACAGCAACAAGAATCCCCTCGGTGGACGACAAATTAAACGGGGAATCTCCAAAATCTGGTCACTGGAAATGCTACTCAGGCAGGCTCTCTGGTCAGCACCAGCAGGCAAGCTGGAGGAACAACAGCCCATCTTCCTTTACATCTTCCCAGCATATGTCTACTCGCCCCAGGTTGCTGCGGCTATTCGGTTGCTGGTGAATGACTTGAAGCGCGTCAATCTCTGGGAAGTTCGTAAATACTGGCTGGAAAATGGTATGGATGCTCAGGCGTTGCGATCGTTCTCCTGGTTAACCGATGCTAGCGATTCGGGTCACTCTGCCCCATCCAGGTACTCCGGTGAAGATTTGCCTTTTATGGCAATGAACTACACCACGACAAGGGGTAAAACGATAACTGAGGCCTGGGTTGAACCTGCGTTTCTGGCTCTGGTATTACCTGTGCTACTAGGTGTGAAAGTTGTCGCAACCAGTAGTCAAATTCCTTTGTATGAAAGTGACAACGACTTTCGGGAGTCGGTCAAGCTAGACGGTCCCGCAGATTTCTGGACGTTGCTGCGGCTGCCAACATCCCTACATCTTCAGGATTGGATTACGGGTCGTGTTCAAAATTTAGCAGAAGGCTTAAACCGTCTGATGGTTGCCTATTGCTTGCATCTGGACGGTTGTAGCGATCCACCCGATGCCCGATGGAGAGCCTTGAACAGCAGTGTCCGGGAAATAACGACTAATGTTCTCAACATTTTTTCACTCGCCGAGGAGGGATTGCGCCGTGATGGCTCTAAACGAGAACCGACGGCTGATGAAATCAATCGCTATTGGAAATACGCCCAGCTTTGGGCAGAGGGAGACTTTGATATGCAAAACAAGTTGAAGATTACCAAACGCTTAGTCGATGAATATCGCCAGTTCTATCGGGCAAGTGTGAACGAATCTAGTCACACAGTTTTGCTGCCATTCTCTAAGGCACTGGAACACATTCTTTCAGTTCCAAATGATTGGGACGATGAGGAAATTATCGTGCAAGGGGCAGGACAGTTACAGGCAGCTCTGGATCGGCAGGAAATTTACAAACGCCCGCTCATGCTGGACAAAGAGATTCCCTTTGAGGTTCGTCGTATTAAGGAGTTTGAGGCAATTCAAACCTTCATGACCACCTGTGTCATCGACCTGTTTGGGCAGATGTGCAAGGGCGATCGCGCGCTCCTACAAGAACACCGCAACCGCCTTAAATCAGGGGTCGAATTTGCCTACCGTCAGTTAGCCCTGCAAGAAAAGCAAACTAAAGCCAACCAAAAATCTGGAGAACAATCATGAGCATTCTCGAAACCTTAAAGCCAGAGTTCCACACCGCATTTCCTCGCCTCGCCTCTGGCAAGTACGTTCATTTCTTCATGATGCGTCATAGCCAATCGTTTCCCGTCTTTCAGACCGACGGTGTTTTGAACACCGCTCGTACTCAGGCTGGGCTGAATTCAGGCGATGAAAAATCCAGACAAGCAATCAGCCGCCTGGTGATGTTCAAACGGAAACAGGTGACACCGGAGCGATTGGCAGGACGGGAACTCCTGCGATCGCTCGGCATTAACGGAGTCGTTGAAGGCGAAGCCAATTTCTGTGAATACAACGGCGAAAAATCCTGTAAAAAGTGTCCTGATTGCATTCTCTATGGTTTCGCGATCGGTGACAGTGGCTCGGAACGTTCTAAAGTCTATTCTGATTCAGCCTTCTCCCTCAGTCCCTATGAAACGTCACATCGCAGCTTTACCTTCAATGCGCCCTTTGAAGGTGGAACCATGAGTGAGAAAGGTGAAATGCGGAGTGCTATTAATGAACTGGATCATGTGTTACCAGAAGTTGCCTTCCCTACCGTTGAAACGTTGCGTGATCCGACCTTGGAGGGGTTCATTTACGTATTGGGTAACTTAATGCGAACTCGTCGTTATGGGGCACAGGAATCTCGTACTGGCACGATGGCGAATCACATTATTGGCATTACGCTCTGTGATGGTGAAATTTTCAGCAATTTGCACTTTACTCAGGCACTCTACGATGCCCTTAATGGCGATTTGAGTGCTCCAATTAGTGATTTATGCAGAGAGGCGGCGATCGTGGCAGAAAACTTGCTGAATCGGGAGCCTGTGAGGAAAAGCCAAGTTATTTTTGGTGAGCAGTTGGACGAACTCTTGGCAGAGGTAGCGGGCATCTACCAGGATGAAACCCGTTTGCGAAACACGCTAGCGGCTTTGTCCCAGCAAACTCAAACCTATGCGGAAACCTATGGTGCTGCCGCTAAAAAAGGTAAAAGCAAATCTTAAGGGGGCTGCCAATGGTTATCTATCGCTGCAATCTCACGTTGCACGACAACGTATTCTTCGCCACCCGCGAGATGGGGATTCTCTACGAGACGGAGAAGTATCTCCACAACTGGGCACTCAGCTTCGCCCTGTTTGAAGCCACCCATATTCTCAAACCTTAT
>CAZGDE010000082.1:16456-20392 GCA_964524315.1 uncultured bacterium
TTCCCAAACCTTATCGCTTGCAGGGAGCGATCGCCCAACGACCCGGTTATCTGGAAGCGGACAATGAGCAAAATCTTCTGACGCTCAATCAGGCGGGCATCTATGTTTTCCCGGCGTTGCCGCTTCAGTGGTCCTACCAGGTCAATACATTCAAAGCAGCTCAAGTGCCATACTACGGCAAATCCAAACAGTTTGGGGATAAGGGAGCTGATCGCAATTACCCGATTAACTACGGACGGGCAAAGGAACTGGCTGTTGGCAGCACCTACCGCACTTACATCATTGCCCCTGAAACAATCCAGATTCCTCACTGGATACGGCTGGGCAAATGGGCAGCCAAAATTCAGGTGGATGCGAACCCCATTCCTGTCAATGGCATCCAGCAACGGTCAGGAGAGTACACTTGCAACCATCCACTGAATCCGATCGATCTGCCTGGTTCAACCCGATTGCTGTTATACAACCGGATTGTGATGCCACCTGCCAGTCTTGTCAGCCAGTCGCAAATATCGGGTGATTACTGGGAAATTGCTAAACCATCTAATTGGGCGGAATTACCAGACTGGTCAGACCTGAAAGACCTACCTAACCAAGTTCGCTTACCCAACGGAGTCGCCTATGGAGCCAGCACTGCCATTACCGCGTCTTAAGTCTACCGCGCTGCATACGGTGGTGATTCATTTAAGCGTCGCCGAGGATGGAGCTTTACCTGTTGCCTGTGGTCGCGCCATCCATGCTCAAGTTCTGGACTGGTTACGGATGGCAGACCCGCAGATTTCTGACGCAATTCACAAAAGTCAGGAATCTCCTCTCAGTCTCTCCAGCCTGGTCGGGAAACGCCGCAAAGCAGGCGTGAAGGCAGGCGATGAATTTTACTTTCGGATTGGGTTATTAGATGGAAGTTTGATTGAACCTTTACTGAGTGGTTTGGAGAAGTGGGGTGACAAGCCCTTTTCCCTGGCAAAGTGTCCCTTTGTCTTCCGCAGTATCAACATGTTGCCAGGAACAGACCCGTGGGTTGGTTCTTCCGATTATGCCTTGCTTGCCAAAACCCCAGCGGTTCTGGATGACCTGCCACTCAAGTTCCTCTCACCAACGAGCTTCAAGTTGAATGCTGGGCAAGGAATTCAACCCTTCCCTTTGCCAGAGTCGGTTTTCGGAAATTTACGTCGTCGCTGGAATGTCTTTGCTCCAGATGAACTTCAGCTTCCCAAACTCCAATGGAGTGGGTTGGTGTCTGATTATGACCTCAAAACTCGAAAGTTAAGGATGGAGAATTCGGTTGAGATTGGCGCAGTGGGTTGGGTGCGGTATCAGTTTCCTGATCCAGAACAAGCCAGAATTGCAACCATTTTGGCTCACTTTGCCTTCTTTGCCGGAGTTGGGCGGAAGACGGCAATGGGAATGGGGCAGGTAGTGTTAGGCAAAGAATCGTAGAAGGCAGGCAATTGTGGAAGATTATTTGCCCCTGGCATATCTTAATGCCTGGGAATATTGCTCACGCCGTTTTCACCTGGAATACGTGCTGGGCGAGATGGAAGACAACGAGCATATTATCCTGGGTCGTCATCTCCATCGGAATATTGATCGCGAAGGTGTCTATCGTGAGGACGAAGTAACGCTGCACCAACATCAGTGGGTCTGGAGCGATCGCCTGCGGATCTCTGGCATCATCGATGCGGTGGAAGAAAGGGATGGCTATCTGATTCCGATCGAATACAAGAAGGGACAGATGGGAAGGCATCTGAGTGACCATTTCCAACTGTGCGCTGCTGGACTTTGTTTGGAAGAGCGGACAGGTCAAACAATTGCGTTCGGAGAAATTTTTTATCACGCCAATCGGCGGCGGCAAAAGGTACTCTTTCTTCCCCAACTACGACAGGCAACAGAGTCAGCCATCATGGCAGCTCATGCGGCTTCTCAACAGCCGAGGCCTGCTCCGATCAACCATCCCCAAAAATGTCAAGCCTGTAGTTTGCAAGGAATTTGCTTGCCAAACGAAGTCAAACACTTGCGTCGTCACAGCTCTGAGGTTTCATGATGACAGTTCTTTATGTAACTCAACCCGATGCTGTATTGAACAAATCCTATGAAGCATTTACTGTTTCCCTCAGGCAACCCGATGGTTCCTGGAAAAAGCACACAGTTTCTGCTCAAACCGTCGAACAGGTTGTCCTGATGGGCAATCCACAAGTAACCGGCGATGCCTTTGTTTACGCGCTGGAACTGGGAATGCCGATTCACTACCTTTCTAGTTTTGGTAAGTATTTGGGTAGTGCGTTGCCGGGATATTCACGGAATGGCGCGTTGCGGCTGGCGCAGTATGCGGTCTATCACGACATGGAACGCCGCCTGGAGCTGGTAAAGGCGATCGTCACGGCTAAAATCCATAATCAATACACGGTGCTGTACCGTCACGGACAAACAGAAAATCCACTGAAGTCGCGGAAGAAATTGGTGCAGACGCAATTGACCCTGGATCAGGTGCGGGGAATTGAAGGAACCGCAGCACGGGAGTACTTTGCCTATTGGTCAAAGATGTTAGGCACCCAGTGGACCTTTAGCGGACGAAATCGTCGTCCTCCAACTGACCCAGTAAATTCGTTGTTGAGCTTTGCGTATGGGTTGTTGCGATCCCAGGTTACAGCCGCTGCTCATCTGGCAGGACTTGACCCTTATATTGGCTATTTGCACGAAGTTCACCACGGTCAACCGGCACTGGTGCTGGATTTGATGGAGGAGTTCAGACCATTGGTGGCTGATAATCTCGTTCTTTCAGTATTGAATAAGCAGCAGCTTCAACCCACGGACTTTAAGGAAAGTTTAGGCGCATACACTCTGGCAGGCGAATCTCGAAAGCTCTTCCTGCAAGCCTTTGACCGCAAGCTGAATGACGAGTTCAAGCATCCTGTGTTTGAGTATCGCTGCACTTACCGACGCGCGATTGAGCTTCAGGCTCGGTTACTAAGCCGACATCTACAGGAAGGGATTCCTTACAAGCCCTTGATCCTGCGATGAGTACCCTGTTCTATCTCATTGTTTATGATCTGCCGGATTCCAAAGCCGCAAACAAGCGACGGACTCGGCTCCACAAAATGCTTTGTGGTTATGGAAAGTGGACACAATATAGTCTATTTGAATGTTTTCTCAGTGCTGTTCAGTTCGCTAAACTCCAGACGCAAATTGAAAAACTGATTAAGCCGGACGAAGATTCGGTCAGAATTTATGTCTTAGATTCAGGTGCCGTGAGACGAACAATCGCTTACGGTTCAGAAAAACCACGACGAGAAGATGCGATCGTTCTATGATTGAGGCATCCCAATTTTTGGCAAACCGAAGCAAGGGCAAAAAAAACGGTAGGTTTGCCAAAAAGCTCAGAACCTAGATAAATCAATACTTTTATATTTCTATACGATTGCATGAAAAGCTTTTGATGGAATGGTGGAAGTAATTTCTGATTTCCCAAGTTGGGGTTTGCCAAAATCCTCTTTGAAAATCCCTCCCATCAGGCTCTTCAAGCCCTGCAGTCGCAAAACCCTCATCCCGGTTCACGGGACTGAAACGTGGCACTGCTCCTGGCTATTTCCGCAACGACATCGGTCGCAAAACCCTCATCCCGGTTCACGGGACTGAAACATCACACAGTCTCAATTGCTGAAAGAACGCAATCAAGTCGCAAAACCCTCATCCCGGTTCACGGGACTGAAACTTGTTGAATTGGGCAGCTTCCATGTCAAGGATGCTGTGTCGCAAAACCCTCATCCCGGTTCACGGGACTGAAACTAACCAACGTAGGAGAGGTAAGCATTCTCATCGGTTAGGTCGCAAAACCCTCATCCCGGTTCACGGGACTGAAACTTGGTGATGTTGCCGGGTTCCTGTTTCAGGAGGTTGGTCGCAAAACCCTCATCCCGGTTCACGGGACTGAAACCAGTG
>CAZGDE010000083.1:0-14416 GCA_964524315.1 uncultured bacterium
GCGTTTCTGTACCAGGACGGCCTCGAACAGTTTACGGCCACAGGCTTTGTCGATCGCCCGAATGTGGTCAGCCACACTATAGCCCTGGGTTTCGCCTTCCTGGGTCATGATGTTGCAGACATAGATACGGGGGACTTCACGCTGGGCGATCGCCTCACTAATTTCGGGTACTAGCAGGTTGGGGATGATACTGGTATAGAGACTGCCAGGCCCAATGATGATGTAATCTGCTTCCTGAATGGCCTTGACTGCCTTTGGTAAGGCGGGTGGATGGGCAGGGGTACAGCCCATTCTGACAATGGTGCCCTTCGCGTCAGTAATGCTCGATTCGCCCTCAATCCGGCGGCCATCGGCCAGTTCGGCCCAGAGACAAACATCGCTCAATGTGGCCGGCAAAACTTCTCCTCGCACGGCTAAGACCTTAGAACTGGCCGCGATCGCCTGTTCTAAATCGCCGGTGACCTCACTCATGGCTGTCAGAAACAGATTGCCAAAGCTATGCCCGGTCAAGCCATCACCGGCCCGGAAACGGTATTGGAACAGTTCAGTTAAAAGTTTTTCCTCATCTGCCAGGGCTGCCAGACAGTTGCGAATGTCTCCTGGTGGTAATACCCCAATTTCCCGCCGTAACCGTCCTGAAGACCCCCCATCATCTGCGACGGTGACAATGGCGGTGATATTGGCGCTGTAAGCTTTTAGCCCCCGTAGGAGCGTGGACAACCCCGTACCTCCACCAACGACAACAATCCGGGGACCCCGGTGCAAACGTCGGTGGGTCAGCAACACATCAATCAGTTCCTCGTCCTTATCGGGCATCAAAACTTCTGTGATCGAGTCGAGGGTACGGGTATGCCCCCACCAGACCAGGAGCAAGCCCAGCCCGATCGCGATCGGGCCACTGACACTACTGGGTACGACCTCCGTCAGGTTTTGGAGCAGTTGACCGAGGAACTGAATAATCCTGAAAATGGGTGTCTGTTTGGTCCAAATTGCCAGCCCTAACACCGTCAGCATGACACCGGTAATGCTAATCAGCAGCCATCGCTTAACCAGTAACCCCGGAGAAAGCCATTTAAACCACTGATTGACCCGCGTGGGGGTGCGGCTGAACGACTCTTGCCGCAGAACGTGAAAGGCATGTTTCAGGGAACCGATTGACATGGTTTTTAAAGGAAACAAGGACGGAAGAGATATGACCGGTTCTGGCAGACGCTACCCGACCCGGCAGGATTAATGTAACTTTTTATTAATGTTTGCTTGTCTAGCAGCAGAATAACTCAAGTTGGCTCGTTCCAGTTCAGTGATTGTTTACCTTAAGTTTGACTGTTAGAGCCGAGAGGACGTTCAGGTATGAACCGGTCTAATCATGGGTGGCATAGACATATTCCCCAGATGATGACTCTTTGACCTATAGGCTACGCCCATAATTCCATTTTCAATATGAAGTTATGGTTAGGCGATCGCTCATTCAAAATGGTGAAATCAAGATACTTGCTGCGACGTAGATCAGCGAAAATGCTAATTTTGACAGGAGTTTGGCTGTTTGCTTGCTGTAGCGATGGTTCCATTAACTCTTTCCGGTGGCACCATCAGGAAACGGATGTTCTCTGATAAAGTTTTAAAAATTAACATCTTAGACTGAAATATATATCCATCTGCGCCTTGGGAGCGGGTGGTTACATCTTCTTCAGTACATGTTTTTTACCCAGGACTACACTGGTTAGAAATACTGGTTAGGACTAACCTGCTCCGCATTCTGATGGTTGAACCGCTGATTGAACTCAAGGGCGTATCGAAAGCATTTGGAAGTAACGTTGTTTTAGACAACGTTGATTTGACCATTAACCGGGGAGAGGCACTGGGTATTATTGGCCCATCTGGTACGGGAAAATCAACGATTTTACGCATCATTGCCGGGTTATTAGCTCCTGATGCGGGCGAAATTTACGTTCAGGGTGAGCGTCGCCAGGGTTTAATTGACGATGGTGCAGATGCCATTGGAATTGGCATGGTGTTTCAGCAGGCGGCGCTGTTTGACTCGCTGACGGTTGATGAAAATGTGGGTTTTCTGCTCTATCAACACTCCCATTTGTCCCGCCAGCGCATCCGGCAACTGGTGGCGGAACGGTTAGAAATGGTTGGCCTGGCAGGGATTAGCGATCGCTATCCGGCAGAACTGTCGGGTGGGATGCGGAAGCGGGTCAGTTTTGCCCGGGCGATTATGGCCAATCCGGATAACCCTAAAGATACGCCGGAAGTGCTGTTGTATGACGAACCTACCGCTGGCTTAGATCCGATCGCATCAACCGTGATTGAGGATTTAATTCGGCAGTTACAGTGCGTTAATGGTGGTTGTGGTACCTATGTGATGGTGACGCACCAGGACAGTACGATTCGCCGCACGACGGATCGGGTAGTGTTTTTGTATAACGGTAAGGTGCAATGGGAAGGGACGGTGACAGCGGTCGATGAAACAGATAACCCCTTGATTCGACAATTCTTTAGTGGGAAGGTGGAAGGACCGATTCAGGTAATTGGCTAGGAGCAGAAAGATACCATGATGCGATCGCGCACCGTTCGGGAAGGCTCAGTCGGTTTATTAATTTTGCTGGGCTTGGGGCTATTTGCGGGCCTGATCCTGTGGATCAGAGGTTTGGGGTTAGGTAGCCGCAGCTACAAGGCTATTTTTGAATTTCCGAACATTGCCGGATTAGATGTAGGTTCCCCGGTGCGCTATCGGGGGGTGGCGGTAGGTAAAATTACGGCAGCGCGTCCGGGCCCCAATGGGGTTGAGGTAGAAGTCGAAATTTCCCCAGCCGATTTGATTATTCCCCGCACGGTCACCGTGGAAGCCAGCCAATCAGGTTTACTGGGTAGTACATCGATTGAAATTACGCCGACTAAGCCATTGACTGTCAGCATTGATGCGAAGCCGCTTGACCCTAACTGTAATAGCAACCTGATCATCTGCAACCAGGATCGCTTACCGGGACAAATTGGTGTCAGTGTCGATGAACTGATTCGGGCAGCCACCCGCTTCTCCGCTGTTTATAGTGACCCGAAGTTTTTTGACAATGTGAATGCGGTTGCTAAAAATACGGCGGAAGCGGCCTCGGAGGTCGCCAAGTTGAGTCGGGAGTTTGGTGTGTTGGCCCGGCTGACGCGCCAGGAAATTGCGACCTTGTCCGGTTCTGCCCGTGCAGTAACCAATACCGCCAATAAATTGGGTATCACGGCTGATCAGGTGAACAGTTTGCTGGCCTCCAACCGCTCCAGTCTCGTCAATACCCTCGACAACATTAACCAGATCACCGCCCAACTGCGCGTGACCACCGCCAGTCTGAATCCCATTGTGACCAAAGTGCAGCAAGGAGAATTGATCCAAAACTTGGAGGTGCTGTCCGCTAACGCTGCTACTGCCTCTGCTAATCTGCGAGATGTCTCGCAGGCGCTGAATAATCCTGGTAACCTGGCAGCCTTACAGGAGACGCTGGATTCTGCCAGGGCAACGTTTCAAAATGCCCAGAAGATTACGGCTGATCTGGATGCCTTAACCGGTGATCCCGATTTTCGGGAGAATGTGCGGAAGTTGGTCAATGGGTTGAGTCGGTTAGTTTCATCGACTCAACAACTGCATCAGCAGGCGCAATATGCCCAAATTCTGGCTCCCCTGGCAGCGGATGGGGTACCTGCCAAGGCAGGGGCACCCCAGGTCACGACTGCCGTGCCTGCGACCATACCCGTGCCATCAGCTGTGAAATAGAACGATATGGTTCATCCAGGGCAGGCGATCGCAGCGGGAGTGATTGCCTTTAGTGCGACCAACGTTGACGATTTGCTGATTCTGACGGTGTTTTTTGCTCAGGCACAGCGGTTTCGTTGGCAACAAATTGTCTGGGGGCAATATCTCGGTTTTATGGCGTTGGTCGTTGCTAGTCTCCCCGGCTTTTTCGGTGGTATGTTGGTGCCCAAGCCATTGATTGGTCTATTGGGGTTGGTGCCGATCGCCATTGGGATCACCCAATGGTGCCAACGTCACGCTGAAACGACCGACGAGTTGGAACTCCTCGCAGGATCGGAAGTGCCGCCTGAGCAACCTTTTGGACAATCGCCAGCCAGTCCTTTACCTGGTAAGGGTGAGTCGTTGGTGGCGCGGGCGATTGCCCATGTTCTCGACGCCAAAACCTACAGCGTGGCGGCGGTGACCTTTGCTAATGGTGGCGACAATATTGGTATTTATGTGCCGCTTTTTGCCAGCCAAAGTGCTGCCAGTCTGATGGTGATTTTGGTGACGTTTCTGGTGATGATTGCTGTCTGGTGTGTGATCGCCCGGTTGCTTTCGTCCCACCCGGTTGTCACCCATACTCTGACCCGGTACGGCCATGTTCTGGTGCCAATTGTCTTAATTGGCTTAGGACTTTACATTTTGATGGAGAATGGCACCTTCGTGGCGATGCAGCAGTTATTCCCGTCGTCACCCTAGACCTCCGCGGTCTGGTATGAATATTCGACGCTACTACAGGGTGCGCCAAAAGAACTCGGAGGTCTGGCACCCACTAAGGCCGCCAGACTTTGACCACACGACCTGTAATGGTTTGGCCTAACCAGGGAGTATTGGCAGAGCGGGATTGCAACGAACTCGTCGTGACTGTCCACGATTCATTGGGATCGAACAGGACTAATTCAGCCGGTTGACCGAGGACGATTGCTGCTGGGGGTTGCCGTAAACACTTGGCCGGGGCCGTACTGAGGCAACGCCATAGCTCCAGAGCTGACCAGTTACCCGATTGAACGAGCGTTTGCCAGAGTAGGGGGAGTGCCAGTTCTAACCCGATCGCACCCGGTGGTGCTTCGGCAAAAGCCACGGTTTTTTCCTCGTAGGTGTGGGGAGTGTGGTCAATGGCGATCGCATCCAACACACCGTCCCGTAATGCCTGGAGTAAGGCCACCTGGTCGGAGTAGTTGCCAAGGGGTGGGTTTAACCGTAGATTGGGGTCATAGCTACCAATGTCGCCACTATGGCATAGCAGATGCATCCAGGTGGTACTGGCAGTAATAGGTACGCCACGGGCTTTCGCTTGCCGGATCAGGTCAACCCCACGAGCAGTTGAAATTCGCATCAAATGGACGGGTGTCCCAATCGCTTCGATACATTCCAGCAGCGTGGCTAAAGCCGTAGTTTCGGCCATGACCGGAACGCCGGGTAAACCAAACTGGAGCGACTCCTGACCCTCGCGCATGACTCCGTTTCCAGCCAGGTTGGGGTCAGATGCCCACAACGCGACAGGCTGGTTGAAGGGTTGCAGGTATTCCAATAACCGTTGCACCAGTAACAGATTAGTCAGCGATCGCCCATCGGCAAAACCTGCAATGTCGGCAGTTGCCAGTTCGGCCAGTTCGGTCATTTGTTGCCCCTGCACGCCGACTGTCAGGGCAGCCCAGCAATGAACCGCCGGTAATGACATCGGTGTGGCAGTCGTCTGGTGAGCAAGGGCGCTGACCTTATCCCGCACCCATGCCACCTGTGCCGGGTCATCCAGTGATGGGAGGGTATCAGGTAGCAGTGTGAGACGGGTAAAACCACCCGCCGCGCCTGCCTGTAGCAGGGATTGGAGCGTCTCCCGTGGTTCAAAGCCCGGTTCACCAGAGTGGCTATACAGGTCGACCAATCCCGGTGCCAGAATCATGTTCTGGCAATCGTGGATAGTGGTGTGACTGGGATAGTCTGTAATGGTTGGTGCCACTGTTTGAAGGGTGCCATCGACCATTAAGACATCACCCGTCTCATCTGTTTGGGAGACGGGGTCAACAATCCGTACCTGTTTTAGGAGTTCACTAGTCATTCCGGGTAGCAATAGGGTCGCTATAAGGCTCCTGCAGCAGTTTTATCCAGCACACTGCCCAGGTGGGTGGTGATGTTCATGGATGTGAGAACTGGCTTTTCAGGGCCTTTGGAGTAGTCAATCACGCTCACAGCACCATTACCCTGCTTAAAGCACCAGAAGTATTCTGGGCCTAAACCAAGGACGTAGCAGAGGATGGCCTTGTTGACCGCATCATGGGCAACAACCATCGTCGTTTCTCCAGGTCGTTGCATGGCCTTTTGGACAATGCCATCCCAGGCGGCGATCGTTCGCTCCCAGACCTGTTGCAGGTTCTCACCCTCCGGCATTTGTACCGTTTCGGGTGCATGTTGCCACTGTTCTAACATGCCAGGGAACGATTGCTCGATTTCCGCTTCGAGCGCCCCTTCCCATAGTCCGTGACTGATTTCCTTTAAGTCATCCACCAGTTCTAATGGCACATCAGGATGGTGTTGCAGAATGATTTCTGCCGTCTCTTTTGGGCGCAATAGGGGACTGCTGACCGCATGATGGATGGGGACTGTACTGAGAAAATTACCGGCTTGCTGTGCCTGCAATTGACCCATTTCATTCAGCGGGACATCGATCTGACCCTGGAAGCGTTTTTGGCGGTTCCAGTCTGTTTCACCATGTCGTACCAATAGCAGACGCGGCCCCTGAATGCCCTTTTTCACTATTGGCAGGGGTTCACCCAGATGCCCGGTCAGGTTGAGTGATTCGATCTGGACAGGTTCACCCCAGGTGCCAGCAAAGTTGAGTACGCTAATACCACAGTTGGACTGATGGATGGACTGGTAGCGATCGGGTGTTAAGCCTACAGCGGTGCTAATCAGGGCCCGGTTAATGCCTTCGGTAAACAGCATCCCTTCCCACAATACGAGGTTAATTTCCTTCAGGTTGTCAGTGGTCTGGAGGGGTTGGGCGGGAGGGGCTTTCAAGCCAGCCAAAATCAGGTTAGCCGTGTCTTTGGCCCGACTGAGTGGGCTGCTATAGACTGCATCAAATTTCAATTCGCTCAGGGCTGCGCCCACCTGAGTCGCAGTTTCCCGCCCGCGATCAGTCAAGGTTGATTTATCCCAGTGCCCCTGGACACGGCGTTCTACGTTAAAGCTACTCTCTCCATGGCGGACAAGAATAATACGGGTCGGTGACGGTTTAGTTTGCATGAGGGAGTCGAAAGATAAGAGAAAGGGTGCGAAAGTAAGGGAGCGAATTCAGGGCGTAAAAATAGGGCAAGGGAAAAAAAATTAGGCAAAGCAAAGCAGATCGGCAAGTTCATGCTTGCATCCGATCATGAGAATTCTACCCTGTTCAGCGATCGCCACTGTCATCTCCACCCGCTCCTTACCGTTATCCTTATAGGATTGCTATAGGTAATTGCTATAGATTTTGGTGGCTCCACGTTATTTGGAAGGGGACATGACATTCAAGCGGTTAATTTTGATTGTGCTAACAGTGGGAGTTGTGTTCTCAATTGGCTTAAAGCTATGGCAGAGCTGGAGTCAACCTCAGTTTCAAAGTCGGCTAGAGCTGTATCAAACCAATCTGGTCTTGCAGGCAACGGAGTGGCAGGGACCCGACCCCAATCTGGCAGCAGCAAGTAAGACGCTATTGGGTGGTGACCCGCTTAAAGTTGCAGTTGAGGAATATCAGGATTTCCGGCAATCGGTGCAGAAAAATCTGGAACGCACAAAATCCTTACCCGAATCAACGGCAACCGCCACAACCACCGAATCGATCCTCAAATTGTCGCAATTAGCAGCAGAGGTCGATTTACGTCTGGGAATTCTGCAGGTGCAGCAGGGCCAAACCCAGCAGGCTCAGCAAACCTGGGCAGGGGTGATGCAGCAAACAGCCATGTCCCCTTCCCTGGAAGCCTTTAACCAAACGGCTGATACATTATCAGGTTTGTGGAGTAAACCACCCAAACTGGTACCCGATGCCGAATCGCAATTGAAAAAATATTTGGATGGCTGGTTTCGCTACCGGGCCCTGACGCAACTGTATCAACTCCAGCAACGGCAGGACTCATTAACGAGCCTGCAAGCCGAGGAACAACGAGTTGCAGAGCGGGCATTTGAAAATCTGGCGATCGTCGGGGGTATTCCTGGAGTGGGGTGTCTCATTGGAGTGGGACTTCTGCTGTTTCTTGGTGTGCAGTGGTTGTTGCAGCGGAAGCAATCGCTGCTGTCAGCTGCAGGGATCACTTCCTGGTCAGTACCCTGGGATGGTGAACTGGTCTGGCAGGTATTGATCTTTGGTTTTTTCCTGGTGGGTCAATTTCTGCTCCCGATTGTGTTGGAACTGGTACAGGTGGCGATTGGGTTCCAACCTGCTGCACTAAATGAGCGGGCTAAGGCTGGCTATATCCTGTTT
This sequence comes from uncultured bacterium, assembly GCA_964524315.1. Classification (GTDB taxonomy): domain Bacteria; phylum Cyanobacteriota; class Cyanobacteriia; order Leptolyngbyales; family Leptolyngbyaceae; genus CAZGDE01. Next base: position 8,241 of record CAZGDE010000083.1, read on the forward strand.
GACTATATTTTGCTGGCGACGGGTGGGCTGGCCGTACTGTATGCGTCGATCACCAAATTTTTTCCCCTCCCCGAAGGCTGGTTTCGAGTCAGCTTGCGAGGGAACTGGTTCTGGTGGGGCCTGGGTGGTTACTTTGCTGCCTTACCACTGGTGATTGTGGTATCGCTGGTCAACCAGGCAATCTGGCAGGGGCAGGGCGGCAGTAACCCCATTTTGCCGATCGCCCTGGAAGGAAAAGACAATATCGCGATCGCCATCTTTTTCCTGACTGCAGCGGTGGCCGCTCCCATCTTTGAAGAAATTTTGTTTCGGGGCTTTCTCCTACCCTCACTGACACGGTACTTCCCCATGTGGGGGGCAATTGCCCTGAGTGCGGTTCTGTTTGCCGTTGCCCACCTCAACCTGTCGGAGGTATTGCCCCTGGCGACGTTGGGGATGGTGTTGGGCTTCGTCTATGCGCGATCGCGCAATTTACTGGCCTCCATGCTGCTCCACAGTTTGTGGAATAGTGGAACGTTGCTGAGTTTGATTATTCTCGGTAATACAGGCTCTTAATCAAGCAGGCTCTTCATTGCCAGTGTTTAGAGTGAATGAGGTGTGCGTCATTGGTCATTCGTAACTTCTAAGGCTAATTGTTCATGTCATGTTGCCCCATCCTGAAGCATGAACTTGAGTCACTGACTGAATGTGCCCTGCGATCGCCCTGCTCGTAAAGGCAATGGGGTTTTTGTCACCCGGTCTGGAGTAATGTAATGCTGAAACGAAAGAAAGTGGTGGTGCCGTTGGCTTTGGCGATCGCTGCGGCGACCTATTTCACGGCGGCGGCCAACCTGGAAAACAACTTTTTGCTGAGTGCCGGTTTGGTGATGCTGCCGGTTCAGGTGGGTGCCTGTATTTATTTCCTCTATCTCTACTGGCAGGGGCGGTTGAAGGGAACCTCCCGTTATCAAACTGGGCAACGGCCACGAGACACGCAAGGTCAGGCTTGAGCTATCCCAGGTGCCCTTCGTGTTGCTAATACGCTATTGCTGTACTTCGGGATGGCGGCTGATCCAGTCATTAATATCAGCAAGAACGCGTGTGGGGATTTCCCAGGGAAACAGGTGGGCGGTTTCCGGGTAACAGAGGTACTCTGCCTGGGGTAAACGTTGGACCGTTTCCTGACTGGCGGCGGCGGTGATGTGGCGATCACCCTCACCCGCTAAAACCAACACGGGACACTGAATCTGGCCCAGGTCAGGCAAGCGATTGTAGCCTTTACTTAACGCCGTATAAAGGGCACGAGTAGCCTGTCGAGACGTTTGCAGATAGGCGGGTAATGCTTCCTCTGCCAGATACGCGTAAGTTGCGGGTGTGTGTTGCTGGATGAGATACCGGTAGAGCGATCGCCGCCCATAGGTATCAATATTCCATTGCCAGCCAGGGCGCAGACGGTTGATGATCGAAGCTAATCCGGTAAAGAGATTATCCTGCCAGGTGATGGGGGGATGGTTGCCCCAGGGACGGGCCGCCGTTGCCACCAGGATGAGGCCACTCACCCGTTCGGGATGACGGAGTGCCAGTTCGATCGCCAGAATGCCTCCGAGCGACCAACCCAGGAGGAGATATCGTCCCACTTGATGCTGCTCTAACAGTGCGTCCAAATCGGTCAGATGGTCAGTCATGACAAAATCTTGCCGCACCTGGCTTTTGCCATAGCCTCGCAGATCCGGTGCCAGTGTCGTAAACCGTTGGGACAGGTGGCGGGTGAACACCGACAAACTTTGCCCTGATCCGGGATGACCATGCAGACAGAGCAACGGAAATCCTTGTCCGGCAATTAAGACATTTAAAGAAACGGGTTGGGCGATCAGGTGAATCACAGGTGATGCAGTCGATGGCGTAGTATAAACGGTTCCCTATGATAGTCATATTGAGCAAATGCTAGCCCCCGTTTCCCCATTCTATTAAGATGTGTCACAGGGACCTGTCTCCCATTACGTTGCCCACTGAGCAAAGGACTGACTGGAGAAATGGCAGAAGAAACGACTCCTACAAACGCCGGCGAGCAAACTCCCGGTGCTGAAACCCCCGATGCAAACGCAGTCGCAGAAGCCGCCGCTACTGCCCAGTCGGGTGCTGAACTGACCAAAAAGGCACCCAAAGCGGAGAGTGCTGACGGTGACAAGCCAGCGGCAAAGGCGAAAAAGGAAAAAGCGCCGGCTCTGGAAGACAAACCCTTTGCTGACTTCGTGCAACAGGATTACCTGCCTGCCCTCAAGAAGGGATTGGCCCAACAAGGCATTGAAAATGCCGAGTTAACCTTTGAAAAACAGCCTATCCTTGTTTCCGGCATGGGTAATGCACCGGAATGCTGGCAGGTCATTGGCCGCTGGAACAGTGGTTGGAAGCAACCCCGGCAATTTAATATTTACTTCCTCAAGGATGATATTCAGGGGCCAAAGGCTTTTTCCTACAGTGAAAGTGGTAGTAAACCCAGCACCCTGGAATCGTTCCTGATTGATGAACGGAAAGTGAACCTTGGCTTGCTGGTCTTTGGTGCCGTACAACGGTTGAATGCTCAGAAGTGGCTGATTCGGAACTAGCGATCGCGCCAATACTTCAGATCTGCGTTGATGGTGGGTTAAGCAGATTTCGAGAAAACAAACTACCTGTAAGGGCCGGTTTAGGAACAGAATCACTGGCTGATGCGACGAGTTTTGGCAAAACCTGCCTCGACGCCCGGTTCATTTTTTTTCTGAGAAACCGCCTCAAGCAGGCAGCATATGGAAATAACCTGTGTTAAGCGGTGAGGGGAGCTTACCGATCTGTAGCTCCCCTCACCGCTTATCTTTGTCGTCTATGGGGGCTTGGCTAGAGCCAGGATGGAAACCACATGCGAACCTGAAACTCGCGGGGCGACAGGGGCAAACCTAAGTAGATTGGCATCCAGAAGATGAAGGCCATGCTGGTGAGCAAAATAATTGTGATTCCCATTGTGCGCAGAGGCGATTGGGGACTCTGTAACCAGCGATCGCAGATCCAGGCGAGTGCCATCATGGCAAACACCGATGCCCCCATGTAGTGATACAGAAACGTACAGCGAGACACCCTTACCCACGGCAGTACGTTAGCTGCATAGTTGATGGTGATAAACAGCCCTAGCCATTGCTCGGTCGGGTTGAACGGGGGGAGCAAGAGATTGGCTAGGGGCGGTGCTGCCTGCCCAATGGGTTGTGCTTGCCAATTGGCGAGCCAGGTAAACAGGCGAGCGATCATCACGATGCAAACGAGGACGATCGCCACGGTAGATAGCCACCACAGCATGGGATTACCCATCGCATGGACATCATAAATCAGGCGATCGGGGGTCGCGGTTAACTTGGATGTGCCATTTGGTAGGGGATCCCCCGGATTAATGACCTGGTAAAAGTAGGCTACAGGTCGCCACATGACCAGCCAGGTGTACCAGTCAGAACAGTAAGGATGAACTTTGGGGCCATCGCCAACGCGCTGGTGATAGTCCAGAATTTGCTTTTGCAGCATCCAAAACCCGTCTTTGGTGTTGAACGCTAAGTGAGGGATCCAGGACAGGCAGTAAAAGGCGAATGGCACGATCGCCAGATAAATCAGCATCTGCCACCCCTTCAATCGTTGCATCTGGGACAGAGGGTTTTGCCAGGAGGAGGCGTCAGGCAGGTCTGTATCGCTGGTGAGAGGTAACAGCACAGGCATCACGGGGCGGCGTTTCTGGAGCCAGTCCACGACTTTGGCCATACTCCATACGCCCCAGGCACCCAGTAGGAACCATAACCCGTTCCATTTAATGGCAGTGGTGGCACCAAAAAAAATGCCAGCCAGTACCAGGTACAATTCGCGGCGGATCATCTGACTATTCAGGGCGAGGAGCAGAAACCATAACCCGAATAAGCCCAGAATGACCAGGTACACATTGTTCAGGGCATAACGCGATTCCACCAGAAATAAGCCATCCAGACCGACAAATAGCCCCGCAAGCAGGGTATAGCGGTGACGATGGGTGAGCTGATAGGCAATGCCAGCCACGACCAGGGGAATGAAAGACCCCGTTAAGGCATTCAACCAGCGGTAACTCCAGGTTGTATAGGGGGCACCCGCCACTCCGTTTACCGTGTCTTGCCCAATGGGTAATTGATTCCCTAGCCAGATTGCTAGGGCAAGCAAGTATTTGCTCAGGGGAGGATGTCCGTCAAAGAAAGGAGTTTGGGTCAAATAGTTATGGGCAAATTTGACGTAATAGACTTCGTCAAAGACCAGGGTATTAAATCGTTCCAGTCCCCAAAACCGTAACCCCAGTGACACCAACCACAGAGCCAAAAGACCAATTTTGAACCAGGTAGAAGACCCTGGAGCAGGCTTCTCAGAGGCGAACATAAATCTTTCAGTCGTTCACATGCCTTCCCACTTTCGCATATGGTGTGAGTCTCTGGGAGTCTCTGGCGTCGTTGTGATTATGACGGTAGGCAGCTTATAACAGAAAGGAGAACTTATCACAACCTTTTTTGTTAGGAATTCTAGATATTGATTTGTTAGGATATCAATACAATTTATCTTTTTCCCGTTGGCCGACTTTGTCTTGATTAAAACGTTTATACGAAATATGAAGGGGCATTTTTAGCAGGATGCTGGTTGTGAGGTGAGAGCATCTTGTTTTGACGGAAAAATGGTAGAGATAGCTCAATTCAGTTAATAAGCTGATTCCAATATCTATCTCGGGTAAGGAACAAAAGTTAACAGCAAAAATAACATTAGATGACGGTGGTGCAACTAATTATGAGCGCCATTAACTTGTGTTGCAGAAAACACAATTATTAACTTGATATAAATGGCTGAATCAGTGATATTTACAGATATAGAAAGTCCCGCCTGAATGACCTTTCACCTCTACAAGTGTCAGGCTGGAGACGAAAGGAGCCATTTATGACTCCTAAATTTATGTCTGAAGTTTTGTCTAAAAAACTGGTTTTGTATCTACGCGCAACTGACCTTAGAACGCTACTACGCCACGATCGCTCTTAGGTTCAATCTCACACTAATACAATAGCTAATCCGTTCTATCTGTCTTGTAAAAGCAGATACATAAAGGAGAAATACTTCTCATTTTTCAGCACAGTAGCGATCGCTCATTGATAGTAGCTAACTAACTTCAACTGGATAAGTTTCAACTGGACAGGTTTCAACTGGACAAGTTCGCCACATTCCAAACTCACTGGAGGTCTACTTTATGGAAGTCCTGAGTCAGCAACAAAGTCTAGACTATCAACGTCAGGTTATTTCCCGTTTGATTTGTTCGCGGCTGAAACGATGTGAAGAGTTGACCCCCAATGATTGGGCAAACAGTTCAGAGTTGAAATGGTGGGATGTGACATCAACAACCCAGTTTTTTAAGGAAGACTCCACCCGCTTTTTCCCCGAAACCGCTACCGATAAGGTGTTAGATCAAGAAAATGACCGAACATACGGATTGGCGGCAATGGGTATGCAACAGTTGCATCAGGTGTACCGGAATTTAGCCGTTCCCGTCCTGGTTGAACATGCCGTTTTGCGGGGTGAAGGGCAACTGGCAGACAATGGGGCTTTGTGCGTCGAAACTGGCAAATACACCGGGCGATCGCCCCAGGACAAATTCATTGTTGATGAACCGGGTAGTCGTGACCAGGTGGCGTGGAATTCCCTGAACCGCCCCATTTCTGAGGAGAACTTTGAACGGCTTTACCAGCGGACGTTGGAGTATGTGCGGGGGCACGATCTCTATATCTTTGATGGTTATGTGGGGGCTGACCCCAACTACCGCTTTGGGGTACGGGTGATCAACGAACTAGCATGGCATAACCTGTTCGTGCATCAACTGTTCCGGCGACCGACTGCGGCTGAATTGAGTCAGCACCATGCCGACTTTACCGTCATCGCCCTGCCCGGTTTGCGCGGTAATCCAGAAACGGATGGTTTGCACAGTGAGGCATACATTGTGGTGCATCTCACCCGCCGGATTGTATTAATTGGTGGCACCTACTATGCCGGGGAAATGAAGAAGTCTATTTTCTCCCTGCTCAACTATGTGATGACCCATCGGGATGTGTTGCCCATGCATGGAGCCGCTAACATTGCCGCTGATGGTCATACTGCTCTGTTCTTTGGCTTATCGGGAACCGGAAAAA
>CAZGDE010000083.1:14426-20366 GCA_964524315.1 uncultured bacterium
GTCGGCAGACCCCGATCGCCAACTCATTGGCGACGACGAACAGCGCGTAGCTATCGAGGGTGGGCTTAACTTTGAGGGCGGTTGCTATGCCAAGACGATTCGCCTGTCACCAGAAAATGAACCCCAGATCTGGTCAGCCATTCGCTTTGGTGCCCTCCTGGAAAACGTCGAGATGAACCCGGAAACTCGCGCACTCGACTACAACAGCGATCGCCTGACCGAAAATACCCGCGTTGCCTATCCGCTAGAGTTCATCCCCAACAGTATTGCGTCGGGAATGGGGAACCATCCTCAAGCGATTATTTTCCTGACTGCGGATGCCTTTGGCGTGTTACCGCCCATTGCCCGTCTTACCCGTGAGCAGGCAATGTATCACTTCCTGGCAGGCTACACCAGCAAATTAGCCGGTACAGAACGGGGCATTACGACACCCCAAAGTACTTTTTCTGCCTGCTTTGGACAGTGTTTCTTCCCGCTATCACCCACCGTTTATGCAGACATGTTGGGCGATCGCCTGTTGCAACACCCCGAATGCCACGTTTACCTCGTCAACACGGGCTGGTCAGGTGGCCCCTATGGGGTGGGTGAGCGCATGTCGATCAAACACACCCGCGCGCTCGTCTCGGCTGCCCTGAATGGTGACCTGGACAAGGTGACGTACACGCCCCATCCTATCTTTAAGGTACTGGTACCCGACCACGTACCCGGTGTACCCGACGAGATCCTCAATCCCAAACTGACCTGGAGCGATCCGGCTGCTTACGATCGTCAGGCCCGTGACCTGGCCAAACAGTTTGCCAAAAACTTCCAGCAGTTCAGCAGTCAGGCCAGTGCGGAAATTGTGGCAGCAGGTCCCGTGGTTGAATAAAACTCCTGTAGGGGTAGGTTTTTGTCGGCAAATGAAGGTCAGTAACCTGAGAGTGCGCTAAATCTGCCCCTGCGATCGCCTGCATCTCCCCGACCACCTGTTTCAATCAGTGCAAGGTTTTGTCGCCAGCCCAATTCCAGAGATAGAGGATTTTCACCCCATAATAGTGTCACGATGAAACGATCGGTGACGACTATCAGTCTGCAATAGTTAAACTTGATAGATCCTGCAATCCTGGTGAGAGTATTGCCTAGGCACCCTATGGGAATTCTGGTTGGCAAACATTTACAGAATAATCGGTACACGCTCGAACAAGAACTGGGTCGAGGTGGGTTTGGTGTGACCTATAAGGCAACCTTTCACTCCCTCGGCCAAACAGTTGTTGTCAAAACGCTGGATGCCTCATTCCGCCACGATCCGAACTTTTGGCAATCGCAACAACATTTCCAGGCAGAAGCCCAGCGGTTGGCACTGTGCGTTCATCCCAATATCGTGCGGGTCATCGACTTTTTTACGGAAGATGGTTTGCCCTTTATTGTGATGGACTACGTACCGGGGCAAACACTCGATACCGTCGTCCTACCTGACCGCCCCCTCTCCGAAACAATCGCCCTCCATTACATCCGGCAGGTTGGGGATGCCCTGAAAGTGGTTCACCGGAATGGGTTACTCCACCGCGATGTTAAACCCCAAAACCTGATTCTGCGTCAGGGAACGGATCAGATCGTTCTCATTGATTTTGGTATCGCCCGGGAATTTTCTCCCGGGCAGGCGCAAACCCACACGAGTCTGGTGTCACCGGGTTATGCCCCCATTGAGCAATACATACAGCAGGAGGTACGATCGCCCGCTACAGACGTATATGGTTTGGCGGCAACCCTCTACACCTTACTCACCGCTCAAATTCCCGTTGCGGCAGTGCTGCGCGATCGCCAACCACTCCCCGCTCCCCGTGATCTCCGTTCCGACATTAGTGCCGCCACCAACCAGGCTGTGATCCGGGGCATGGCAGTTGAACCCAGCGATCGCCCCACCAGTGTCGATGCCTGGTTAAGGCTACTAACCGATGTGCGATCGATTGGCAAAGCAGCAATGGTTGGCACCACTCGCCCGGTTGCCACCCTGCCAGTTGCGCCTGGATCGGTGGTGCAAGCTAAGGTCAGGTCTGCGATCGCGCCGCCAGCAGACAGACCCACGTGGTTAACAGGCTTGGCGATCGGTGCAGCCGCATTGGCAGCATTGGTTGTGGTCGGTGCGATTTTGGCACAACCGCAGCAACCATCTGAACCAGAGGCGGGTACGGTGCCATCGCCCACTCCCGCACCAGCTACCAGTGTCACCCCAGCACCCGCGACACCGCTGCCAACTGCACGCGAATCTATTCCCGCTAAACCTTCTCCAGAGGCTTCTCCGTCACCCAGCCCGACGCCTTCCCCCACCGCGATCGCATCTCCCTCAAGCGAAGCCCCGGCACGCGAGTCCCCTGCCGTTTCGCCGGACGTCTCCCCCAGTGCGATAGAAACGCCGCCAGCGCCTGCATCGCCCACCCCCAGTGTGCCTCCATCCGAGGCACCCGCCCCCAAAGCCGTTGAACAACAACAGGAAGCGGAGCAGAAAGCCGTAGAGCAGATGTGGGAAGCACAAAAGAAACAGGAGGAACAACAACAACGGGAAGCGGAAAAAGAGGTAAGGCAACAGGAAAAAAATGAAGCGAAAGGAAAGGGGCAGGAGTAACCCTGTGCCGTTAATTCCACCGTCCCGGAGCGCGTCCAAATAGCCAGGTCAACGTTGCGAGGCGATCGCGCACTTCCGTCGTCAACTGTTCCGGCTGATAGCGCCATGCCCAGTTCCCTTCGGCAATACCGGGGAAGTTCATGCGCCCGTCCTGTCCTACACCAAGCAGATCTTGCAGCGGCAGGATGGCCAGGTTAGCAATGGAACTGAGGGCCAACCGGATCATGCTCCAGTGAATACCCTGTTCACTCACCCCCCCCAGATAGTTGAGTACATTGGTGCGTTCGTAATCGTTCAGGTCATGTTCAAACCAACCGAGGGTGGTGTTGTTATCGTGGGTGCCCGTGTAGACCACCGTGTTCCGGGAATAGTTGAAGGGCAGGAACGAGTTGTCCGGTTTGGAGCCAAAGGCAAAGTGTAAGACCCTCATACCGGGGAAGTCGAAGCGATCGCGCAATGCTTCGACTTCCGGTGTGATAATACCCAGGTCTTCCGCCAGAATCGGTAGTTCGCCCAATTCCTGCCGCAATGTTTCAAAGAACTCGACACCGGGCGCTTTCACCCATCTGCCCCGCATGGCAGTTTTTTCCCCTTTGGGAACTGCCCAGAAGGCTTCAAATCCTCGGAAGTGGTCAATTCGGATGTAGTCCACATAATCTTGCAGGGTGCGGAAGCGCTCGATCCACCAGGCAAAGTTAGTCTTTTTTAATCGTCCCCAGTTGTAGGTGGGGTTGCCCCACAACTGGCCCGTCGCACTGAAATAGTCGGGCGGTACCCCTGCCATTGTTGCCGGTTCACCCGTGCGTACATCCAGCGAAAAGTTTTCCGGTCGTGCCCACACATCCGCACTGTCATGGGCAACGTAGATGGGGATGTCGCCAATAATGTAGATTCCATGCAAGTTGGCGTATTGTTTGATGGCTGACCACTGCCGGGCAAATTCGTATTGCAAGAACTTCTGGAAGAAGATTTCACCCGGTAGGCGCAGGCGATATTTTTCTAAGGTTTCGGGGTCGCGCTTTGCCAATTCCGGTTCCCAGGTATGCCAGCTAGCACCGTCCTTTACTTCTTTGAGCGCCATAAATAGGGCGTAATCATCTAACCAGTAAGCCTTCTTTTCGCAGAACTGGTTAAATTCATAGCGCTGTTGGGTGGAAGCATTCGCTTTGAAATTTTCACAGGCTGTTTTCAGCAGTGCCACTTTGAACGCGATCGCCTTGTCATAATCGATCTTGTCAGCGGCAAACTGTGGCATCCCGGCAAAATCATCATGGTGCAGCAAGCCCTGATCGCGGAGAGAATCCAAACTAATCAGAAAATGATTGCCCGCTAATGCTGAGTAACACATATAGGGGGAATTCCCAAAGGCGGTGGGGCCCAGAGGTAGAACCTGCCAGACTTGCTGCCCCGTGCCAGCGAGGAAATCGATAAAGTGGTATGCTCCCGGCCCCAAATCGCCAATCCCGTAAGGACTGGGTAACGAGGTCGGGTGTAGCAAAATGCCACTGACCCGACAGTGAGAGAGCGCAGGTTTAGTTCCCGGAGCATTCATAGAATTTCAGGTAGGTCGAAGTAAATTTAAGCTTATAGGCTCAAGGTTACAGGGTACGGGGATCACTGGATAGATAAATGCATCACTTTCCCGCGATCGCGTGCCCCATCAATGCCGCAAACACGACAAATTTCTGTTCATTGTCAAATATCCTCCCTGCTACAACAAGAATCGCAGGGAGGATGAACCCTAGAAAGTAAAATATGTCTGCTTGTAGGGGCGTTCGGCTGAACCCCTTTGCAGAGGCGATCGGTTAGTCCCTGGCTGCTATGTAGGGCAAACATGCACTGTAATGGTCATGCCCTAATCTTTCTTGCCAACCAATGCTCTTAACTCCCGCCAGATGGGAGGGGTACCCGTTTGCGGTGCCGGGTTGGTTAAAATTCCCTGACTGGGACTGAACAAAAACGCTAGCAAGAAGAAACCAGATACCACCAACACAATCGCTGGCCCCGATGGCAAGTTGTAGAAATAACTCAAATACATCCCACTGATGCTGGAGACAATGCCGATCACAGCGCCCAATATCATCACCTGGCTCAAGCGTTTTACCAGTAAATAAGCCGTTGCTCCAGGCGTAATCAAAAGGGACAACACCAGTACTACACCTACTGCTTTCATGCTGGCAACAATGGTCAGGGCAATGAGTACCATCAGTCCAAAGTTGAGCAGATTGACGGGCAATCCAGCGGCCTGGGCCCCTAAGGGATCAAAGGTGTAAAACAGTAATTCCTTATAGAGGGCAACGACCACGATGAGGACGATCGCCCCAATCACCGCTGTCTCCACCACTTCCTCGGCTGTGACACTGAGAATGTTGCCAAACAGGAAATGGTTCAGGTCAATTTTGTTCTCTTTCTGGATCAGCGTAATCAGCGTAATCCCCAACGCAAAAAAGGCAGAGAACACGATTCCCATCGCGGCATCTTCCTTGATGGGCGATCGCGCTCGAATCCAGGCAATTGCCATTGTGCTGATAATTCCAGCAATGAAGGCCCCGATGAAGATATTGGCACCCAGCATGAAGGCGATCGCCAACCCCGGCAACACTGAATGGCTGATGGCATCCCCTAACAATGCCAGCCGTTGCACCATCAGGTAACTGCCGACCACCGCACAGATCAAACCAACGATAATTGCGATCATGAGCGATCGCTGCATAAAACCGTACTGGAGCGGTTCGATAAGAGTATTCAGCATGGACGTTAGGCAGCAAAAAAGGCGACCTGCCCACCATAGGCGCGGTGCAGATGCTCACGGGTCAATACCTGTTGCCGGGAACCACTGGCGATCAGATCGGTATTGAGCAGAATTAAATCATCAAAATGGGTGATCGACTCGCCCAGGTCGTGGTTCACCACCAGTACGCTTTTACCAGCATCGACCAGTTCACGAAAGACTTTAAAGATCACTGCCTGCGTTTTCTGATCAATCCCCACCAGGGGTTCATCAAAACAGAAAATGTCTGCCTCCTGCGCCAGGGCCCGCGCCAGGAAGACCCGTTGTTGCTGCCCACCGGAAAGTTGCCCAATGGGGCGATCGCGGTATTGACTCATGCCAACTCGCTCTAATGCGGCGGCGACTACCTGGCGACTGGGGGCAGAAAAACGACGGAACCAGCCGGTTTTACGCACCCGTCCCAACATGACCACATCCCAAACGGTTGCAGGATAGGTCCAGTCAATTTGCGATCGCTGCGGTACGTAGGCGACCCGATCTAATTGCTGCATCAAGGGTTTACCGTTCACCAGGGCACTGCCCTGGGTCGCAGGTACTAGACCCAGCA
>CAZGDE010000084.1:0-5512 GCA_964524315.1 uncultured bacterium
CTCTCCCGCCTCGGTGCCAAAATCGTCAACATTACCCCCCTCTAACACCCATTGCCTAACTTTAAGACAAGAGCGCAAGAGGATGTAAACCCTCTCGCGCTCTTGTCTTTTGCATCTTAGTTTGGATTTACAATCGGGTTTTCAACTGGCTAACAACCTTAGTTGCTGCTTCATCCGCCGCTTTACTCAGGATTTCGTCGGTGCCACTGGAACTGGAACCGCCACTGACACCCATAAACCCTGCACGTCACCTCCACAACTTTTCCACAATGTTTATGTAACTTAAGGATGAATGATACATAACCATCAAACAAAAGCCAGGTAGCCATCTACCTGGCCTTTTTTATGCAAGCTAACCAACTTCACACGGTTGTTGCAGCACGCCCAATAGCTGCCAAAGGTCATTGTGATTGGTCACTGATCCGTATGTGCGACTTTTCTCAAATGCCTACCATCACTGCACACCCAGCGGGAAGCACGCTACACCCTCACACTCTCCCAGCGGGAGAAATAACAGGAAACGTCTGAAAGCCTTCTCCTGCAGGAGAAAGGGGGGATGAGAGCAACTTAGTTGCACATTACGTCATTTGGGAAAACCCGTGACGAATGACGTCCTCTCAAGCTTTCTCATCTGTCAAATAGGATGCTATATTTAATTCCCATTCCAAGGTGCCAACGCTAAAACCGCTTGAACTAACTGTTCCGGTTCGAGGGGTTTGGTTACATGCCGTTGAAAACCACTGGTCATCGCTTGCTGATAGTCACCTTCTCTGGCGTAGGCAGTCAGGGCGATCGCCGGAGTTTGGCCACCCTGTTCAGCAGGTAAATCGCGAATCTGCTGGATCAGCGTATAGCCATCCATTGTTGGCATACCGATATCGCTAATTAACACATCGGGTCGGAAAGCAGTCAAATTTTCCAGTACTTCCGAGGCCGAGATAACAGTCAATACGTCTGCACCATATCTGGACAGTAGGACTGTTAATAGCTCACGGGCATCGGGGTCATCATCAACCACCAGAACCCGTACTCCCATCAAATTGAGATCTTTTTGAGGCACTTCCTCCACTGGTTGAGCTACAGGTGCATCATCCAGCAGGGGTAGTCGCACCGTAAAAGAAGCTCCCAAGCCCTCACCCAAACTGTTCGCGGTAATCATACCGCCATGCGCTTCAACCAATTGCCGGACGATCGCCAATCCCAAACCTAATCCCCCATATTTGCGTGTAATTGAGGCATCTTCCTGGCGGAACGATTCAAAAATGTGAGGCAGAAATTCGGCAGTAATGCCTTTACCAGTGTCGGTGATGGTGATTTGAGCATAATAGGTAATTGGGCAATGGGTATGGGAGGATGGTTGAGCTCTCTCACCAATAACCAGTGGCCCATGACCCGTGACCCGTTCCAGTATCACCTCGACCCGCCCACCCCCAGGCGTGAATTTAATCGCATTCGATAACAGGTTCCAAACAATCTGTTGCAGGCGGGCAGTATCACCCAACACCTGCCCAATGTTTGGCAAGACAGAATATAGCGAAATTGCTTTCGAAACTGCAGCAGTTTTCACTGTTTCGATCGCCGCTTCAATCACAGTAGCCAGATTCACCGAGGTTTGAGTCAGCGTCAATTTACCCCGAAGGATTTTGGCCACATCCAGCAGATCATCGATGAGTTGCGTTTGGACTCTGGCGTTCCGCTCAATGGTGGCGAGGGCCGCCAGGGTTTGAGTTTCATCTAGTTTGCGGGTTTGTAATAACTTTGACCACCCCAGAATGGGATTTAAGGGTGATCGCAACTCATGGGAAAGGACTGCCAGAAATTCGTCCTTGATGCGGTTAGCCCGTTCCGCCGCTTCCCGTGCCGTTTGCTCCTGTTGTAAGAGGCGATCGCGATCAAGCTCCAGTTGCTTTTGGGCTTCGATATCCGTTGCAGTGCCAAACCATTTGACCACTTGCCCCTGTTCATTCCGCTGCGGCACGGCCTGGTGCAAACACCAGCGATAGGTGCCATCGGCCCGTCGCATTCGACCTTCAGCCTGATAAACAGTACCCTGTCGCACGGCTGCCGCCCACTGTTCACCTAAAACCGCGATATCATCCGGATGAACAACCCGTTCCCAACCTGCCGCATGAGCCTCTTCCAGGGTTAACCCGGTAAACGTTATCCAGCGGCCATTGACATCGAGTAATGTACCTTCATTATTGGATGTCCAGACCAGTTGCGGGATCAGTTCTGCCAAACACCGATAGCGTTCCTCGCTCTGGCGTAAAGCATTCTCCGTCTGTTGGCGATCGGTAATATCCGTATTAGTGCCAAACCAGCGCAATACCTTCCCCTGCTCATCCAGCACAGGAATGGCGCGGGAGAGAAACCAGCGATACTGACCATCCCGCCCCCGTAAGGGAAAAATATCCTCCCAGGTTTCACCCGTGGCAAAACAGCGACTAATTTTTTCGACAACCCGCTCCACATGGTCTGGATGATGCACCTGCCGCCACCCCCAACCCTGCATGGCATCCAGAGTGGTTCCCGTATAGTCAAACCAGCGCTGGTTGTACCAGAAGATCTGCCCATTTTCATCTGCCATCCAGGCAAATTGGGAAATATTATCGGCCAGGGTACGGAAACGAGTTTCACCCTCCAGAAGTTCCCGTTCGGCCTGTTTGCGTTCGCTAACATCTTTGAATAGGATGGCAATTTTGCGGCTGCCCGCTGGCCCAATCCGAAAAGCCGACACATCGAACCAGCGGTTCATCACATCGGAGCCATTTTCAAACCGGACAGGTTCACCCGTCAGGGCAACCTTGCCATAAATTTCAAACCAGTAGGGTTCCAGATCGGGCAATAACTGACGGGCGGTTTTGCCCTCTGCCTGTTTGAGTCCTGTTTGCTGCTCAAAGACCGGGTTGATCTCCAGGAACCGGTAATCAATGGGCTGGTTGTCGTCATCAAATAGCATCTCCACGACACAGAAGCCTTCGGTCATCGTCTCAAACAGCGTGCGGTAGCGTTCTTCCGAGAGACGTAACGCTTCTTCTGCTTGCTTGCGATCGCTAATGTCAATCACCGAACCGATATATCCCTGAAATTTACCATCAGCATCAAACCAGGGACTCGCGGCATCGATCGCCCAGCAGTATGCCCCATCCCAACGGCGCAACCGATACTCTAACCGGAACGCCTCCTGCCGCTGGGTCGCGTTGAGAAAAATGGTCTTAGAGGATTCGCTATCGTCGGGATGAACCGCATCAAGCCAACCAAACCCCAGGCCCAATGCCTCAGTCTGTCCCGTAAAGTCATACCATCCCCGATTGAGATAAGTACAGTAACCCATAGGGTCAGTCACCCAGATCATGACGGGCGCATTGTCGGCCATGTTGCGGAAGCGCTCTTCACTTTGGCGCAAAGCCGCTTCTATTTGGATCCGTTCGGTGATTTCTTCACAAACGGTGCTGATACCCACAACCTGATTTCCCGCCTTCAGGGGCAAAAAGTGTTCTAACCAGGTGCGCTGTACACCCGGCTGAGCTGGCATTTCACCCTGAATTTCGACATTTAGTAGTGGTTCTCCCGTTTGCAGGATGGGGTACAAAAGTTGCTCGACTGTATCCGCCAGATCGGGAAATAGTTCTCGTACTGACCGCCCAATATGAGCTTCAATGGGTAGTCCATTGATGTCTGCCAGACGTTGATTGATCCGCACAAACCGGAGATCCGAATCCAAAACATTCAAACCAATGGGTGCAGACTGGTAAATGGCCTCAATCTCGGCCAGTTGGCGTTGGAGTTGTTGCTCACTCTGCTGCACCAACGCCTCACTCCGTTTGATGGCATCAATGTTGGTAATGGTGCCAATCCAACCAGTTACCTGGTTTTGTTCATCACGGGTGGGAATGGCGCGACAAATAAACCAGTGATAAGCATCGTCATACTGACGCAAGCGGTATTCAATTTCAAACAATGACTGATGCGCGATCGCCTCATTCCAGCGGGTCAACGTGCGATCGCGGTCATCCGGATGCACAACGTTCGCTCCTACCAAACCCATTGACGCCGCTTCGCTCAAGCCGGTGTACTCGTACCAGCGCTGGTTCCAGTAATTGACAGCCCCGGTTACATCTGCCGTCCACACCATTTGGGGCATCGCTTCAGCTAACTCGCGGTAGCGCTGCTGGCTAACTTTAAACGCCTCTGCATCCCGGTTCCGTTCCGTAATGTCTAAAAAGGCTCCGATGACCCCTTGAATATGATTCTGGTCGTCTTGGAGGGGCGTGGCGTAGGACAACAGTTGGCGAACCGTTCCATCCGGCAACAGAATGTCATATTCTGCATCCAGGACATCAACCCCCAACCGGGCTGCCATTTGCATGGGTAAATCGTTTGGGGATATCTCCTGGCCGTTCTGAAAAACCCGATAGGGCGGTTGCTCCTCCGTCGGGGCACTCTTCGAGATGTTGTTACCAGGCTCCACTGATAACAACCGTCGCAGATAGGCATTATTCTGCATCCGGGTACAGGTTGGGTCAGTGGCGATCGCAATGCCTACAGGCACGAGATCAAACAACGCTTGCAGTTCTAAAACCCGTTGGGTCAAGTCCCGGTTTAGTTGTTGAATGGCAGCTTCCGCCCGCTTCTGCTGACTGACATCAACCGCAAAAATGACATATTCATCACTATTGTCGAGCCACTTCATCCCACTGAACAGAATGGGAATGCGGCTGCCATCAGCATGTACTCGCTCAGTCTCTTGCAGAGCCAGAAATCCCTGGTGGTGTAATTGCTTGATCAACTGTTCAGTTTGCTCAATCTGGTCTGGAGGGATGAAATCACGCCAGCTCAAGCCCTGTTCAAATTCGGCACGCGTGGAACCGTATAGCCGCAACATCGCATCATTCATTGCCATCAGGTTGCCGTCTGGCAAACCAATAGCAATCCCAACGGGTGCATTATCAATCAGCCGTTGGAGCTTGCGTTGGTGCTGTTGCAAAGCCGTTACAGTTTGATGGAGTTCTACCTCTAACTGTTTGCGATCGGTAATGTCGCGCCAGGAGGCCACAAAACCATCGTTTAAGCGAGTCGCCCGAATATCAAAGGCCCGTACCAGGAGGCGATCGCCATAAGTATCATCATAGATCAGCGAATCTTTAATGAGCGGCTCGCCCGTTTCCACCACATGGCAGTACTCATCAAACAAACCCGATTCGCGGTGACCCGGCAACACTTCACATAATCGCCGCCCAATCTGCGCCTCTTTTGGCAGGCAATTGTTTTGACATGCGGCCTCGTTAAGGTAATCAATCCGAAAGTCAAAAATTTGCCCAGACTTATCCCGCAGGGCCGAGAAAATGCCGAAACAGTCCAGCATATTCTCAACGGAAGTTTGAAATTGCTCCTGGCTGCTTTGCAGTTTCCGCCGCAAATCGGCATTGTCGATCGCACTTCGCATCGCCTGCCGCAAATCGGCGGAGGTCATGCGGTCTTTTACTAAATAATCCGCTGCACCATTTTTGAA
>CAZGDE010000084.1:5522-12369 GCA_964524315.1 uncultured bacterium
AATGCCCGTATTACCAACTCGGTATCGTCACGATCAATCACCACAATGGGAGGGCAGCGATCGCCCATTTGAGCTTTTAGCTGACGCAGTAGCTGAATGCTATTGGAATGGGGCAGGTGGCACTCTAACACAATGCCATCAATCTGTTGTGATTGAGACACTGATTGAGATAGCGAAAACGCTGATTTATTGTATTTCTCAGTTAGAACCTTGTAGGCAAAGCTGTCATCCTGTTGTAATTGGTGCCCACAGCTGCCATCCACAGACTCAGAGTCAGCAATTACAAGAACAGTCCGGTGAGTTGACATGCTTAAGACCCAGTTGGAAGCTTTGAGAGAGATTAAATTATGGTCACGGAAGCAATTTTTTGTGTAGAGCAATTAACCAATTCTAGGATCATATCAGCTTTACCACAAATCGCCCGAATCCTGGCATAGAAGTGTTTTACTGCTATTTTGCAACCTACCGTGGCACATTATTACTCTCTCGGAGGACATAGGTTGTGTATGCAACTGTATTTAAGTTCCCCATACAAAAAGCCGAACGTTCCTACATTAGAAGGAAGCGCAGGTTAGCAACACCCTCCCTCGGAAAGATTTTCAAGATTTGCGAGGTATTCAATTGAATGCTCCTACAATTACATCCGAGCATGTATCTATACACCAACTTTTTACAAACAGAATTGTGGAAATTCAATTGTGGGGATTCAATGCAATTGTGGAGAAAAAACAGCCATGAATCCTGGATACAAATCAGCCTTTAAGGTAGCCAAGGATTCGGTAAAACAAAACTTGTCCAATCTCTCACGGTACGATTGAGTATTCGCGCTAATTCGATATGGGGTTCATCCGGTTCCACACTCACTATTTGAGCCAGTGTACCAACACCAAACTGAGCAATCACTCGATTAGCCGCTTCCAGCCCCGTGACATATGCCTTTTCCTGCGACCAGGAGCCATGACGGGTAATAATCCAGTCTCCACTCATGAACACATTGGCTAAGCTCGTCTGCCCCGGTAGCATAGATTGGTAGCTGCCTGGAGAGAAGTGGGTTACCGCTTTCGGCAAGCGAACAACACTACTATCAATGACTTTGGCATCGCGAAATTGGGGCACACAGGTAGTCAAATCTCGATGCACTTTGGCAATCATCTCTTGATCATCCATAGGCAACAGTTGATTAGCATGGTAGAAGTCTGCCTCAATGACGCTACCCGGTTCATCCTGCCATTCATCATGCAACGTGTTGAGGTCAAAAAATGTCCAACCCGTTGTGGCATCAAACCCAAAGCAAGCATTAGACGGAAGGGGTACTTTCACTTTGCGATCAAACCAGAGCCGGGTTGCCAGCACATCGATCGCCCCTAAATTCATCAGGTTACAGAATTCAGGAAACTGTCGGAGCACTGAACTATTACTCACAATTTTCTGCATACCAGTCACCCCAACCGCAAAAATTACGGCATCGGCTTCAAATACTTCGCCACCACAGACAACACCCGTCACCCGAGGCTTTGCATTGCCGTTGGGCACAGCATCAACCAGCAGATCTGTAACCCGCCGCTGGGTCAGCACCCGTCCACCCGCCTGCTCAATTTGTTGAACCCAGGGACGAAAAATCATATCTCCCACCGTCCCGCGACACCATACCACATCAAAGTCGGGTTGGTGAGCCAGGATAAAGTAATACAACATGCCCAGTGCGGCAGCAGCAGAACACTGTTCACCCGGTGCAAACAGCCCCACCAGCAACATTGGCTCAAATGATTCTTTGTAGAGACGAGCAGAGACACCAAACTGTTTAAAGAGCTCGCGGGCCGTCACCGGATCGTACCGTCGCCATGCTGCATCGGAGTTATCAAAATCAACGAGCGTGTAGAGTAAGGGCAGGGCAGAGAGGCGATCGCTCAAGGGCAGTCGCTTAAATCGGGTGTACAGGAACGTCCCCAACGGTGTCGGTAGCCGGGGTTCCTGTTGAAAAATGGGTGACTCTACCTCCAAACCCGCCGGAGAATACTGGGAGGAGCGCGTCCAAGCGGTAAAAGGATCTAAACCTAATTGCCTCACCAGAGAGAAAATATTGCGGTAGGGATACCAGAAGCCATGAATCCCCGCTTCGACCGATCGCCCCTGTGCTGTTTTCCAACCTGCGACCAGTCCACCCGGATAGCCGCCTGCCTCCAACAATGTGACATCGTATCCCTGTTGGGCC
Source organism: uncultured bacterium (assembly GCA_964524315.1). Classification (GTDB taxonomy): domain Bacteria; phylum Cyanobacteriota; class Cyanobacteriia; order Leptolyngbyales; family Leptolyngbyaceae; genus CAZGDE01. Next base: position 7,735 of record CAZGDE010000084.1, read on the forward strand.
AGATGGTAGGTTGCGCCTAAGCCAGCCCATCCGGCACCAACGACGACGATTTTCGGACGTTCTTGAGTTTGATTCATCGATGAGATCTCAGTTTTACCTGATTCCCAGCATAAAGCTTTCCATTCGCATCCTGCTTGACTATCGGTGTTGCTGATTCATGCCTCAGGCAGCGCAATATTTTTCCTGCATAATGGGGATTTCAATGACAAACTCAGTTCCCTGACCGGGAACTGAGTGGCAGTAAAGCTTACCGCTATGCTTCTCGACAATGATTTCGTGGCTGATCGACAGGCCCAGACCCGTTCCCTTACCAATCGGTTTCGTGGTGAAGAAGGGCTCAAACAGTTTTGTTTTTACCGTTTCACTAATTCCTGGGCCATTATCAGCGATGCGAATCGTGACCCAGTTGTCACCTGTGATCTCAGTTCGAATTTGAATTTTACTTGGGTTTCTTGCGCTCTCTTCAAAGGTTCGCTGTTGATTGTATTCCTCTAAGGCATCGATCGCATTCGACAGAATATTCATAAATACCTGATTGAGTTGCCCCGCATAACATTCAACGAGGGGCAGTTGACAGTAATCGCGCTCAACTTCGATCGCGGCATGATCGGATGTGGCCTTCAGGCGGTGATACAAAATCGTTAGCGTACTATCCATACCCTCATGGATATCAATTGCTTTGGCATCAGACTCATCAATGCGTGAGAAAATCCGCATCGATTTAACGATTGCCTGAATCCGGTGCGCTCCCAACGTCATGGAATTGAATAACTTTAATAGGTCAGTTTGAATAAAACTAAGGTCGATCGCTTCCTGTTCTGACTGAATTCGAGAAGTGGGATTGGGATATTCCGTTTGATACAAATGAAGCAGCCCCATCACATCATCTATATACTCTTTGGCATGGGAGAGATTGCCATAAATAAAATTAACCGGGTTATTAATTTCATGGGCGATCCCGGCTGCCATCTGCCCCAACCCTGACATTTTTTCGTTCTGGATGAGTTGCAGTTGCATCTGTTGTAATTCACGGTAAGCCTGATTAGTTTCTGCGACCTGCTGTGCCAACAGAGCATTCTTCTCTGCCAATTTCTGAGAGAGATCAGCCAGTTTGAGGTGCAACTGGACACGAGCTAACACTTCCTCTTGCTGAAATGGTTTCGTAATGTAATCCACTGCCCCCAGTTGAAACCCTTCAACTTTATTGGCCGTATCCGACAGAGCTGTCATAAAGATGACGGGCACATCTCTGGTGACTGGATCCGCTTTCAGTTGGCGACAGGTCTCAAATCCATCAATTTCCGGCATCATCACATCCAGCAAAATCAGATTGGGCAGAGCATATTTGACCCGTTCTAAAGCAATTTTCCCGGATTGTGCAACCCAAACTTCTAACCCCGCCTGATCCAGCGTTTCGGATAGGACACCCAGGTTGGCAGCATTATCATCAACAATGAGAACGATTGCAGTTTGATCAATGGCTCGATTCATGGTACTCACGTGTCACTAATGAATAACTGTCACTAATTGAATAACTGATTGTGTTCAGTCTTTTTCAGGTAACGTTTGATTCCCGTTACTGCTAAATCACCGGTTCATCCGTTATTCTCGCCCTTGAGAAAAGGGAGGGTGTTGCTGATTACGGGGATGAATTAAGCATTGGAGGAATTGCAACTTCGTGCCAATTCATACTGCTGTTTCGCACTATCCAGGGGGCACTGGCTACTGGTACGTTTGGATGAGTGCCAGAATCTTCTGGTCTTGAAATCCCTTGGCCAGGTGGTGAATTCTTTTGGCAAAGGCACTGTATTGGGCATCCATCTGTTCCAACAACACAGCGCGTTTCGCAAGACCAATGAAATTACCTTTCATGGCTAACTCATATAATGCGTTTAGTTCCGTTGTCGGTGGTGCTACATAGACCTCTGACTCCATTTCTGCCTTGCTTACTGGCTCCTGTTCTTCGTAAATCCATTCCAGTTGCAAATGCTTCTGTAACTTTTGGAGTAAATCTGCCGCCAATACGGGTTTAGGCAGAAAATCATTACCACCCGCCTCAATACTACGGTACTGATCTGCCTCAAACACACTTGCAGAGGAAACAATAATAATCAGGTCTTTAAATGATTCAGACGAACGGATCTGGTGAATTACTTCAAACCCATCGACGGACGGCATCAATAGATCCGTAATCACAAGATCAGGGTAAAATTCTCGTACCTTGTGCCAACCATCATTACCATCCCGTGCTTCCAGAACCTCAAACCCAATGGGACTGAGTAGATTGGAAATCACCGATCGATTCTCCCATTTATCATCAATGACAAGCAGTTTAGGCTGGCGATCTTTGATGCCAATAATCTGGCCGTGGCGATCGGCTTGTGCCGTTTTCACCCATTCGTCGGCTTCGGGCAACTCCACATCAAACCAGAAAATACTACCAACACCAACCTCACTCTGTACCTGAATCGTACTACCCATCAATTCCACAATTTCCTGGCTAATGGCCAGTCCCAGACCCGTTCCCTCCGATTGCCGCCTGGTACCGCTCACCTGCTCGAATGGTTGAAAGATAGCCTGGAGATTAGGAGAAGAAATACCAATACCTGTATCCTGCACCGCAAAGCGAATTTTTTCTTCGCTGGCAAAGCTAACCGTAAAGGTGACACTACCGCTATCGGTAAATTTGATCGCATTACTCAAGAGATTGATCAAAACCTGTCGCAGTCGTTTTTCATCAGCCCGAATTCCCATTGGTAATTCCGGTGCAGATTCATATTGAAAGTGAATTCCTTTCAGTTCGGCCCGAATCCGACACATTTCCGCTACACCCTGTAAAAAGGCGGGTAGATGGAAATCAGTTGGCTGGAGTTCAACTTTGCGGGCTTCGATTTTCGATAAGTCGAGAATGTCATTGATTAATGTCAGCAAGTGTGTACCGCACTGATGAATTACCTCAATCCGCGATCGGTCTTCTTCATTCAAAGTTTTAGTCCGTTGCAGGATTTGGGCATAACCAATCACACCGTTAAGCGGTGTCCGTAATTCATGACTCATATTCGCCAGAAACTCGCTTTTCGCCCGATTTGCCGCTTCCGCAGCATCTTTGGCTTGTTCAAGCGCAACCTCGGCTTGTTTACGCTCGGTAATATCGGTTGAGATGCCACATAGCGCGTAGGGATGACCGTCAGGTGTCAGCAGGGGAAACTTGAGCGAAAGATAGGTATGCATCCCATCATCATGGGGAGCGCTTTCCTCCCATTGCATTGGTACGCCAGCTTCCAATACCCTGCGATCGTTAGCATCAAAAATAGCAGCCAGATTTGGATCAAACAATTCACGATTACGTTTACCAACGATCGCCGTTCTTTGAGTATGGAAAAGAGTTTCAAATTGACGATTGACCGTGATGAAGCGTCCCTGCGTGTCTTTCATATAAATCACCGCTGGCGAATTGTCGAGAATAGCCTGTAACTGCTCTTCACTTTGACGGAGAGCCAGTTCTGCTTCTTTGCGTTCAGTAATGTTTTCGCTAAACATGATTAAGCCGCCAATTTCACCCGTTGTCACATACCACGGGCGTAATGACCACCGCACCCATTCGACAGAACCATCTTGACGAGGAAATGGGTCTTCTTCCCGGTGTTCAATCGCCCCGGCCAAACAGCGTTGGTGGATCTGCTTCCACTCAGTCGAAATTTCAGGAAAAACATCATAGTGACAGCGTCCGACGATGTCATGGGTCAGGTTGTATTCTTCCAACCATTTGTAACTGGCCGCCATGTAATGCATTGCCTGATCAAACATGACAATTGAAATCGGTGCATATTCAATGAATTGTCGTAGACGCGCTTCCTTTTCTTGGAGCGCAATTGCCGATTTTTTGCGATCGTCAACATCCTGCAAAATTCCCTGAAAGCCGATTATCTCACCGCTTTCATGCTTAATCGGGGAAACATTGCTGGAGACCCAGAACCAACTCCCATCTTGACGTTGATGCAGAAACTCAAAACCATTTTGTTGTTCACCTGTTTCCAGAACCCGTTGCAGAAATGCCAGACAGTCAGAGAGATGGTCAGGATACACCAGGGGTGCCAGGGATTGCCCTACAAACTCTGTGGGATCAAAGCCCGTCATTGACTGAAATCGGGGAGAAAGGTACGTCAGCGTCCCTTCTAAGGTAGAAGACCAGATCAGATCAGTCGCATTTTCAACTAAATAGCGAAACTTCCCTTCACTTTCCGCAAGGGCAGCTTCAGCCTGTTTGCGATCGTGAATATCGGTGCAGGTACCAATCCATTCACGGATACTGCCATTATCTGCTAGAACTGGAACACTCCGGATACAGAAGTAGCGGTAATGCCCTGCAGCGGAACGCAAACGAGCCTCAACTTCATAAAGGCTCTGCGTGATCATGGCTCGTGCCCATTGCTGCGCTGCATGTTCCCGATCGCCCCGATGGATCACTGTCAACCAGCCAGCCCCCTGATACTCTGCAAAGGTTTGTCCTGTATAGGCTCGCCAACTGGACGAATCGTCTAGTACCTGCCCGTTCGCATTCGTTGTCCAAACAATTTGAGACGTGGCTGTGATCAACGAGCGAAATCGGGCTTCACTCTGGCGCTGTTCTTCTGC